>SSTG01000012.1 GCA_004801635.1 Muribaculum caecicola | reverse complement strand
CAGAGTTTGCTACATGGCCTGGTGCCAATGGCCTGATGTTGCACAGGCCCAGGTCGGAGGCTATTTGCCACGATACTCCGTTTGGGGCATTGTCAATGGCTGTGTGACAGGAATATATTGATATTCCGGCAGAAATGGCCTTGGCTACTGTGTCGGACACCCGGTTTGTGCCGGTGAGTATTTGTTTAAGTGGGTGAAAAATGAGCGGATGATGGGTTATTATAAGGTTGAGGCCTTTTTTTACCGCTTCGTCGACAACGCCGCATGATGCGTCGACGCAAATTAGAGCCCCGGTGCAGGCGGCAAAGGGGTTGCCTAGCTGCCATCCGGAGTTGTCCCACGGTTCCTGAAGGGAGAGCGGGGCGTATTGCTCTATTGCGCCGGCTATTTGTGCGTTTGTGATTGTCATTGCTTGTTTTCGATGCCTACTTTCAGGTTCAGCTCGTCGAGTTGTTTATGTTCGAGGGGTGCCGGAGCATCGAGCATTACGTCGCGTCCGGAGTTGTTTTTGGGGAATGCTATGCAGTCGCGTATGGAGTCGAGGCCGGCAAACAACGACACCCAGCGGTCGAGGCCGTATGCCAGTCCGCCGTGAGGCGGTGCGCCATAGCGGAACGCGTTCATAAGGAATCCGAATTGTTCCTGGGCTTTTTCTGGTGTGAATCCGAGTATCTCGAACATTTTTGCCTGTAGTGCAGAGTCGTGTATACGTATTGAGCCGCCTCCTACTTCTACGCCGTTTATAACCATGTCGTATGCGTCGGCGCGCACAGATGCGGGGTCGGTGTCAAGCAGCGGTATGTCTTCGTCTTTTGGATGTGTAAACGGGTGATGCATTGCCATAAGGCGCTGTTCTTCGTCGCTCCATTCAAACATTGGGAAGTCAACCACCCACAGGCAGGAGAATTTGTTTTTGTCGCGTAGTCCCAGCTGGCGTCCCATTTCCAGACGGAGTTCGCAAAGCATTTTGCGTGTCTTCATGGCATCGTCGCCACTGAGAATGAGAATGAGGTCGCCCGGCTGTGCGCCAAAGGCTTCTTTCATTTGCTGCAGGGTTTCCTGAGTGTAGAATTTGTCGACTGACGATTTTACGTTTCCGTCTGGTTCGACGCGTGCGTAAACCAGGCCTTTTGCGCCTATTTGTGGCCGTTTTACAAATTCGGTAAGCTGGTCGAGCTGCTTGCGTGTGTAATGAGCGGCACCTGTGGCGCATATTCCGCCGATGTATGCGGCATTGTCGAATACGGTGAAGCCATGTCCTTTCATTATGCCGTCGAGTTCCACAAATGTCATTCCAAACCGGAGGTCGGGCTTGTCTGACCCGTATAGGCGCATTGCTTCGGCCCATGGCATGCGTTGGAATTTTTCAGGCAGTTCTACGCCGCGTAGTTCCTTGAACAGATGGCGTGTCATGCCTTCGAAAAGGTTTATTACATCGTCTTGTTCCACAAAGCTCATTTCGCAGTCGATCTGTGTGAATTCCGGCTGCCGGTCGGCGCGCAGGTCTTCGTCGCGGAAGCATTTAACAATCTGGAAGTAACGGTCCATTCCTGACACCATTAGCAGTTGCTTTAGCGTTTGTGGCGATTGTGGCAGAGCGTAAAATTGTCCCGGGTTCATTCTGGAGGGTACAACAAAGTCGCGTGCCCCTTCTGGTGTCGAGCCTACAAGCATGGGGGTTTCTATTTCCAGAAATCCTTTTGAATCGAGGTAGCGGCGTACTTCCATTGTCATACGGTGACGTAGTTCAAGGTTGTTCCTTACGCATGTACGGCGCAGGTCCAGATAGCGGTAGCGCATTCTCAGGTCGTCGCCACCGTCGGTGTCGTCCTCGATAGTAAATGGCGGAACCTCCGAGGCATTAAGTATGTTGAGCCTTTCGGCTATGATTTCAATGTCGCCGGTGGGGAGGGCCGGATTTTTGCTGGAACGTTCGGCTACTGTGCCTTCGAGCTGAATTACGTATTCACGGCCAAGACGGTTTGCTTTTTCGCATAGCCCGGCATCTACGGAATTGTCGAATACAGCTTGTGTTATGCCGTATCTGTCGCGTATGTCGACAAATGTCATTCCGCCCATTTTGCGTGCGCGCTGTACCCATCCGGAAAGGGTTACTTTGTTGCCTTTGTCGGCAAGGCGGAGTTCGCCACATGTTTTTGTGCGATACATATGCAGTGTAGAGTGTGGTTTTTAAGGTTAAAAGAATGAAAAAATCGCATAAAGGTAGTTATTCCGCGGCAGATGTGAAAATTTATGATGCCAGTTTTTGGTTGTAGGTGCAGTTTTTGCCTGCTTTTTTCCTGCATGTTCTCCGGCTGTGTCCCTGGTGTATGCTTTTGATGTGTTTTTCGTTGGTTTTATTGTGGCTTATCCGCGAGTTATAAGCCATTTCAGTTTGTCGACAAATGATGTAGGGTTGGGTTTGAAATGAACGTTTACCCCGGAATCTTTTTTGTTAAGGAACAGTATGGAATTTGGCAACACTATGGCCACAGAGCGTTCAAAAGGAACTATTGCATGTATACGTGACAGTTCGAGACGGCTGAACGGAGAGGCCTGGTCTAGCGAATTTATTATTAATTCGCCATTGTCGGTCAGTTCCAGGTTGTGTGATGCCGATGCGTGTTCCATTAGTGCGCCCATGTCAAGATACTCTATTCCTTTGGGTGGTTTTGAATACCTTTTGTATAATTCGTCTATTACCTTTTTTGTAATCATTTTTTATGGCTATAATTTGAGTTGTCGTTTAGATTGCCTTAATTATTATTTTGTGCAATTTTGAATGTTCGTCTTAAATACGCGCCAGTGTATGGAAAAGTTTTTGATTATTATTTAAATTAACAACTCTGTAACATCTTTAGCTTTTTCTGTCTGCAACCGTTTTTTTTGTGCATGTTTATAGGCTAACGGCTCTGCACGGTATTTTGCCGTGCAGAGCCGTATGTTGGTGGTTGTTGTGTAATTTTAATATCAGGCCAGGAATCCTAGTAATACGCCTGCCGCAACAGCCGAGCCTATCACGCCGGCCACGTTCGGGCCCATGGCGTGCATAAGGAGGTAGTTCGACGGGTCGTATTCCAGACCCAGGTTGTTTGAAATTCTGGCTGACATCGGTACAGCCGATACGCCGGCATTTCCGATGAGCGGGTTCAGTTTCTTGCTTTGAGGCAGGAAAATATTGAACAATTTCACAAATAGCACGCCTGAGGCAGAGGCAATGATGAAAGCCATGAAGCCTAGGGCAAAGATGAAGATGGTGTCAATTGTGAGGAATTCCGAGGCCTGTGTCGACGCTCCGACGGTCATTCCCAACAGTATGGTAACTATGTCGGTGAGAGCGTTTGAGGCCGTTTTGGCAAGGCGTGTCGTAACTCCGCATTCGCGCAGTATGTTACCGAAGAACAGCATTCCTAACAGAGGTATACCCGAGGGTACGACAAAGCAGGTAAGCAGAAGCCCGATAATGGGGAATATGATTTTTTCGTTCTGCGATACCGCACGTGCCGGCTTCATCTTTATAACGCGTTCCTTTTTTGTTGTAAGCAGGCGCATTATCGGTGGCTGTATAAGCGGAACCAGTGCCATATATGAATAGGCTGAAACCGCAATAGCCCCCATGAGGTTTGGTGCTAGTTTTGACGACAGGAAGATGGCGGTAGGGCCGTCGGCACCGCCGATAATTGCGATTGCCCCGGCCTGGTCAGGTGCGAAGCCTAGTGCCAGTGCTACCATGTAGGCACCGAAAATACCGAATTGTGCCGCTGCGCCGATAAGCATGAGTTTAGGGTTCGCTATGAGTGCCGAGAAGTCGGTCATTGCGCCTATTCCCAAAAATATAAGTGGCGGATACCATCCGGCACTAACGCCGTTGTAGAGAATGTTCAGTACCGAGTTTTCTTCGTAAATGCCAATTTCGAGCCCGGCAGTACCGTTGAACGGGATGTTACCGATAAGTATGCCGAATCCTATTGGGACCAGCAACATCGGCTCGAAGTTTTTCTTAATGGCTAGCCAAAGGAAGAAAAGACCCACTGCAAGCATTACCAAATGTTGCCAGGTGCAGTTGGCAAAGCCGGTCAGCACCCAGAACTGGTGTAAGTTGACAGTAATAAATTCTTGAAATGTCATATTGTGAGCCTGTTAAAGCGTGTTTAGGTATAAGGTTTATGATGAAGTGGCATTATTCAATTGTAAACAATACGGTGCCTTCCAATACGGAGTCGCCGGCGTTTACGTTGATTGATGCTATTTTTCCGTCGAATCCGGCATGTATGGAGTTTTCCATTTTCATGGCTTCCAATATAATTACCGTGTCGGCTGCTTTTACTATGTCGCCAGCTTTTGCGCTTATTGACAATATTGTGCCGGGCAGTGGTGCTGTAACCTGTTTCGATGCTCCGGCGGCCTGCGGTTTGCTAACTATTTTTTCACCGGTAGATGTGCGCGGAACGGCAGAAGGGCGTGGTGCTGAAACTACGTTTACAGATGTTTGTTTGTTTTCTAGCTCTACTTTGTATGGCATTCCGTTTACCATAACTTCGGCAATGTTGTCTACAATGTCGCCTACGGAGACGTTGTAGTTGTTGCCATTGATTTTGTATTTATATTCTTTCATTTTGTTGATTTTGCTGTATAGGATTTGTATTGTTGCCTGAAGGCTGTTTACCGGCGCGGAAGTTCGCGGAGGCTGTAGATTTTAGAGCTCCATGGCGAGTACGATTTGCGCACCTTGTTTATTGTAAGTATGGTGCTTTCTTTGTCGTGGGCGTTTAGATGTTCGTGAAGCGCCATGACCACGGCCGCAATTTCTTCGCCGGAGTCATGATCGGTTGTCTGAACAGTCTGTCGGCCGGTCAGTGTTTCTGCCGACATGCCGTGTGAACGGGCTTTGTTGCGGCGAGATACTTTTGACCCTATACGTGAAATTATGTAGAAGCATATGCAGAGTAGCAGCAGGGCCGAGAATACTATTATCATTGCCATTGCTGCAAGTCCGAATCCGTTGCCGTCGGTTTCTGCAAACATTTCCACTTTCTTGTTGGTGTCTACAATTTTATTGTTGCTGGACGGGGTTATGTAGTATGTGTCGGACCCGTCTCGCACTTCCCAGGCTTCTATGCCTTCGCCTTCGCCGTCAAGGCGGCGTGCGTAGGTGGTGTTTGGAAGCAGTGATGCCGGAACTGTAATTGAGTCAATCAGTGTTATGCCGTTGGCATCATATATTCCAATCCAGTTGTCTTGTCCCTGGGTGAGTTTGAAATTTAGATGGAAGGTGCCTTTGTTTGGCTCTCCGTCGGCCCAGAACACAACGTGTTGGCGTGCCGGTATTTCGGTGTTGACATCGCCTAGCGGAACCGGATATTTTTTTGGCTCGGCCGGGTTGTTTGTCAGGTATACGCTTGAAATTTCCATAGGCGCATAGGTTGAGTTGTATAGCTCGATCCATGCGTTATGGCGCCCGTAGTCGTCTATGAAGTTGCTGTCGTTGGCAACCATCACTTCGTTGATGCGCAGGCCTCTGCGGCCTTGCGCGTCAACTTGGTTCAGGAATCCGCCTACCAGCACTGCGAGCAGTATGAATATGCTTTTTTTCATTGGTTGGTAATGACGGATGGTTTATAAAGGAATGTTTCCGTGTTTTTTTGCCGGATTTATAACTTTTTTGGTTGCTAGTTGCTGAAGGGCGCGGATTACGCGGAAACGGGTGTTGCGAGGCTCTATTACATCGTCGATGTAGCCGTATTTTGCCGCGTTGTAGGGGTTGCAGAACAGCTTGTTGTATTCGGCTTCTTTTTCAGCGAGTACTTTGGCCGGGTCTTCGGCTTCTTTGGCTTCGCGTGCGTAAAGCACTTCCACGGCTCCGGCACCACCCATAACGGCTATTTCGGCTGTAGGCCATGCGTAGTTCATGTCGCCGCGCAGCTGCTTGCACGACATCACTATATGGCTGCCGCCATAGCTTTTGCGCAGTGTAACTGTTACCTTGGGCACAGTGGCTTCGCCATAAGCATACAGAAGTTTTGCTCCGTGCAGGATTACGCCGTTGTATTCTTGTCCGGTGCCTGGAAGGAATCCCGGAACGTCGACAAGTGTTACAAGGGGGATGTTGAATGCGTCGCAGAAACGTACGAAACGTGCGCCTTTGCGTGATGCGTTCGAGTCGAGCACGCCGGCTAGGAATTTTGGCTGGTTGGCTACAACGCCCACCGACTGTCCGTTCATACGGGCAAATCCTACGATTATATTCTTGGCATAGTCGCGTTGTATTTCAAGGAATTCGCCGTTGTCAACAATGGCACCAATAACCTCGTACATGTCGTAAGGCTTGTTGGCGCTGTCGGGAATTATGTCGTTGAGCGAGTCTTCGAGACGGTCAATCGGGTCGGTGCACTCAACCAATGGCGGTTCTTCGAGGTTGTTTTGTGGTATATAGCTGAACAGCTTGCGGATTATTTTCAGTGCTTCTTCTCCGTCTTCGGCTGCGAAGTGTGCCACGCCTGACTTGCGTGCGTGAACGTCGGCACCTCCAAGGGCTTCCTGGGTAACATCTTCGCCGGTAACGGTTTTTACTACTTTAGGCCCGGTGAGGAACATGTAGCTTATGCCTTTGGTCATGATGGTGAAGTCGGTAAGCGCCGGAGAATAAACGGCACCGCCGGCGCAGGGGCCGAGGATACCTGAAATCTGGGGTATCACACCCGATGCCATGATGTTGCGCTGGAAAATTTCGGCATATCCGGCAAGCGCGTTGATGCCTTCCTGGATACGTGCGCCTCCAGAGTCGTTTAAGCCGATAACAGGCGCGCCCATTTTCATGGCCATGTCCATTACCTTGCATATCTTGAGAGCCATGGTTTCCGACAGAGAACCTCCGAATACGGTGAAGTCTTGTGCGAAAACATAAACCAGACGGCCGTCGATTGTACCGTAGCCGGTAACTACGCCGTCGCCCAGATAGCTTTTCTTTTCTTGTCCGAAGTTTGTGCAGCGATGGCGTACAAACATGTCTAGTTCCTCGAACGAACCTTCGTCAAGGAGTTGTGCAATGCGTTCGCGCGCTGTGTATTTGCCTTTGTCGTGCTGCTTCTGGATAGCTTTTTCACCGCCTCCGATGCGAGCTTCGTTGCGGAGCGCTATCAGCTCCTGCACTTTTTCGAGTTGGTTGCTCATATTGTATTATGTGTGTATTGTTGTTATGCTTTTTTAGGGTCTTCGCAGAGCTCTACAAGCGCACCGCAAGTGCTTTTAGGATGAAGGAATGCTATGTTCAGGCCTTCTGCTCCTTTGCGCGGTGCTTTGTCTATCAGGCGGCAGCCTTTTGATTCGGCGTCGGCAAGTGCGTTTGCCACGCCGTCGGCCATGGCGAATGCTATGTGCTGTATTCCTCCGCGACCGCCGTTGTTGGCTATGAATTTGGAAATCGCGCTGTCGTCAGAAGTGCCTTCGAGCAGCTCGATTTTTGTTTGTCCTACCTGAAAGAACGCGGTGCGTACTTTTTGGTCTGCAACTTCTTCAATGGCAAAACATTTAAGGCCTAAGATGTTTTCGTAAAAGGGTATGGCTTCGTCTAGCGACGGAACTGCTATGCCCACGTGTTCGATATGAGAAATGTTCATAAATATATGATTATTTGGTTGTATGTTATTATTATCTTACATATTCCGGCAACCGGGCTATGTAGTGTATAATTGCGCAAATTTACAAAATATTATGAAACGGGAAGTTGATTGTTGTTTTTTTTTGAGTGTATATGCGTATGCTTGACGGTTACGGATTGGCGGTATTTAAAAATAATGAAAGAGTCCGGCACGTGCCAGACTCTTTTTATGGCCTGCTGGCAAAATGCCGGTAGGCTTTTGTGAGTGATGCCGGTTTGATTCCGGTATTTTATGTTGTTTTCAGTCTTCCAGATAGAACACTATGGTTGAGACAACGCGTACTTTTTTCAGGTATGGTGTATACGGGTCGCGGTTCTCTATGCTGAATTGTCCTTGGGTGGCGTTTTTGATTTTGCCCAGACGTGAGTGTGAGTCGGCGGCAAACTTGTCAGCAGCTTCTCGTGCGGCCTTGGTGGCTTCGGCTATCATGGCCGGTTTGATTTCGTTTAAGTTTGTATATTCGTAAATTGTGTTATACTGGTAATCGCCCGAAACTACGGCCACACCGTTTTTAAGAAGCTCTGTTTGCCGCTCTATCAGCTCGTTTACTTTTTCTATGTTTGACGATGTTACAACAATGACGGATGTTACGTTATAGCGGTATTGGGCATCTCTGGAACCGTAACGTTCGGCCTGCATGTCGACGATTGTCGGGGCCTGTATCAGTATTTCGCTTTGAGAAATGCCGTTAGATGTGAGGAAGTCGGATACTATTTTGTTGTTGTTTGTTATGCGTGTGTAAATTTGTTGCAGGTCGTTGCCTACTTCTTTGTATACCACGGGCCATGTTACCTTGTTCGCAGTAACTTCTTTTTCGGCCAGGCCCCGTACGGCTACAACGCGGTCGCGATAGCTAAAGTTGTCGAAACCGGCTTTGATGAACAAGCCCAGTGAGAATATTCCCGTTGCAATTAGCAGTGCCGGAATGATTTTGTCTAGTTTTAGTTTCATAATTAAAAATGATTATAGTTATTATACGTTGTCGTGTGGCTTTTTGTTTTTAAGTTTTACAAATTCGTCGTATGAGCGGACATATTCGTTTTCGTCGTAAGGCATGGATGCAAGCACCAGGCATACGGCTCCTGACGAAAAATCCTGTAGTGTGCGCCATATTCCCGGAACTATATGCAGCCCTGTATTGGGACGGTTTAGCATAACGTTTTTTTTGTTTCCTAATGCGTCGGTAAGTGTTACGGAGAAACTTCCGCTTGTTGCCACAAGCATTTCGTGCAACTCGCGGTGGGCATGGCCTCCGCGGCTTTCGCCGGCAGGTATGTCGTATAGGTAATATATGCGGCGTATCTTAAATGGTGCCTCAGGCGTGTTTTGCATCAGTGTCAGGTTGCCGTTGCGCTGGTTTTGGTGCGATTCGAGCTGTATGGTGCGGCAATCGCCTACGGTTGCCAGGGCAAATATTTCTTCGGTTGTCATGGCTGAAAACGGTTGATTATTTCAGAAATTTCTTTTGCTTGCTGTATAGAGGTGCAATGAGGGCTTATCGGCAGGCTCAGAACCTGTGCGGCAAGCATGTCGGCAACAGGCAGCTTAAGATTTGCATATTCTTTGTAGCATGGCTGGCGGTGGGGCGGCGTGGGGTAGTGTATTGCCGTTTCCACACCGTTGCCGAGTAGAAACTCGCGCAGCTTGTCGCGATGGAGGCACCTGATTACATATTGGTGGTATACGTGCCGTCCGGGTGTTTGTGCCGGTTTTATTATTGTATGGTTTTTTATTTCGTTATTATAAATTTCTGCCAGGCGTATGCGCGATTTGTTTTCATTGTCAATATTTTTTAGTTTAATGCCGAGCATGGCGGCCTGTATGGGGTCGAGTCTGGAATTGAATCCCTGGTAAATGTTGTGGTATTGCTTTAATGAGCCGTAGTTGCCAAGGGCCCTTACGGCTTGTGCCAATTCTGCATTGTTGGTTGTGACTGCTCCGGCATCGCCTATTGCTCCAATATTTTTTGTGGGGTAGAAACTGAATGCGGCCGCATGGCCTATGGCTCCAGCCTTTATGTCGTTTTCGTCAGCACCGATTGCTTGTGCGCAGTCCTCCACAAGGATTAGTCCGTGCCTGTTGGCAATTTCTGTCAGTTCGGAGCTTTTGGCTATGCGCCCATACAGATGTACGGTGAGTATTGCTTTGGTGCTTTTGGTTATGGCTTTTTCAGTATTTTCGTTGTCGAGGCAGTGGGTTGACGGATCAGGTTCTACAAACACAGGTTTAAGGCCACACTGGCTTACGGCCAGGATGGAAGCTATATATGTATTGGACGGCACAATGACTTCGTCGCCTGGCTTTAACTGACCGAGTTCGATGTATGCTTGGAAAATAAGCCTGAGTGCGTCTAATCCGTTCCCGGTTCCGACGGCATGCGCGGTGCCGCAATATTCGGCCAGCGCTGCTTCGAATTTTGCTGTTTCCTGACCGCCTATATAGCGTCCTGAGTCGATTACTTGGGCGCAGGCAGCCTTTAATTCATCGGCATACGGGCGGTTTACATTGTCAAGTCTTAGAAACGGGTATTTTATTGGCTGCGACATTCTTATTTTGTTTTTTCTGCTAGTGAGCGGTATAGGCCCATGTCTTCAATGTAGTCATTGGGGTTGTATATTGATGATGAAATCACCATTGCCACAGAGTTTGTTGAAAAATTGTTTATGCAACGCCATGTCATTGGCGGCAGATACAACCCGTGAAAACTACGGGCAAGCGTGTGGGTGTGTTCTATGCCGTCTATGCCGGTTATAACCACGTTGAAAGACCCGGATAAGGCTATTATTACTTCCTGTTGCTGTCTGAATGCATGTCCGTGCCGAATTTCGCCTCCGGGCACATCGTATATCCAGTAAACGCGTTCTGGTTCAAATGGCAGCTGCTGTGGGTGCTGGATAAATGACAGGTTTCCACGCGGATCCTCTATTTTGGGAAATGTGATTATGTGCGGTTTTGGGTACGGCATTTATAAACGTAGTTATATAGTGTAACGCTAATTTAGCAAATAAATTTGAAACAGCGTGTGTTTTGTGGAAAACATGTTATGTGTAAAAAACGGTTGTGGAATTTCCACAACCGTTTTTTAGTCAATAGGCTTCTTGTCTTTTTTTGAATTTTGATTATTCCGAGTTAACAGAGGCCTTTGTCCTGTCCATGTTTTAACACGGCTTCGCATATGAATTCGGTTATTGAATCAACTTGCTGAAGCACTGCATGAACGGCGGCCGGTGCGTTGAAGCCATAGCGTTTCACGGTTGACTTCTTGCGGCCAGCTCCGGGACGACGACCGCCCCTCTTCTTTGCAAAGTTTTCCATAAAAATAACTAAATTGGTTTTGGTTATTGTACTTTTAATATACGTTTAGCATTCTTGGTACGCACCAGTAGAATCCACGCAAAGATATAAAAAATATTGATATTGAATTCAAAAATAAGTGAAAAATTATATTTGTGTATTTTAATAGACAAAATGTATGCCTTGAGGGCCATAGATGTGGTATTGGTTTGTTGAAATTCAATTATATGGCATTATTTAGGCCTTATTAGCAAAATATTGCGTATCTTTGCTAGATAAACAACGTGACAGCATTAATTATGACAGAGGAATCAACCTGTTTCAATGGCCGGCAGTGTGAGAAATGGACAGAAATAACCCTTCTTCCCGAGTGGGAGGAAGAATATTATTTGGTCTATACGGCTAAAAAGCACGGGAAGTGGGTTATGCTTAAAACGCTTAAGCCCGAATATGCCCGTGAGCCAGCCTTTTGCGACATGATTGAAAAAGAGTTTGAAGTGCGCTATAATCTGGCGCATCCAAACATTGTAATGATTAATGACTTTGAAGACGTGCCCGGATTGGGCAGGTGCATTATTACTGACGACGTGTACGGCGACTCGCTTCGGAAGCTTATTGATGAAAACCGTATAACTCCCCAGATACTGGCCAAGCTTCAACACGAACTTGTAGATGCGATAGACTATATACAGACCAACCACATTGTGCATCATCCTATAAGGCCTGAAACAATAGTTTTTACCGAAAATATAGGTAACCTCAAACTGATTGACGTAGGCTATGACCAGGCAAAAAACCTGGAACCGGCTGATGCCGACACGGATATACAGAGCTATGGCCGTGTGCTTTCGGAAGTGTTGGACCATGTTCCGGCCAAACTGCCCACACTGCGCAAAGTTGCCGCACGCTGCTGCGACCCGAATCCGCGTCACAGATATTCTGATGTGCAGGAACTGCACCTTGCATTGGAAAGGCGTAATTCGAACCAGCTGTACATATTGCTTATAGTTTTTCTGTCGCTTATGATATTGCTTCTGGCATGGCTTAACGTGAGGAAGCCGAAGCCGGCAGGCGGCGAGGTGTCGGCATCAGTTACCGTGCAGCCATATGCATCGGACAATGAGCCCAGTTACAAAATTTTACAACCATCATTTGTCAAATGGCAGTAGAAATACGCAAAATAGCAGCGGAAAAGAAACAGCTGCGTCATTATACTAAATTTGGAATAAGCCTTTATAAGGATAATGACTGCTACGTGCCGCCATTGATAATGGATGATGTGGCCACTCTTGATCCGAAAAAGAACCCGGCATTTGAAAACTGTGAGGCGCAATCGTGGATGGCATATCGCGACGGCAAACCGGTGGGCCGCATAACCGGTATTATAAACCGGTTGGTTAACAGCCGTACAGGATTGAAGGACGTGCGTTTCGGATTTGTTGACTTTATTGACGATGACGAAGTTGCCGAAGCTTTGTTTGACACCGTTGCTCAATGGGGACGCGAACACGGCATGGATTCGATTGTCGGGCCGCTCGGGTTTACCGACCTTGATCACGAAGGTATGCTGACTTTCGGTTTCGACGAGCCTGGAACAATGGCTACAATATATAATTATCCGTACTATCCGGAGCATATGAAGCGTATGGGCTTTGAGCCTGATGCCGAGTGGGTGGAGTTCAGGATTAGTATACCGGACTCCGTTCCCGACAGGCTTAAGCGTGTTTCAGACATTGTTACTGCAAAGCTTGACTTGCATACAAAAAAATATAAAAGCTCAAAAAAGTTAAAAGCTGACTACGGTGTGGCGCTGTTTGACCTGTTTAACCGTACATATGATAAATTATACGGGTATTCGCCATTGACACCAAGGCAGATACAATATTATATTGACCAGTATTTGCCCATGCTCCGCCTTAAGAACCTAAGCATAATAGTTGATGCCGACGATAAGTTGGTGGGTGTTGGAATAACAATGCCGTCAATGAGCCGAGCGTTGCAAAAAAGCGGCGGCCATTTGTTTCCTACGGGATGGTGGCATCTTTTGAAGGGCCTATATGGCAAAAACGATACGGTAGACTTGCTTATGGTTGCGGTTGCCCCTGAGTATCAGAACAAGGGTGTGAATTCCATGCTGTTCACAGACTTGGTTCCGATATTTGTTGACAGCGGATATAAATGGGCGGAAAGCAATTTGGAACTTGCCGATAACCAAAGCGTGCAGCAGCAATGGAAGTTTTTTGAACACAGGCTGCATAAACGCCGTTGTACATTCCGTAAAAAAATAGAATAACTATATAGTTCCGTAGTATGGGCGTTGAAATGGCCTGTGGTTTTGGATAATACATATATTTATTGTCAAATATTTGTTATTATTTATAGCTGTGGGTCTAGGAGCAAGGAACAAAATTTTATAACAGAAAAAACATTAATTACATATGGGAAGACTAGTAGCCATTGTGGGACGGCCTAATGTTGGAAAATCGACATTGTTCAACCGTCTGACTCAGACACGGACGGCAATTGTAGATGATACGGCAGGCACCACGCGCGACCGTCAGTATGGGAAGGTAGACTGGTGTGGAAAAGAATTCTCGATTGTCGATACCGGAGGCTGGGTTGTTAATTCAGAAGACATATTTGAATCGGAAATCAACAAGCAGGTTCATGTGGCTATTGAAGAAGCCGACGTGATAATGTTTGTTGTCGACGCTACTAACGGTGTTACCGACCTTGACGACCATGTAGCTGAAATTTTGCGACGTTCTACCAAACCGGTGATACTGGTGGCAAATAAAGTCGATACAAACGACTGGATATACAATATTGCAGATTTTTACGCTTTAGGGCTTGGCGAACCGTTTCCAGTGTCTGCGTCAAACGGGCATGGCACGGGTGATTTGCTTGACGAGGTTGTGAAAGACCTGCCACAGGACGATACGGAGGAAGACACGCTGGAAAAGATTCCGCGTTTTGCCATTGTTGGCCGTCCGAATGCCGGAAAATCGTCGATAATAAACTCGTTTATTGGCGAAGGCCGAAATATAGTTACGGATATTGCCGGCACCACTCGCGATTCCATATACACCCGTTATAACAAATTCGGATTTGACTTTTATCTTGTAGACACGGCCGGAATCAGGAAAAAGGCCAAGGTTAACGAGGATATAGAGTATTATTCCGTTATACGTTCCATAAGGGCAATCGAGGCAGCAGACGTATGCATACTTATGATTGATGCAACTCGCGGAATAGAAAGCCAGGATGTAAGCATCTTCTCACTTATACAGCGAAACAAGAAAGGCCTTGTTGTGTGTGTAAACAAGTGGGATTTGGTGGAGGATAAGTCGCAGAAAGCCATAAAGACCATGGAGGATGCCATACGTGCGCGTTTTGCGCCGTTTACCGACTTCCCTATAATTTTTGGCTCGGCACTCACCAAGCAGCGCATTCACAAAGTGTTGGAAACGGCGGTAGAGGTGAATGAGAACCGTAACCGTGTAGTTCCTACATCGCAACTCAACACATACATGCAGGAAGTTATCGCCGCATATCCACCTCCTGCAAACAAAGGCAAGTATGTAAAGATAAAATATGTAACAATGCTGAAGGAGCAGGTAATTCCTACATTTGTGTTTTTCTGCAACCTTCCGCAATGGGTGAAGGAGCCTTATCGCCGCTATCTGGAAAACAAGATTCGCGAAAAATGGAATTTTACAGGTTCGCCAGTAAGTATATTCATGCGCGAAAAATAGACAAACCTAAAATAAATTATATATGGCAACATTTGAAGAATTGGGAGTAAACCCTCAGTTGCGCAGGGCAATTGAAGAAATGGGTTTTGAAAACCCTATGCCCGTACAGGAAAAAGTTATTCCACATCTGCTCAATGAGGAGGGTGACGTTATTGCATTGGCTCAAACCGGAACAGGTAAGACTGCCGCGTTTGGCTTGCCGGTGCTTCAGCGTATTGATTCCCGTCTTGAGGAGCCACAGGCGCTGATTATTGCGCCTACTCGCGAACTGTGTTTGCAGATAGGAAGTGATTTAGCTGATTATTCCAAATATCTTTCACATATAAACGTGCTTCCGGTTTATGGAGGCTCGAGTATAGAAAGTCAGATAAGGGCTTTGCGTAAAGGTGTGCAGGTTATTGTAGCCACGCCTGGACGCTTGATAGACCTCATTAACCGTGGTGTGGTTAAACTTGGAAACGTCCATACCGTTATACTTGACGAGGCTGACGAAATGCTCAACATGGGCTTTGTAGACGATATAAACAGCATACTTTCCCATGTGCCGGAACAGCGTAAAATGCTTTTGTTCTCGGCGACAATGCCTCCGGAAATAGCGAAGATCGCGTCTAAATACATGCACGATCCTCAGGAATTTGTTGTCGGAACAAAGAATACCGGTGCTGAAAACGTGCGCCACTTGTATTATATGGTTCATGCCAGGGACAAATATCTGGCGTTAAAACGTGTAGCCGACGATAATCCAAACATTTACGGTATTATATTCTGCCGAACACGAAAAGAAACTCAGGAAATTGCCGACAGGCTTATTCAGGACGGTTACAATGCCGATTCGCTTCATGGCGAACTCTCGCAGGGCCAGCGCGACACGGTTATGAAGAAGTTCCGCGACCATGTGCTTAGCCTGTTGGTTGCTACCGACGTTGCTGCACGCGGCCTTGACGTTAGTGATCTCTCGCATGTTATCAACTATGGCCTTCCCGACGATATTGCCACATACACACACCGCTCTGGCCGTACAGGCCGTGCCGGTAAGACCGGTGTTTCGGTGGCTATAATTCATTCACGTGAAAAATCAAAGCTGCGCGACATTGAAAAACGTATAGGAAAAACTTTTGAGCGCAAAGAAGTGCCTACGCCGGAACATATTATAGAAAAACAACTTTATAATTTGGCTGACAGGCTTGAACGCGTTAAAGTTGACGACGAGGAAATTGGAAAATATCTTCCGGGGGTAAGCCGTAAACTGGGATGGCTGTCGGAGGACGATTTGTTGAAACGCGTATTGTCACTCGAGTTTAACCGCTTGCTTGATTATTATAAGGATGCGCCAAAAATTGACTATATTGACGACAAACCAGCAAAAGGCAAAAAACAAAAGGCCGACAAACAGCGTTCTCCAGAAGAAAAGGACCGACGTACTGCCGACCGCGGAATGGAGCGCATATACGTAAATGCCGGTAAAAACGACGGCTTTTATGCCGGTAACCTTATTGACATACTTAACCATGCCGTGTCCGGACAGCGTGTAGACGTGGGCCGTATCGACCTTATGCGCGGATATTCGCTTTTCGATGTGAAGAAGTCGGATGCCAAACGGGTGGTTCAGGCGCTTACCGGTTTTGACTTTGTGGGCAACAAGCTGTTTGCAGAAATTGCCGATCCGGAAAAAGATTATTCACGCGTGTCAACAAGGCGTAAAAAGAAAGATAAAGAGGCGCAGGGCCAGAAACACGGCAACTACGATAAATTTATTAAAAAAGGAAAACGTAAAAAATGAAACGGTTTGTAATAGTCATTACTCTGCTTGTTGCTGCGCTTTGCACGGCGACAAGCAGCATGTGGGGCCGGACCACGGCCGCAGGAGCGTTTGTAAATGCCCCTTCAACCATATTTCCAATGCTCGACAGGAATGCCCGGCTTGACATGATTGACTATTATAACAGCGGTTCGGAAACGTACACGCGCAACCTCCTCAAGGGAGAATCCAGAATCACGGCCATGGATTCGGATATGGTTACAATAGAAATGACCGACGCTTCGGTTTACCATATTCTGTTGCTTCAGCGTAAAAATAAGGCAGATACACTGTTTGCCCTTATACGCACGGTAAAGCTGCCGGCGGCAGACAGTGACATCTGTTTCTTTTCTAATAACTGGGAACGCGTTGAAAATGAAAAGTCGAAAATTTTCAACCAGCCCTCTTTGCAAGAATGGTTTGTGGCCGGTGGCTCGTCTGATAAAGGAACACCGGCTGACAACGTGCCGTTTATGCTTTCGGAATATATTTTCGAATTAAAACCACGGAAACTGGTTTTGAAAAACCGGCTGGCCGATTTCATGGGCAAAGACGAATTTGCAAAACTTAAACCTTTTATGGCCGACTCTATTGTTTATGTATGGGATTCGGACCGTGCGAGGTTTAAGAAACAAAAATAAGTAAATCTGTTTCTGGCTGTGGAAGCTATAACACTGCAACAACTTAATCAACGTATAGCGTGCCTGCTAAACACACCTGCCTTGCAGAATGTATGGGTTACGGCCGAGCTTTCGGATGTGGCCGTGCGTGGAGGGCACTGCTATATGGAACTGTTGCAAAAAGATGGTAACGGAATTACCGTTGCCAAAGCCCGTGCGGCAATATGGGCAAATGTGTTTAGAAATATCAGGTCGGAGTTTTATGCATCGACAGGACAGGACTTTGTGTCGGGACTAAAGGTTATGGTGCGCCTTTCTGTGGCTATGCATCAGGTGTACGGTGTTTCTTTTGTTATAAATGCCGTTAATCCCGATTACACCATGGGCGATTTGTTGCGCCGTCGACGTGAAATGCTTGAACGTCTTAAAGCGGAGGGAATTGCAGACGTAAACAAAAGTTTGTGCTGGAACGAGCCAACTTTGCGAATTGCCATAATATCGTCGGCAGAGGCCGCCGGTTATGGCGATTTTATGAACCAGCTGGCCTCGGATCCGTTGAAACTTAAGTTTCAAACCATGCTGTTCCCGGCTGTTATGCAGGGTGAACGCACGCCTCAGACTGTTATTGATGCGCTAAGGACTATTGAGAAAGAGCTTGATTTATGGGACTGCGTAGTCATTATACGCGGAGGCGGGTCGTCGAGCGATTTGCTTTCGTTTGAGAATTATGACCTGGCGGCTGCCGTTGCGAGTTTCCCTTTGCCTGTTATTGTAGGCATAGGCCATGAACGTGATATAACGATTCTTGATTATGTGGCTTGTAAGCGAGTCAAGACACCTACGGCTGCAGCCGAATTTTTGTTGCAGTTAGGAAAACAGTCTGTTGAAAAATTAAATTTGTTAGGGCGTGAAATAGCACTTTGTGCCAGTCAGTATGTTGCCGGTTGTTCGCAACAGCTTGGCATGATGGAAGGACGGCTGCCTTCCATGCCCGGGGCAGCGCTTACACGGGCACAGTTGCGAATTGACCGCATGGCATTGGCATTGCAGCAGTTGTCGTCGCGGAAGTTACAACCGCAGATGTCCAGACTGGAGTCGTTAGGCAGCACACTGACAATGGGTGTGTCACGTTATATGGAAAACCGCCGTGGCCGGCTTGATTCCATAGCCCAGCTGCTCGACGCATTGTCGCCGCAGGCAACATTGAAACGCGGCTATTCCATAACCAGGTTTAACGGTGTGGCTGTAAGGTCGCAGGGCGATGTCCCTGAAGGATCTGTGCTTGAGACAACGTTGGCCGACGGGGTTATTTATTCAGTGACAAAATGATAAATAAAATATATTATGTTACAGATACCGGAGTTTGTACCAGTAGAGAAACTTTCGTATTCTCAGGCATTGTCCGAGCTTGAATCGATTTTGCGTAAAATGCAGTCGGATGAACTTGACATTGACTTGCTGGCCGCCTATACGCGCCGCGCAACGCAGTTGCTTACTGAATGCCGCAGCCGCCTGGTGGCAACTGACAAAGAGTTGCAGTCAATACTTAATCCGCAAGGCTAAGGGTTAATAAGGTCTGTGCAGCGGAACTTCATTATGTCGTTGGCATTTTCTATAAGCTGTTTGGCTATGCCGTCAGGTTCTAGTTCGTTAGCGGCATAATAGTCGTTCATGGCATCGCTTACTTTTCCCTGCCGCCAATATATTTTGCCACGAGCTATAAGCATCCATGCTTCGGGTTTTGAAGATAAAATTTTGTCGGTAAGCTCAACAAAAGCTTCCTTGTCTGCATTGTTAGAAATAAGGGTGTCTATATGCTCGCGAAAATTCATAATTAGTACCGGTTTAACGCAAAGATAGCTATAAGATATGAATTGTAATAAGAAATATGGTTTTATATTGTCTGCCTTTCTGATTGTGGCAGCTTGTGTAAATTTATCGGCGGCCGATCCGACACATACGCAATATACCGCGCTTCAGTGTGAAGGCAGTGCAATGCCTTATCCTGTTCCGGAATTACCGGCAGAGGTGCCTGATTCGCTTGAACCGGTAATGATTAACCATATTTCCCGGCATGGCGCGCGCTACATGACATCGCCGTCAAGGGCGCTTACATTGAAGCGTACGCTGCTTCGTGCCGATTCGCTGGGTACAATTACGGCCAGTGGTAAAAAGCTATTGGAAATTGCAGATTATGTTATTGAAAAATCTGACGGACGGTGGGGAACCCTTGATTCGCTTGGCATGGCCGAGCAAGAAGGCATAGCCGCACGTATGTTTGCCAACTATCCCGGGTTGTTCGAGGGTGGGGCGCGTGTAACGGCTATATCGTCGTATGTGCCACGATGTATAATGAGTATGGACGTGTTCACGCACAAACTGGCCCGGTTGAACAACAAACTGCGCATATACACTTCGTCGGGCTCGCAGAATTCACCGCTATTGCGCCCGTTTGAAATTGATGCCGACTATATTGCCTATAGGCGTGAACGGCCTTATGCCGAGGTTTATTCTGCATATTTCTTAAAAACAGCGCCTGTGGCTCCTGCCAGAAGAATGCTGGGCAAGGATTATCCTATGTCGGATGACAATGCAAGGCACTGGTGCATGACAGCATTCAGTCTTGTTTCAGCCATGCGTGCCTCCGGATTCGGCATCGATGCTACATCCTTTTTTACTAATGATGAGCTAAATGCCTTGTGGTCGTGCAATAACCTTAGCCAGTATCTGGAACGTTCGGCCAACGTTATTTCGCGTGTGCCGGCCGATATTGCATCTGATTTATTGGCCGACCTGATTACAACGGCCGACAATGTTGTCCAGACTCCGGAAACAGCCGGAACACGGGTTCAGCTTCGTTTCGGGCATGCTGAAACAATGTTTCCATTGCTGTCGCTGATGCATGTGCCCGGATGCTATTATCTGACTAACTATTACGATACGGTAGGCCTGCACTGGCGCAATTTTTATGTTGCCCCTATGGCATGTAATTTGCAGATGATACTGTTCCGTTCCAATGTTTCCGGCCGCATATATGTGCGTTTCGACTTAAACGAGGTGCCTGTTCCTATACTGCCGGGGTCCGACCGCGTTTACCTGCCATGGACAGAAGCCCGTGACTATTTGATTCGTTGTCTGCCAATTGATAAGCAACCATAATAAATTAGATATAAACCATGAGAAAATTTCTTGCTTTGTTTTTTGCCGCCGTATGTGTTTCGGCGGCTTGTGCCCAGTCTCCGCTGGAAGGCAAACGTATTGCGGTTTTTGGCGACAGCTATGTGCGCAATCACCGCGAACCTGTTGAAAATACATGGCATTATAAGTTTGCCAAGAAACACGGTATGGAGTATTTTAACCATGGACGTAACGGTAACTGTGTGGCTATGGACCGTGCCCGTTTTGGCGAGGCTATGTATAAACGCTATACCGAACTGCCCGATTCGCTCGACTGCATATTGCTTATTGCCGGGCATAACGATGCCGCACTGCTTGATTCTGTAGGTATTGATAATTACCGGCTCCGTTTGAGTGAGCTTTGTAACGGGCTTATAGAGCGTTATCCACAGGCAAACATTCTGTTTTTTACGTGTTGGAACGGTGCCGGGTTCGACCATAAAAAGTTCCGTCAGGTTGTGGATGCCACTATCGATGTGTGCGGACGTTACTCTATTCCTGTATTTGATGCTGCACGTCGTGGCAACATATATGCCCACAGCGATGCTTTCCGAGCCGTCTATTTCCAAAACAACGGCATAAAGGACCACGCTCACTTGAATGCCAAGGGGCACGACCGCTTCCTCCCCGTAGCCGAAGCCTTCATCCTCCCTTACCTGACATATTAGGTTATTGACATTTGTACAGTTCGTTTATAACTGATGGCTTGTTTTTGGCACGTATCCATTTTTCAGAGAGCAGCCATTGCTGTTTTTGGGTGTTGAGTATGCTGTCTGAATGGGCGTTGCCAATAACAGAGCCGTCGGGCATTAGGGCGAATCCGGGCTCGCCGGCACGCAATAGCGATGTTCCGAATCCGCGCCAAGGTACCGTGTCGTATAGGCCGGCTGCATCAAGCAGTGTAGGATAAACATCAATCTGGCTGATGATACCTGTGTTATGGCCGGATTTCGATGTATTTATAAGGCAGAAAAACTGATGCCCGGTGTTTAATATTTCCGACAGGCATGATTGTCGGGCTTCATGGTCGGAAACAACGGCTATCACGGAGTTTTCCCATAACGACTGTGTTTTGAGCCATTTGAAAAACTGTGTCAGTGCGTGGTCAAATTCGTGACATCGTTCCAGATAGTTGGCATCGCGGCGGTCAAGAGAATCGACGGACGATATCCACGAATTTCTAGCTGTGGCGAATACATAGGGGTCGTGCATTGTCATGGTTGAAATCATGGCATAGAACGGCTGCCTGAGACCGGAAATAATCTGGCATGCGCGGTTAAATATCACATCGTCCTGACTTATTCCGTGCGGAATGGTGCCGGTTGCGATGTCGGAGTATATTGAATCGAAGCCATAGGCTGCCGATGTTTCTTTGTGATGCCACATGGTGGCATCTTCTCCTATTATCTCTACGCTGGTGTAGTTGTCGGGCAGTATGCGCTGTATTGACGGGTATGGCCCTGTGGCGTTTGACACTACAAATGGTTCGTTACGCAACGGGAACATGCCTGTGTGGTACATGAACTGTCCGTCGGCCGAGCGTGCCTCGCCGACTATGCTTGCCATTTCGGTAAAGGCCAGTGTCGAAGTGTCGGAAAGCAAGCTGTTCAGCAAAGGCATGGCCAGTCGGCCGTTATGTTCCCATAAAACGGCCGATGAGTTTAACGATTCAACGACTATTACAATTATGTTTTTGTTGTTTCCTGTTTTCAAGCCTGTTGCTTTTCCGGAATATACGGCTATTTGTTCAATGTCATGTTGGTCAAGTTCTGTGCTGTTTGATAACGAACTTGCCAATTCCTGTATTTGTGCAATGGCAAAGCCCCTTACAAGCACTTGGTGTTGCCGTGACAGGTTTTCGTTGATAATTGCGCGGAAGTCGCTCAGCGAGTTTGCGTAACCGGTCGATTTCAGATAGCGGTAGTAGTCAAGGTGGAGTTTTAGCACGCTTCCGCCTACGGCAATGATGCAAACTGCGGTTATTATAATTCTGAATTTGCAACTGGTTTTTATTTTTCTTATGTCGGACGGCAGAGCGGCAAATATTGCCGCTGTAAGGATACATGGCAAGAGTATGGTAAAATCAGATGCGTGCATAACGGCCAGTGCGCCTGATGCAATTGTTGAATCGACAGAGCCAATCAGCAAAATGTTCAATGGCGACATGTAGTCTTCGAAAACCCGTAGATACCACACGTTTGCCAGCATCAGCAGTGCGGTAAGGAACATCCAGACAATCTGTGCCCACCTCCATCTGCCTGACAGAAAAACAAACGGCATAAACAGCAGTATTCCTGTGGCTGTAATGTTTGCCGCCAGGGTAAACAGGTGGAACGACGATTTTCCGCAACAGCATAGAAAAAGCAGTGTCTGGAGCATTGCTCCTGACATGAATAGCAACGTCAAGGTTGCCTTGGGGTGTTCTTTCGCTATCTGTGATTTTATTTGCATAGTTACAAGATATGCAAAGATAAGCATAAGTCGAGAGCAAAAAGCAAATTTATTTGCTTTTTACCGAGCGTGAGTATCTAGGACGTAGTCAAAGATACGGATAAGTCGAGAGCAAAAACAAATTTATTTGTGTTTTGCCGAGCGTGAGTATCTAGGACGTAGTCAAAGATAGTGAATTTAGGCAAGTAATCACCGCATAAACTGGTTTCCTTCGTAGTAGTTTATGAATGCCCGGTTCACCATGCGTTTACCTCCAGGCGTGGGGTAGTTGCCTGAAAAATACCAGTCGCCCGGACAGTCGGGCACTGCTTTGTGCAGTCCGGATACGGATTGATATACAATTGACACTTCGGCCTTTATATCTTTAGGAGTAAGCATTGTGGCTATTTCGTCCGCAATTTCCTGGTCGGTAAATGGGGCGTATACAGCTTTTACGCAGTTTTCCACCTTGTTGTCGGGCGCGTTTTCTTGTTCCTTGCAAAGCCGGTACACATTGTCGAGAATGTCTTTACGGCCTGTTTTGTGCAGCAGGCTTACGGCTGCGCGGAATGCGCAGAATTCGCCCATGCGCGACATGTCTATACCGTAGCAGTCGGGGTAGCGCACCTGGGGCGACGAACTGACAACTACAATTTTGCGTGGGTGCAGCCTGTTGAGCATGCGCAGTATGCTTTCTTTAAGAGTTGTGCCACGCACAATAGAGTCGTCTATTATTACTATTGTGTCTTTGTTGTTGCGTACAAGGCCGTAGGTAACATCGTAGACATGTGCTGCCAGGTCGTTACGAGAATTCCCCTCGGCTATGAATGTGCGTAGCTTTATGTCCTTTATTGCCAGTTTCTCTATGCGCAGTTTTTCAGACATTATATGCCTGATAGTGTTTTCCGTGAGTTTGTTTTCTTCTGCCAGCCGGGTAATTTGCTGTGTTTTTTTGTTGTCGAGACAGGCCTCTAGTCCTTCTGTCATTCCAAGAAACGCAACTTCGGCCGTGTTTGGTATAAACGAGAATATAGTGTCCGGTAGCTTGTCGATGCCGCCTATCTCTTTTATGATGTCTGGCACCAGGCATCGGCCTAAGGCTTTGCGTTCCTGATATATCTGTGCGTCGCTTCCTCGTGAAAAATATATGCGTTCAAACGAACAGCGTTGGTTTTGCCCTTTAGGCAATATTCGTTCTATGCTTACATTTCCTGCTGCGTTTACCATAACGGCGCATCCCGGTTCCAGTTCCTGTACTTTTGCAAAAGGTACGTTTATCGTTGTCTGTATAACAGGGCGTTCCGAGGCTACCACTACAATCTCGTCGTCGGCATAATAGAATGCCGGGCGTATGCCGTTAGGATCGCGCAATGCCCATATGTCGCCACTGCCTACGGCTCCGCATATAACATATCCGCCGTCCCATGTCGATGCTGCCGAACGCAGTGTGTAGCGCAGGTCTAGATTTTGTTCAATGGCTTTGGCATTTTCAATTCCTTCTAATCCCTGGTCGGTAAACAGCTTGTGCAGCCTTGTGTTTTCTTTGTCGAGCGCGTAGCCTATCTGTTCAAGCAGTAATACGGTGTCGGCATAAAGTCTGGGATGCTGGCCTCGGCTGACAACGTTGTCGAAAATCTGGCGTACGTTGGTCATATTGAAATTTCCGCACAACATCAGTGTGCGCGACCTCCAGTTGTTACGGCGTAGAAACGGGTGCACGTAGTTCATTCCGGAACGTCCGGTTGTTGAATAGCGCAGATGCCCCATGTATATTTGTCCTAGGAAGGGCTTGGATTCGGGAAAAAATGCCGCATCGTCCTGTTTGCCGGCATGTTCTATACGCCGGCTTATGTTTTGGAATATATCCTGTATGGCCTGAGTACCCATTGCCCGTTCGCGCCATATGTATTCCGCACCGGCTGGAGCGTCGAGGTCTATGCATCCGGCTCCGGCTGCTTCTTGTCCGCGGTTGTGCTGCTTTTCCATTAGCAGGTAAAGTTTGTTCAACCCGTAATATGCTGTTCCGTATTTTTCTTTATAATAGTCGAGCGGTTTCAGCAGCCTTATCAGGGCCACGCCGCATTCGTGTTTTATTATTTCCATTGCTTATGGTTATAAACAAACACCGGGAATCGGTGTTTCCCAAATTCCCGGTGCAGATAATGTTATCGTATAAACAGTAGTTCGCGGTATTTTGGCAGAGGCCACATTTCGTCGTCAACCATTAGCTCGAGTTTGTCAATATGGTATCGTATTATGTCCATTGGCGGAACAACATTGTCGTGATAGGCTATGGCTTTTTCACGTTCGCTTTCAATTTTGTTTGCTTCCTTACGGGCATTTACCATTTTTTTGACTTCTTCCATTATTGTTGCCATATGTGCCGACATGCGCTCTATGGTGTCAAGGTCGAGTTGTGCCAGCTTGTCGCCTTTCTCGTTTGGGAACAGTGTTTTGAGCTTGAACACGTTGTCGGTTAGTACCGACTGGTAGCGTATTGCCACCGGGATAATATGGTTTACGGCCAGGTCGCCCAGTACACGTGCCTCAATCTGGATTTTCTTTGTATACATTTCCCATTTCACTTCGTTGCGTGCCTGCAATTCGAGTTCGCTGAAAACACCGGTTTGTTTGAACATGTCAACCGACGACGGGTTCAGATAGGCATCGAATATTTTAGGAACTGATGTTTCGCAGTCAAGGCCGCGTTGTGCAGCTTCGGCTTTCCATTCGTCGGAGTACCCGTTGCCGTCGAAATGTATTGCGCGTGAATGTGAAATCAATTCTTTTATTTCAGCCAGCAGTGCGTGTGTGAGGTCGTTGCCTGCAGCCAGGCGTGCATCTACCTTTACTTTAAACTCCATAAGCTGCCGTGCTACGGCGGCGTTTAAGGCTATCATTGCCGATGCACAGTTTGCCGACGAACCAACGGCACGGAATTCAAAGCGGTTTCCTGTAAAGGCAAACGGCGATGTACGGTTGCGGTCGGTGTTGTCGATAAGCAGTTCTGGAATCTGGTCAATGTCAAGTTTCAACCCTTTTTTGGCGCCAAAAGTCAGAAGGTCGTTTGTATCTGAATTTTCCAGCTTGTTCAGAATTTCGTTTATTTGTGAACCGAGGAAAATGGATATTATTGCGGGAGGTGCTTCATTTGCACCAAGACGGTGAGCGTTTGTTGCCGACGAAATAGAAGCCTTTAGCAGGGCATTATGGTTGTATACGGCGGCCATTACGTTTGCAATGAACGTAAGGAACTGCAGGTTCTGCATAGGTGTTTTTCCGGGGGCAAACAGGAGTACGCCTTTGTCTGTGCCAAGGCTCCAGTTGTTGTGCTTTCCTGACCCGTTTATACCGGCGAACGGTTTTTCATGTAGCAGCACCCGGAAATTATGCCGGCGAGCCACTTCGCCCATTAGTGACATTAGCAGCAGGTTGTGGTCGTTGGCAAGGTTTATTTCTTCAAATATGGGAGCCAGTTCGAACTGGTTTGGCGCAACTTCGTTGTGGCGTGTCTTCACGGGTATTCCCAGTTTGTGGGCTTCCAGTTCGAGTTCGAGCATGAAAGCTTCTACGCGCGAAGGTATTGCCCCGAAGTAATGGTCCTCAAGTTGCTGGTTTTTTGCGCTTTCATGTCCCATAAGGGTGCGGCCGGTAAGCACCAGGTCGGGGCGAGCCGAGTAAAGCGATTCGTCGACAAGAAAATATTCCTGTTCCCATCCAAGATAGGAATTAACGTGGCGTACTTCCGGGTCGAAATAGCGCGCTACGGCTGTAGCCGCATTGTCGACTGCATTCAATGCCCTAAGCAGCGGGGTTTTATAGTCAAGCGACTCACCTGTATAAGAAATGAAAATTGTAGGTATACAGAGAGTTTTGTCAAGAATGAATGCCGGCGACGATATGTCCCAGGCCGAGTATCCGCGTGCTTCGAACGTGTTTCTTATACCCCCGTTAGGGAAGCTTGAAGCGTCAGGTTCCTGCTGTACGAGCAGTTTGCCTGAAAATGTTTCAACCATTCCGCCTTTCCCGTCATGTTCCACGAATGCGTCATGTTTTTCTGCCGTACCGTCTGTGAGCGGATGGAACCAGTGCGTGTAGTGGCGTGCGCCGTTATCAATTGCCCAACGCTTCATGCCGTCGGCAACAGAGTCGGCCACTTCGCGTGGAAGCGCGCGTTTGTTGTCGATAGCGTCGACAAGTGCACAATAAGTGTCTTTAGGAAGATATTCGAACATCTTCTTGCGGTTGAATACATATTTGGCATAATATGCTTCAGGGCGTTCCTCCGGTATTTCCACCGGAATTGCTTTACGGTCGAAAGCTTCTTCGACAACTTTAAATCTCAACTTTGACATTTCTTTTTATTTCTGGTTGTTTTGTCGTTTAGTATCATTATTCAATGTGTCCCAGTTTGTCGGCTATTCTGTTTACGGCACGGATTGTGTTCTGGCGTGAGTTGAACGCGGTGACCCGTACGTATCCTTCGCCGGCTGGGCCGAACCCGGCTCCGGGGGTGCATACTATGTGGCATTTTTCCAACAATATGTCAAAGAAATTCCATGACGATGTTGTTGCCGGTGTTTTAACCCATATGTATGGGGAGTCAATGCCTCCATAACAAGTAAGGCCTGAATGAGTAAGTCCTTCTAGAATTATACTGGCATTTTCCATATAGTATGCCACTTGGGCGGCTGTTTGTTGCTGTCCCTGCGTGGTGTACAGGGCTTCGGCTGCACGCTGGGCTATATAGGATGCCCCGTTGAACTTTGTACACTGGCGGCGAAGCCATATGTCGCGCAACTGCATGGTTGTGCCGTCGGAAGCCGTGCCTTTAAGGCTGGACGGAACTACGGTATATCCGCAACGTACGCCTGTAAACCCGGCTGTTTTGGAATAGCTCCTGAACTCAATTGCCACTTCTCTGGCTCCGGAGATTTCGTATATGCTGTGTGGAACGTTGTTACGCTGTATGTACGATTCGTATGCCGCGTCGAAAAGTATCAGGCAGTTGTTGCGGTGTGCGTACTCAACCCATTTTGAAAGTTGGCTGTGGGTGAGCGATGTCCCGGTTGGGTTATTTGGGTAGCACAGGTAAATTACCGAAGGAGCCTTTGTGGGCAGCTTTGGAATGAAATTGTTTTCGATGCAGCAAGGAATATATTCTATATTGCTCCAACGTCCGTCGGCTAGTGGTTTTCCTGCCCTGCCTGCCATTACGTTGGTGTCAATGTATACAGGATATACAGGGTCGGTTACCGCTATGGTGGCTTGGGAATCTAGTATGTCGACAATATTCCCGATGTCGCTTTTTGCTCCGTCGCTTATAAATATTTCATTGGCAGATATGTTTATGCCCCTGTCGTTATAATCAAAACGGGCTATCTTTTCTCTTAAGAAAGGATAGCCTTGCTCGGGGCCGTAGCCGTGGAATGTTTCGGGGATGGACATTTCGTCGACGGCTTTTTTCATGGCTTCCACCACTGCCGGGCTTAACGGGAGCGTGACATCGCCTATGCCGAGTGAAATGACATCGGCTTCGGGATGGGCGCGTTTGAAGTCGCTTACCCTGTGTCCTACCTCGGTAAAGAGGTAGGATTTTGGCATTTTTGTAAAATTTTGATTTATTAAAATCATAGGTTAGAGTCCGTTACGAACTGGCGTTAATATAAATAATAAGTGAATCAGTCTGTTTTGGTGAAATGCGGCGTATATGTGCCGTCGAATACAGTTACCGCCGGGCCGGTCATGTATACGTGGTTGTTGTCTGGGTTCCAGTATATGTTAAGTGTGCCGCCAGGCAGTATTACGTCAACTTTTCTTTCGCAGTGTCCTGTTGCTATTGCCGCTATCGCACATGCGCATGCTCCTGTACCACAGGCCATAGTCTCGCCGCTTCCTCGTTCCCATACACGCATCTCTATTTTTGAAGGTGACAGCACGTGGGCAAATTCTATATTGGCCCTATTCGGCCACATAGGGTTGTGCTCCAGTTTGGGTCCGAGTGTATGTACGGGGGCTTGTTCAATAGAGTCAACCCATATTACCGCGTGAGGGTTGCCTACGGATACGGCTGTCACCACTACCTCTCCCTGTTCTGTCTGAACGGGGTATTCTATCATTCTTTTGACGTTTACAGGGGAATAAACCGGGATGTCGGCGCATTCAAGGACAGGTTCGCCCATATCTACCGTTGCTCCGGTTACCTCGCCTGATGCTTCGTCTTTAATTAAGGATACGGTCTTGATGCCGGCCAGGGTTTCTATGCTTAAATTGGTTTTAGCTGTGAGCTGGTGGTCGTATGCGAATTTTGCAACACACCTTATGCCGTTTCCGCACATAAGTGCTTCGGAACCGTCGGAATTGAAGATTCGCATTCCTAGATCGGCTTTTTCAGAACGGCATACAAGTATTACCCCGTCGGCACCTACGGATGTGTGACGCGGACTCATTTCTATTGCTAATTTTTGGGGGGATGGTGTCTCAGCCTCGGTGCAGTCTATATAAATATAGTCGTTTCCGATGCCATGCATCTTGGTGAACCTTATCTCGTTTTTTGACATATTGGTCAGGTTGGCTTTAGACATGGCAAAGATAGTGCTTTTTTTCTTAACTGTTGCAAATTTTTTTATGAAACATATATACAATGATTCGGTAAAATTTGAGGTTGTTCAGCCTTGGCTAAGCCGCTAACTGAGCCAACCGATGATTTATTTTCTGAATTATTTTGAGATGCGGAGATTTTCCGCAAGTCGAAATAATTGTTGAGGCGAGATAAGATTCAAACATAAGCCGTTTGAACTGCGCTACCGAAAGATCCGGATAATCCTTCCTTATGACCTCTTTGCAGACATTGAGGGCAGTGAAGGAAAGATTGAACGCAAAGTCAAGCCGGGCTTTGTCGCGGGTCTGCTGTGACTGAAGTCCGGTGAACTGCTTGGCATCGCGTATGCCGAACTCAATCTGAAAGCGGGTGCGGTAGAAACCGATGATCTTTTCAGGTCTCATATTGGTGTCGGTAGAGAAGTAAAGAAGAGGGTCTGCGTTTTCAACCGGACAGACCACGATACGGATGTCGCGTT
>SSTG01000129.1 GCA_004801635.1 Muribaculum caecicola | reverse complement strand
AATACCTTTTGGACACCGAACTTCTCTCCCTCAGATATAGTATCGAACGAACGAATGCATGGATGGATTCCTTTCGATCCGTTCTCAACCGTTTCGACAAAACTGCTTCCAGTTGGAAAGGGTGGAATCTGTTGGCATTCCATGTGATATTTCTTAAACATATTAACAAATTCAAAAAGTCAAGATGACTTCCGCGTTTAAATCCGTGTCATATCAGTGCTTCTACATTAATAAACAGAACCACCCCCCCCTTTACTTTTATTGTATTGTCCTTATTTTAAACAGCAATTATTATTAAAGCTGGATTTTAGCAAGTTCCGGAAAATAGTTTAATATTAAACTGGATATGTTTGCATGGGCACATCACTAATTTCTTTCATCAGAATAATATAACAAGCTTTTAATAATAGCAATTATAGTTACAACAGTTCGGTAATTTTTGAGCAGGCATAGCTGTACCGAACTGATACACAATAGTTTGCATTGATATTGAATTGTTATTGCATCTTATTGATATTCAATTGAATATGCAAATTTTACCGAACTATTGATAGTTATACATCTTATAATTATTGTATGTATTACAACATTACCGACCTTGGCGAAATGACCGACGAACAATTAAGGGTTATTGCCAATGATATGAAAATTAAGAAAACAGATTCACTCGGACACGAAGACTTAGTTTATAAAATACTGGATCAACAGGCTTCGGATTATGCTACACAAACAGCCGAGGTAAAGAAAAATAAACCTGCTCAAAAAAGCGCAAAAGTCCGTCGCCAGACAAAAGAAACAGCAGCGGAGAAACCAACTGAATCGGAAAAAAATGAAGAAACTGCCGTTGTTTCCGAAAATAAGCAGGCTAATGAAGAAATAAAAACGGAAGATATTACCAATGATGCTGCCGAACAAGAAGAATCAAAGGAAAAAGCCAGTCAGCCACGACGCAAGCGCGGACGTCCGTCAAAGGCCAGACTAGCGGCAGAGGCGGCAGAAAATTCAGCAGAAGTAGAATCAGGTAATGATGCTTCTTTAGACAAAGAAGAAAAACCGGTTAATGTTAATGCAGAATTTGTTTCCGATATAATATCGGAACAAATGCCAGCTAAAGAGGATAATTTATTACCAGCCATAGCACAGCCGGAGGTGGCGCCGCTACATGATGCTGGTACGGATGTTTCAACAGAAAATGTAGAGGCACAACAAAAAGAGCAAAATACCCAACCTGTAAAGCGCGATTTCCGTCCAAATCCAGACAGTTCTTTTGGCGCGTTTTTTAGAACGGAAAGAAAGTTTACGCCCCGATCGCAACGAGAAAAGGAAGAAGCCGCTGCCGCCGCTGCGGTAGCACCTATTTTGATTCGAGAACCTGGTACCGAGGTGAAAAACCAAAATCAGAACCAGAATCAGAAACAACAAGGTAGGAAAAACAAGAAAAACAAAAACCAGCAGAACCGTCAGGATGCGCAGCTGCAGCAATCAGTTCCGATATATAATTTTGACGGTATATTGTCTACTACCGGAGTTCTGGAAATAATACCGGACGGACATGGTTTCCTCCGTTCAAGCGATTATAATTATTTGACATCGCCTGACGATGTATATGTAACCCAGCAACAAATTAAAGCTTTTGGGTTGAAAACGGGCGATGTTGTTGAAGCAACAATACGTCCGCCTAAAGAGGGGGAAAAATATTTCCCTTTAAGCAGTGTTTTGAGTATAAACGGACGGTCGCCTGAATTTATTCGTGACAGGGTTCCTTTTGAGCATCTGACTCCATTGTTCCCAGACGAAAAATTTGATTTGACAAGTGGCCGCACATGTAATTTGTCTACTCGCATTGTTGACATGTTTTCTCCAATAGGTAAAGGACAACGAGGACTGATTGTTGCTCCCCCTAAAACAGGAAAAACGCTATTATTAAAGGATATTGCAAATGCTATTGCAGAGAATCACCCCGACACTTACATTATAATACTCCTTATTGACGAACGTCCTGAAGAAGTAACCGATATGAGCCGCAGCGTTAATGCCGAAGTTATAGCTTCGACATTTGACGAACCGGCAGACAGGCATGTTAAAATTGCAAGTATTGTTTTGGAAAAAGCAAAACGAATGGTTGAATGTGGTCATGATGTTGTTATATTGCTTGATTCAATAACCCGTCTGGCTCGTGCATATAACACGGTTTCTCCTGCCAGCGGCAAAATACTTTCAGGCGGTGTTGATGCAAATGCCCTTCAAAAACCGAAGCGCTTTTTTGGCGCTGCCCGAAACATAGAGAATGGCGGATCGCTTACAATTATTGCCACAGCCCTTACTGAAACCAGTTCAAAAATGGACGAAGTGATTTTTGAGGAATTCAAAGGCACTGGTAATATGGAGCTGCAACTTGACCGCAAACTATCGAATAAGCGAATATTCCCTGCTGTTGACATAATGGCATCGAGCACGCGTCGCGATGATTTGCTGCTGCGTCCGGAAACGCAACAGCGCATATGGGTGCTGCGTCGTTATCTAAGCGACAGGACATCAATTGAGGCAATGGAATTTATGAAAGATCAAATGGAAAAGACGCGGGATAATGATGAATTGCTAAGGTCTATGAATGCATAAACCTTTTCATAATGAAGCTGTGCAATCATATTGTCCGTGTGATTATATCGTTTAGTTGTGCTGTTTGCTTTATTGCATGCAGCACAACTAAGCATGTGCCCCAAGGTGAATACTTGCTGGACAAGGTTGCTATTGTAGTGAAGCCTGACTCCATATCTGGCAATAGTGTTAATATATCGTCAGCAGAGCTTCATAATTATTTGCGCCAGCATCCAAACCATAAAGTTTTGGGGTTCTTAAAACTTCAACTTGCCACATATAACCTGTCAGGACGGGATTCGCTGAAGCGCGTCAACCGATTCCTTCGAAAATTAGGAAAGCCTCCGGTAATATACGATTCTGTATTGTCGCGTACTTCGGCAGACCAGCTTCGGCAAACAATGATAAACCGTGGATATATGGATGCGCGTGTTGACATTGTTGCCGGATTAAATGAAAAAAAGCGCAAGGCCGATATAAAATATATAATAACACCCGGACAGCCGCATTACATAGCTACAGTAGACTATAGTATACCGGACACAGCCATTGCGAGGATAATAGCCGGAAACATGCGTAGGTTGCCGATTAAACCTGGCGGCTTGCTTGATAGGCGGATTCTTGAGCAAGAAAGGGCCCAGATTACCACACTGTTGCGAAACCAAGGCTATTATTCTTTTACAAAAGAGAATATTACTTTTTCAGCCGACACAGCGGAAGGAGCAAAAGATGTTAACTTAACGCTATTAATTAAAAATAAGCCTTTAAGGGAGGCTGATTCTTTGAGGTTTCATAAGTTCCGTATTGCCAATGTGATATTTGTAACAGATTATAATCCGGGCAAGGACTTTGGAAAACGACATTTTTCAGCACAGGATACCGTTTCATACAGAGGAATAAGGATATTATATGGTGACGACCATTATCTACGTCCATCTATTCTTTATGATGCATGTTCAATACGTCCGGGAGGACTGTTTTGCCAGCGAGACATAGACCTGACATACGAATCGTTAGGCCGCCTTTCTATTTTGCGTTATGTAAACATTGAAATGCGCCCGGTAGATGGTGACCCCGGAAATCTGGATGCATATATAATGTTAACCCGGGGTAAAAAACAGGTTGTTTCATTAGAACTGGAAGGTACTAACTCCGAGGGCGACCTCGGGTTTGGTACATCACTAACGTATCAACATAAAAATCTTTTTCATGGCTCCGAGTTGTTGAATGCGAAATTCAGGGCCAGTTATGAGAGCCTTTCCGGTAATTTCAATGGATTTATAAATAACCGGTATGTGGAATATGGAACCGAATTAGGGATAGTATTTCCCAATTTTAAGGCACCTTTTTTGAGCAGCCGTTTTAAGCGAAAGGTAAAGGCCAATACGGAGTTTTCAATGTCGTTTGATTATCAGGAGCGTCCGGAGTATACCCGAATAATAGCAGGAGCGGCGTGGAGATATAAATGGAACAATATAGGCAATACATTGCGCCACCGTTTTGACCTTATTGATATAAACTATGTTCGGTTGCCACAAAGCACATTGAACTTTATTGATGAGATAGCACCGTCAAATCCGTTGCTAAGGTATAGTTATGAAGACCACTTTATAATGCTTATAGGGTATAACTATTACAGGACAAACAAGCGTATTGCCAATCCTAAAAGCAAAATGTTTCAACAAAACGTATTCACTATCAGGGCTAGCGTAGAAACCAGTGGGAATACCTTATATGCAATATCCAGTCTGTCAGATGCTAAACGCAAAGGAGGAGCATATAAAGTGTTTGGCATACAATATGCCCAATATGCCAAAGCCGATGCAGACTATACATATACTCATAATTTTACACCAAGAACATCAATGGCGGCTCATATCGGAATGGGAATAGGTGTTCCTTATGGTAATTCGTCAGTGATTCCTTTTGAAAAACGCTTTTATGCCGGAGGTGCCAACGGTGTCAGGGGCTGGGGTGTAAGAACTCTTGGACCAGGAAGCTATAATAGCAAAAACTCAGTATCGGACTTTATAAACCAATGTGGCGACATCCGTTTGTTTATGAGTCTGGAATTCAGGCAAAAGTTGTTTTGGGTACTGGAGGGTGCGTTTTTTGTTGATGGAGGTAACATCTGGACAATTAGAAATTATGAAAATCAACCAGGGGGCGTATTTAAGTTTAATAAATTTTACAAAGAAATTGCCGCGGCATACGGTATTGGGCTAAGGGCTGACTTTTCATTTTTCCTTTTACGTCTTGACATGGGTGTGAAAGCGTATAATCCAGCCCAGGAGCAGGAACCTTGGCCATTAATACACCCACGGTGGAACCGTGACACCACGTTTCACTTTTCTATAGGATATCCATTTTAATTAAATTACAGTGTAATGAAAAAGTTAGTAATTTTCGATCTTGACGGAACCCTGTTAAATACAATAGACGATTTGGGACATGCTACAAATTATGCTCTTGAAAAAATGGGCTATGCCCCCCACCCTTTAAATGCTTATCCGGCTATGGTTGGAAACGGGGTTACTAAGTTACTTGAACGGGCATTGCCGGCCGAAGTAAGCACCGACCCATTACAGTTGCAACATACAAGAAGTTGGTTTCAGCAATATTATGACTTGCATTCTACAGATCACTCCAAACCATACGACGGAATAACGGAATTACTTTCCACATTAGCCGAAAGAAATATAAATATGGCAGTTGCATCAAACAAATATCATGATGCCGTATTGCAACTTGTCGGCCATTATTTTCCAACAATACCTTGGGTTTCTGTATGGGGGCAAAAAGAAGGTATGCCTGTGAAGCCAGACCCGTCAATTGTATTCGGAATACTGAATGACTGTCCTACAAATAAATCGGACGTGCTATATGTGGGTGATTCTGGAGTTGACATTAAAACAGCCAGACGGGCTTGTGTTGAATCAGTCGGCGTAACATGGGGATTTCGATCAAAACAGGAATTAGAGGAAGCATATGCCGACCATATTGTGTCGGAGCCTCATGAGATACTTGATTATATTGGATAAAGCTTCTAAACTTGCATTTAAATTGAATTCACGTTAAATATGCTGTAAAAATATTATTTTGTTGTATTCCGCAGGTCGGCACATGGAATAATAATGGTTATTTTGCATATCTTTGACTACGTATCTAGATATTCCCGTTCGGCAATGCCCAAATAAATTTGGCATTGCACTCAACTTGTGAGTATCTTTGTAAGTCAATCCTGGCACTATTAGCAATATGAATTTACGCATACCATATATTTTTTTAGCAATTTTGTGTTATGCCTCGGCACTTGCTTCAACCGTAAATTTTATTGGGAACAGACATCCTGTTATCCAAGAAAAAGCTGCGGCATCTACCGGTCTTAACAGCATATATGTGTTGTATGACACCGAAGGAGTGAGTATTAGTTATACGGCATCGAACGGTGATAGCCGTCCTCAATGGCTGGTTTATGATAACCGTGGCGGCGGTTTTGCCGTTCCTGTCGACAATATAGTTTATGCAGGACCGGTATCAACTCTTAATAATGCCGCAGGTGACTGTGGCTATATAATTGAAGACGGTTCTACCAGAACATATTTCTGGGTAACTGATTATTCGAAACACCGCTTTACGTTAAATTCCCTGCTATTGAGCGATGAATCCAATTGTTCGTCTGTTAAACTAGACTTTTCCGGTAATGCTGAGCCAATATATTATACAACTATAAATGGTCAGCAGAAAGAGTTGTCCAGAGATATCGAACTAAGCTATTCTACACTTCGTTTTGATACAGATGCGAAAAACTATATATTAGACGATGTAACAACGCAATTAGACCATATTTTATCGGATATATATATTGATTCACCTTTGACAAATACAAACTTCATTTTGTCTGGAGACCGTT
>SSTG01000128.1 GCA_004801635.1 Muribaculum caecicola | reverse complement strand
TTCAGTTGGCGCATAGGGGCAAATTGTAAGCCTGCTACTCCGAATTTTCCCGGGCATAGTTGGGGGATGCCGTTTATGGTGACGGTGCGTTTTCGCCATGCGCCGTAAGCCGTTATGTCGTAGAACCATTTTGGCTGGCTGGCGGTTGTGGGGAGCTCCGTGACTATGGCGTTATTTTGTAGGTTGTGCGGATTTATTGTGTATGCCAGCCCTATTGATGCCCCTATGGAGTTTACGCCAAGGTTTGGCCATGATGTATTGCCGTTTGAAAAGTGTGAGCCTTCTGCCCCGAATGATATTTGGATGTTGCTTGATAGCTGGTAATGAAGTTTTAGCGCTATGCCCATATGGGCTGTGACGGGTGTGCTGACTGCCGAATTTTTGTCGTTGGAGCCTTTTACATGATGTTTCCAGCCAAATGCGGCCCCGAACTTCCATTCGTATCCGAGCCAAAAACGTTTGTTAAATTTAACAATCGGCGCTCCCTGGTAAATATAGGCTGATACGGGTGTTCCCAGCAGGATGGTTGCGAAAAACGTGCGTATGTCAAGGCCTATTCCCTGGTAAAGCCCTTTGTACATTATTCCTTTGTAGGAGTCAGGGTTGTAGCTGAAATCGCTGCGAATGGCTGCGGAAAAGCTATTGTGTATCGCTTTCCCATAGTTGTTGTTGCCTTTCAGGTATGAGTTTGTTGCAGGAACAAAGGCCGGTGAGGCCTCTATGCCGATATGCCAAATTTTTGGATGTGCGTCGGGTTGGGGAATCGTATCTGCATGTATTGCCGGCGAGGCAAGCAGGCATAGGCATAGCAGTGCTGTAGGTGCCGGTTTATTTTGTATTCTGAAGGGAAATATCATAATTTACAGGCTCGGTTGCGGTGCAGGTGCCGCGAGTGGTGAACTGTCGTCCGGAAACAGGGTTTATTATAGTCATTTTAAAGGGTACTACAGCCTTGGAGTATGTTATGCGGCATGTGGCCGTTATAGTTGAATATGGTGGAACTTCTATTGGGACTTTGAGCATGCGGTCGACGGCATCTGGCATGTAGTATCGTTTGCTGGCGGTCATTATTTGTTTCTCATCAGATAGAATCCATTTGCCGTCAGAGTGGGTAGGCAACGGCACGGATATGTTTATATAGTTTGCAAACGAGTATTCCGGCTCGAGTTCTACCCATGCTTGTTGTCCAATGTACGGGCGTAGTTCTGCGCGCATTGGCATGCCCCCTTTGTTGGTGTAGGTGTTGGCTGATATGTCGGTTTTTGCGTTATTGTCAACGCTTATCTGTTCCATTGCATATTCGAACTCTGAGAGTTGTTGGGGGGTTCCGGGCGAGGCATATACGTTTATAAATTCCAGGGTGTGTTCGTACTCTAACGTTATGGCTATATGGTTTGACTGGTTGGTTACGTTTTCGGTGCTGTGGAATGTCAGTTTGTTGCCATTGATATAAATGTCGAAAATGGCAAGAGGGGAGGTGAGATTTATTCGAGCTGTTTCCGATGCCGGGCTTTCTGGTGGGATTATGCTGCCGGTTTTATCATAGCATGTTATGCCGGGGTTGCCGCCATATGTGTCGATGCCTATCCATTGCAGACCCTTTGTCTGAATTTTTATGGTATGGCTTCCGCCGTCGCCGTCGATGGTTATTTCGTTTTGTGTGGGGGTGGTGCGGTCTGTGAATATGTCGTCATTGCACGACGTTGCTGTCAGCAGTATGGTAAAGATAATGATCCAGTGTGGTTTTATCATTGTTTGTCGGTAAGTTTGTATGCTTGTTTTGTGGTGTAAAGATATGATATTATTATTGAATTAAGGTGCTTCAAAAAATAAAAAAATGTCATTTATGACATTTTTTTTACACATGTGTAAACTTTTTTGTATGTGCTTGTTATATACTGTTTTTTGAGCCTGTAAAAAAATAAAACCTCCATCTGCTCGGCAGATGGAGGTTTGTGTGCGGTAGTATGCGTTAGGCCCGGCTTAGGCGTTTTTTACCTTTGCTACGATAGCCTTGAAAGCTGCAGGGTTGTTGAGGGCCAGGTCAGCAAGAACCTTGCGGTTGATTTCTATACCTGATTTGTGGATAAGGCCCATGAGTTTTGAGTATGACAGGCCGTCTTCACGGGCTGCAGCGTTGATACGCTGAATCCATAGAGAACGGAAGTTTCCTTTGTTGTCCTTACGGTCGCGGTAAGCGTAGGTAAGACCTTTTTCCCAGGTGTTTTTTGCAACTGTCCATACGTTTTTGCGGCAGCCGAAGTATCCGCGAGTGAGTTTCAGAATTTTTTTGCGACGGGCACGCGAGGCCACGTGGTTTACTGATCTTGGCATTTTGTTTGTTGTGTTTTGATTGTCAGCGGCGTTTTAATTGCTCTTTTGTTGCTGAACATTCGGTTAATAAAATTGATTATAAAATCACTTTTTAAATATGTCGGTTTTGCTGTTGGTGCTGCGCCGTCATTAGATGTTAAGAAGCGCTTTTACCTGGTGCTCGTCGACCTTTGCAACCAAGCCTGTGTGGGTGAGATTGCGTTTTTGCTTTTTGGTCTTTTTAGTGAGAATGTGGCTGTGGAAAGCGTGTTTTCTCTTGATTTTTCCTGATCCGGTAAGGGCGAACCTCTTTTTGGCACCGGAATTAGTCTTTACCTTAGGCATTTTGTTTGTTGATTTGTGATTAATATAATAATATTCGGGATTATTTCTTTTTCGGCGACATCATTATTGTCATGCGCTTCCCTTCAAGAACGGGCATTTGTTCCAATTTGCCAATTTCTTCAAGGTCGTTTGCAAAACGTAGCAAAAGTACTTCGCCTTGTTCCTTGAACAGGATGCTTCGGCCACGGAAGAAAACATAGGCTTTTACCTTGGCTCCTTCTTTTAAGAACTCCTGGGCATGTTTTAGCTTGAAGTTGTAATCGTGGTCGTCGGTCTGTGGGCCGAAGCGTATTTCCTTTACGACAACTTTGGCCGCTTTGGCCTTCTGTTCTTTTTGGCGCTTTTTCTGCTGGTACAGGAATTTCTGGTAGTCGAGAATCTTGCATACCGGCGGTTGCGCGGTAGAGGATATCTCGATTAGGTCTAGTTCCTGTTCCTCGGCAAGTTTCAGTGCTTCGTGAATGGAATATATTCCGTTTTCAACATTGTCGCCAACGAGTCGCACTTCTCGTGCCCGTATGCGTTCGTTGATAATGTAAGGGTCTTTGTCGCGTTGTTGACCCTTGAACGGTGGGCGGTTGCCGCGTTGCGGCCCCTGAAATCCGGGTTTGTTGTCCATTCAGTTGATTTATGAGTTGATAGTGTCGTTGATTTCTTTAGTCAAATATTCTGCAAAGGTAGCGATTTTCATTGTACCTTTGTCGCCTTCGCCTTGTTTTCTTACGGAAACTTCGTTGTTTTGTGCTTCTTTTTCGCCAACAACCAGCAGGTATGGTATCCTTTTGAGTTCGTTGTCGCGAATTTTCTTGCCTATTTTTTCGTTTCTGTCGTCAACAATGGCGCGAATGTCGTTTTGAGCCAGTTCCTGAGCTGCTTTATGGGCGTAATCATTGAATTTTTCGCTGATTGGCAGCACAACGCACTGGTCGGGAGCCAGCCATAGCGGGAAGCGTCCGGCAGTATGCTCAAGCAGAACTGCTACAAAGCGCTCCATTGAACCGAACGGGGCGCGGTGTATCATTACAGGGCGGTGTTTCAGGTTGTCTGCCCCGGTATATTCCAGCTGGAATCGTTCGGGCAGGTTGTAGTCAACCTGTATTGTGCCTAGCTGCCAGCGTCGGCCAATGGCGTCTTTTACCATAAAGTCGAGCTTGGGGCCGTAGAATGCGGCTTCGCCAAGTTCAGTACGGGCTTTCAGGCCTTTTTCGGCACATGCCTCTATGATGGCGCTTTCGGCCAGATGCCAGTTTTCATCGGAGCCTATGTATTTTTCTTTATTGTTAGGGTCGCGAAGTGAAATCTGAGCTTCGAAGTTCTCGAATTTGAGGGCGTTGAATATGTAGAATATAATATCCATTACCTTCAGGAACTCGTCTTTTATCTGGTCGGGTGCGCAGAATATGTGTGCGTCGTCCTGAGTGAATCCGCGTACGCGTGTAAGCCCGTGGAGTTCGCCGCTCTGTTCGTATCGGTATACGGTTCCGAATTCGGCCAGGCGCATTGGCAGGTCGCGGTATGAGCGCGGATAGGCTTTGAATATTTCGCAGTGGTGGGGGCAGTTCATGGGCTTGAGCAGGTATTCCTCGCCTTCTTCCGGAGTGTGGATTGGCTGGAATGAGTCTTTGCCATATTTGGCATAGTGCCCGGAGGTTACATACAGGTTTTTGTTGCCTATATGTGGTGTGATAACCTGCAGGTAGCCGTATTTTTTCTGGATTTTACGTAGAAATTGCTCCAGGCGGTCGCGTAGAGCGGCTCCTTTGGGCAGCCATAGAGGAAGGCCGGCACCTACGTTTTGCGAGAATGCAAACAACTCCATTTCTTTGCCCAGTTTGCGATGGTCGCGTTTTTTGGCTTCTTCCATCAAGGCCAGATACTCGTCGAGCATCTTTTTCTTGGGGAATGTTATGCCGTACACCCTCACAAGCTGGTTGCGTTTTTCGTCGCCACGCCAGTATGCCCCGGCAAGTGATGTTATTTTTGCGGCTTTTATTGGAGCAGTGGTTGGCAGGTGCGGTCCGCGGCATAGGTCGGTAAACGCGCCTTGGGTGTAAGTTGTTATATGACCGTCCTCAAGTTCGGAAATGAGTTCGCATTTGTATTGCTCGTCGCGGTCGCCGAACATTTTTAGCGCGTCGGCTTTTGATATGTCGGCCCGTTTTATTTCCTCTTTATTTTGTGCGAGTTCAATCATTTTTGCCTCGATTTTGCTGAAATCGTCGGCTGTTATTTTGTTCCCGTTGGGGTCGATGTCGTAATAGAAGCCGTTTTCAATTGCCGGCCCTATGCCGAATTTTACGCCGGGATAGAGTTCTTGCAGGGCTTCGGCCAAAAGGTGGGCCGAACTGTGCCAGAATGCGTGTTTCCCTTCAGGGTCTTCCCATTTGTGAAGCTGCACTTCTGCATCTGCGTCCAATGGCCGTGACAAATCCCATGGCTGCCCGTTTACAGTTGCTGCCAGCACATCCTGTGCCAGTCGGGGGCTTATGCTTTCGGCTATTTGCATGGGGGTTGTGCCACATGCGAACTCCTTTGTGCTTTTGTCGGGGAAAGTGATGGTTATCATTTAGTTGTGTTGATTTTTATGGTTAGTTGCGCCCGATAGGCTCGCTATCGGGCGCAACTCAGGCGGCAAATTTAAGTAATTTTTTTGAGAATCACTAATTTATTGGGCTAATCTTTTGGCGATTTTGCTGCTTTAGTGTCCGAACGGTATGTTGAGTCCGAAGTTTATATTTGCATTTGATGACAGCGGCACGCCCTGTTTGGCAAGTTTGCCGGGAGTGTGGTCGGTGGCCAGGAACAGGTTGAAGCCGGGGACATGCACGTTTAATATCCATCCGAAGCTGAATCCGAAAGTGCCGTATGCTGCCGCCGCGCTGGCCGAGAATACCTTGCATGGGGCTACGTTGGCGCTGAGGCGGAAATCGGTCCATGTGAAGCTGCCGTTGATACGGGTTGTAGACAGTGCCCCGAATTTGAGTTTGCGATATAGTGGGAATGTGTATTCGGCTCCAAGGTTGAGGGTGGCGGCGAGTGCCGTGGTGCGGCTGCCGCGATTGCCCATGTCGTTGAGCTCGTACAGGGCTGAAAGCTGGTCTTTCATTTTGTCTAGCTCGTCGGAAAAATTATTTGGCTTGTCATTGTCGACGTTAAACGAGTAGCGGTCGGTTTCAAATGTCTGGGTTCCGTTGGTTGATGCCACCATGTTGTTGCTCCACGATATGAATCCGAGGTCAAGTATCGAGGCAGAGAAGGCCCAGTCCTTGTCCAGACGGTAAACTGCGCCAAGGTCGAACGCTGTTCCGAACCCGTTTATTCCGGTTCCGTCAATGTCTGCACCGCTCACGTATTCGTGGCCTGTGTGCGAGTTTGTGTCGGTTTTATATGTAAGTCCCTTAACCGAGGCGTTTATCGTGGCATTTGTCACTGCAGTCCAGTTGTCGGTGCCCAGGGTAAGTTTGGCTTTGTTGAATTTCGCGTCGACATTTCCACCGCCGACAAGTATTTTCAGAGTTGCGCCAATGCGCAGGCGTTTGTTGATGTCGCGTGAATGGCCAAGACCTATCTCGGCCCAGGCAGAGGCGTTTGCACGTACGTCGGATATGTCGTAGGTGTCGTTCTGAAGCCCTTGTTTCATGAGCCGGAACAGCTCTTTGGGCAGGCTTAGGTTTACATCGCCACGGGCTGATATGCTTATTGTGTTGTATCCGCCGAATGCGTTGAAACCGGCCGAGAGTATGCCGACGTTTAGGTTCGTCCCTAGACGGGAATTGCTGCCAAGGTCGTTGAGGAACTTGGATGTGCTGACCTGTGGGTTAAGGAATGTTGTTGTACGTCCGTCGACATTGTATATGAAGTTTTTCAGGTGTGCGGTTCCTGAAAGTGCTATGTCAAGGTTGCCTATTGCCGGAAATGATACGAATCCACGGCTGTTGCCTATTGCCGGGTTCATTTTGAAGCGGTACATGTACTCGTCGTTGAAGTAGGCCGATTCGGTGTTCTGGGCATATATATTGAATGTAGTGGCGTAAATGAAAATAAGGGCCACTATGCTACGT
>SSTG01000127.1 GCA_004801635.1 Muribaculum caecicola | reverse complement strand
GCTATAATATAGCAGTAAATGTTTCAAAAACAACCAACAAGGTTCTTGATTATGGCGATGAGTCGACAGTGCCTGTAAACCTGCGCCGTAAGGGTAATAGCTATCTTGTATGGAGTGTTTACGAAGCAGACGGCTTATTCCAGAGCTATGAAGAAATTGAGGCATGGCCTGTTGACCAGGATGGTTACGGCAATGCTACATTGCGCCCTGGCGATATACGCTATTTGGATCACGACGGCGACAACGTACTTACGTCTAACGACAGGATTAATGTGAAAAACGGTTCATATCCCGACATTTCATACGGTATATCGCTTGGCTGTTCGTGGCGCGGCCTGTACATGAACGCCCAGTTCCAGGGAGTTGCCGGCTACAACCAGAAAATAAATGAAATATATTCATTGGAGGACGGGACACTGCAGCGTTTCCAGAAATATCATATGACAGACACTTGGACTCCCGACAATCCCGGTGCGTCATATCCGCGAGTGAAATTTGCATCAAAAGCCGATAATAACAGGCTTGAGAGCACTTATTGGATAAAAAGTTGTAATTTCTTGCGTTTGAAAGCGCTTACCGTGGGTTATCGTTTTCCTGCAAAGTTGTTACGCAAGGCTCATTTGTCGTCGCTTGATATAGCGCTTCAGGGCGGAAACCTGTTCACCTGGTCGTCGCTCGACAATATGGACCCGGAAACATTGCGCGGCTATCCGCTGTCGCGCAGCTATGGCGTATCGCTTAATTTTGGATTTTAAAGCTTAAAACCATTTGATATATAATGAAAAATAAGATATTTAAATATATATTTGTCCTGGCATCTGTGGCAACTACGCTTACTGCATGTCACGACGGTGGCCTGTTTCGTGACACACCTAACGACAAGTTGTCCGACGAAACAATATGGAAAAGCCCACAGTTGCTTGACGAGTATGTGTTATCGTGGTATCGTAACTGCGACAGCGGTTTTTATACCTATGTCACCACTATAATGGCCGGGCTTGGAACGGAGTACGAGCCGTGGTATGGCGACCAGCTTACTGTTGGAAAGAGTTCATGGTATCAGGGCGACTATGGCGACATATTGAAAAGTTCGCAACAGCGTATAACCAAGCGCGGCCTTAAGGTATGGACAACCGCATATAATGAAATTGCGTCAATAAACCGTTTGCTGGAACATGAAGGCGCTATTGCCGATGGTCCACAGAAGACACGTTTGCTGGGCGAGGCTCATTTTTTCCGTGCTTTTTACTATTTTAAATTGCTGCGTATGTTCGGCGGCCCGTTGCTTATTGACCATACATGGAATCCGTTGAAAGGTAATGTCAAATTTCCACGTGCATCGTATGAGCAGACTGTAAAGTTTATTACTGACGAGGCAGAGCAGGCTTTTCATTTGCTTGAGAAAGTTAATACTCCGGATAATATTGGGCGGCCAACCCAGGGTGCGGCACTTATGCTAAAGGCAAAGGCTTTTCAGTGGGCGGCCGGAGTGAAATTCCAAAATGCAGAAAAAGATTATCTCGGTTTCCCCGACAATCGCACGGATGCCATGCTTGATGCCGCATATGCCGAGTATTTGCGTATTCAGGAACTTAACGTATATAATCTTATACAGATAAAGGGCACCGCCAGAGACCAGGTTGTACAAGAATACAGAGATATATTCCTGACAAAGAATTCAGAAGAATCTATTTTTGAAATTCAGCACGACAATACCGGTAATTTCAGCAATGCCAATGGCCACAAGCTTGACCGCGATGCCGCTGCGCCTTATTTTGGTGGAACTATTGCCGCATTCAACCCTACGCAGAACCATGTTGACGAATACCGCATGGCAAATGGCAAGAGGATTAACGAGGGAGGTTCCGACTATGACAAAAATAACCCGTATGAAGGCCGTGATTATCGTTTCTATGCAAATGTGCTGTACGACGGTGCTATGTGGAACAGTCATGAGATGGATATCCATTACACTACTGTTAACGGGGAACAGGTTAAGGGGGTAGACCTTACCATATATGGTTCGTCGACAACCGCGGCTGTAACCAAAACCGGGTACTATATGGCAAAGTTCCTGAAAGAAAGCCAGTCAATAAATACCGACGACACATATGCAAGTTCACAAAACTGCATTCTGTGGCGTTATGCCGAACTGTTGCTGGATATGGCAGAAATAGAATTCCTGCGTGGGCGTACTGGTGACGCGCTCGACAAGGTGAACCAAATTCGCCGACGTGTAAAGATGCCCGAGCTGCAGTCATTAACCTGGGACGACATTATGAACGAACGTCGTGTGGAACTTGCTTTTGAAAAAAGCACCTATTGGGATGTTCTTCGTTATGGAAAGGCCGAGACGGTTATGACAGGTACAACCAACCCCTTGTTCGGCGTAAAGATTGTGTATAATGCATCCGGCAATAAAACTATTACAAATCCGGTTGTAAACGGCCGCAATACCGTGGTTCGTTACTTTCGCGAACGTCAGTATTTTTATCCTATTGCGTGGGACGATGTACGCTATCATGGCATAGATCAGAATCCGGAGTGGGTGGAGATGTAGTTCTCCACCGGCTTTCGTGCTAAATGGAATTTTTATTTTACTAATTAAACCTATATTTATGAAGAAATTTTTACTCACGTTTTTAGCATTTGCTGCTGTTTCTGGTGCTTCTGCTCAGGAAGCTTATAATTATTTTGATGCTGCCGATGTGGATGCTAACGGCTGGCTTTGGTTTGACACACAGGCAAAGATTGACAAATACGTCGGTTTTGCAAATCCGGGAAATAATCCTAAAATAATACTTCAAAGCGCAACATTTGAAAATGCCGATGGAGAGTATGCCGAACCATATGCCGATCCGGAACTGGCCGGGTGTAATGCTGATGGCGAACTGGCTGGTACCGGAGCTAAAGTAGGGGCTATTATGCTGCCTCCTGGTTCAAAGGCAATAAACGATACCCCCGACGGTGGCGGTATAATGCTTTGGCTGCCTGACTGTGCGGAAGTATCAATGTATGTTTCTGCCGATAATTTCATCTTTGCCGGTTTGCTCGGTGCTGCAAACAACTGGGTTGAGTCGATTGACTGCGGCGTTGTGCAGGTATATACCAAGTTAGGGTTCATTAACAAATATTTCCTTAAGGCATGTCAGGGAGAGGTTAACAACATTCAGAATGTGAAAAATGCCAATACCGACCTTACATGGTATGCCGAAAAGGGCAATAAGGTTACTTGTCTGTTCCGCAATAACTTTAAGTCGAACATATATCTTCATGGCATAAAGGTTATGACCTATACTCAGACAAACGGAACTTCAGGTATTGACGATGTAGAAGTTGGCGGTGATTTGAAACTGTCTATTGACGGAAAGGTTCTTCGTGCAAGCAACGATGCCGCCCTGTCGGTATATAACCTTGCCGGTGTAGAAGTGGCTCGTGGCAATGGTAATGCTCTTAGCCTTGACGGGCTCGGTGCTGGTGCATATGTGGCCAAGGCTTCGTCTGCATCAGGTGTTGCCGTATTGAAAGTTGCACTTTAATAATTTTATATGACAAGATTTTTAGCCCTTGTAGTGGGCTTTACACTTTCACTTTCCACATTGGCTGCCTCAAGGCTGGCCAATGTGGTTTGTTTTGTCAGGTTTTCCGACCAGGAAGCAGGAGACTGGCTTTACGACGATGCGTTTTATGAGGATTTTTTTAACAATGCCTCTGATGGTGCAAATTCGGTTCTTTCGTATTATCGCGACATGTCGTACGGAGCCCTGTTGTGGAAATCGACAATTGTGACACAGGAGTATGTCGATGCATATAAACGCGGATATTACAGGCAGAAGTCGGAAATAAATCCTGACGGGTATTCGTCAATTTCAGAAGGTACTACGCGATTTCAGACCCTTGTTGCGGCTGCCGCCAGGCATGTGGAGGCTTTATTGCCACCTGATGCCGTGGTTGATGAGCGTGGAAACGGTGTTGTTGATAATTTTACACTTGTAATACAGGGAAATTCCGAAAGTTCTTCGTCAAAAATCCTTTGGCCTCATAACTCGGAAATGACTTATGTTGCAGGAACTCTTGCCGGTAAGAAACTGAAACATTATCTGGCTATTTTCGACAGGGCAAACGGCTTTAAAAATTTAAAGGCAATACCGCTGAACACGGGGGTTGTGTGTCATGAGCTTATGCATACATTAGACGGCCCTGACCTGTATAGTTCCGGAAAATTGAACCCTGTAGGCATATGGGACTTGATGAGTGACAACCAAACCGTTCCCCAGGGATTTCTTGCCTATATACGTCAAAGTTATGGCAGGGGATACGGAAACTGGATTCCGTCAATAGCACAGTTGTCAGAACCGGGTGAGTACGTGCTGAATGCATTGTCGTCAGCAACGCCCGATAATGTGGCATATATGATTAAGCCTGATCGTTTCAGTACTGAATATTTCTTGTTGGAGTATCGTACTAAATCATGTCGTTGGGATGCGTCGTTACCCGGTTCCGGAATATTGGTTACAAGGTTGAATCCTGATAGAAACGGCAACGGGCCGCGGTTTTTCGAAGTTTATGTGTTCCGTCCCGGAGGATCTACGGAGGAAGCCGGAAATATAGACAAGGCTGCTATATCGCCCGATGGACGTAGTACGTTCGGGTATTCGTCGGATACTGATTTCTATCCGTTTTATTCCGATGGCAAATCGGCCGATTTTGCCATAACGGCATTGGACTGCGACAACGACAAGATACGTTTCCGACTCGATTTCGAACTTTCCGGAATAGACAATATTGTGTCAGACCAAGGCGGAGAACCATATTTTGACGGTTCGGCCGTAATAGCCCCCGGGGCAAGAGAAATACGGTTGTATAATATTCAAGGCCAGGAAATATTGCCTGCTGCAATACCCTCGGGCTTGTTTGTTGCCAGAATAACCTATAACGATGGCCGCGTAGTTGCCGCAAAGTTTGTAAAATATTGATATCATGGAACTGCTGTTTGCTATCTTGCAGTTCCCCTATTTTATATAAACTATAAATAACGTGAGTTCGATATAAGAATCTCACGTTATTATGCCTATGTGCATATGCTTTCTCTAGTCAATTTTCAGTACGAATCCGCAGTTTGTGGGGATTGTGATTTTAACCGGTTTGTCAAGACGGACTTTTGTTGTAGTCATTTTGTCGGTTGCAGAGTCAATGTACAGTGTTGCTATTGCGTGCTTTTCAAATGAAGCCGGAAGCGACGAAGTGTTAAACGTTACTGTACGGGGTTGGTTTTCTGCATTTATACCGGCCACGTACCACTCTGTGCCGTTCTGGCGTGCCAAAACAACGTATTTTCCCGGATAGCCTTCTATGAAACGCGTGTCGTTCCATGTTGTAGGTACGTTGCGCATGAAGTTGATTGCTTCTGTTGGGGCTTCAGTAAGGTTACGTGGAGTGAGTGCAAAATTTTGTACCGGGTTTTGAAATAGTATTGCCGTGGCTAGTTCGAAAACATCGCCGGTGCGTCTGATAGTTCCCTTTTCGTTGCTTTTGTGCAGACGGCGTTGCAGAACAGTTCCGCCATATTCCATGCTCCCTACAGAGTTGCGTATAAACGGGTGTAATGTCGCGGCAAATGCTTCCTGGTCGCAATGATGTTGCGAAAAGACAAGGTTCTCAGATGCCAGAACGGCTTCGCTACCCACATAGTTGGGATAAAGTCGCTCCCATCCTCGCGGCAGGGTGCAGCCGTGGAATATAACGTCAATTCCATATTCTGCGGCATCGGCAAGAATATCTTCGTAGATGCGCATGGTTTCTTGTTTGTCACCGCCGAAAAAGTCAACCTTTATGGTGTGCACGCCTTGGTCACGCAGCCATTTCATTTCTTTTTTTCTTGGAATCGGCCTGTCCATTAAGCGTGTGGGCGATTGTGTTATGTCGTTCCAGTAGTCGGACGACGAATACCATAGAGCCACGTCGACACCTTTTGACCGGGCCAGTGCAATAAGTTTTTCCACGTTGTCGCGGCCTATGCATTGATCCCATCCGGCATCGACAAGCACATGTTCCCAGCCCATTGCCTGGGCAAGGTTGATGAATGCTTCCTGATTTTCATAACTGGAGCAGTCGTCCTGCCATATAATCCAGCTCCATGAGCCGCGGCTCGGTATTGCTTTGTGCCGTGTCTGGTATAGAGGTTCTATAACATCCCATGGTATGGTAGTTTCAACAATGGGGGCCAACGACGAGCCTATTGTTATTGTTCGCCATGGAGTGGCTCCAGGCAGGGCTATTCCAGGTGCTGCCGAACCGTTGCCGTTGTTTTCTTCAGGCATTGGGTAGGCAACGGTATAGGTGCCGTTGTTTACGTCCGACAACCTGGAACCGCAGAATCCGCCGTCAACCCCTGTTTCGGAAATAAGTGCCCAGCCGTTGTCGCCTACATGGAACAGGGCAGGGAATGTGTATCCGTGCCCGTATTTTGACGGGGCATTTAGGGGTGCGTCGGCAGCATATTCTTCCTCATAGCTTGGCTTTGTGCGTTTCCAGCCTATCATGGCATCGCTTTGCGGAGTTATGAATGTTGTGGTAAAGTCGGGAAAATGGAATCCTGTGGCTTCTTCCGTAATTACCACACATCCGGTTTCGCCATTTTTCTGTTTGGGAATCAGATATCGGAAAGCAATGTCGTTATTTTTTATGAACCATTCTATTGATATATTTTCTGAATCAGAATTAGCCAAACCTACAGTCATGGTGTTTGCTTCAACATTTATATGGCTTTTCTTGATTCTGTCCTGATAGTATGATTTGTTTACAACACCTTGTTTTACAG
>SSTG01000126.1 GCA_004801635.1 Muribaculum caecicola | reverse complement strand
GTATAATACAATAACTAAGTAAAAAGCGGCTTAAATTACATAATAAAACCAAAATAAGCATTTTCTGCTCCAAACGCCCCGAACTTTTATCGGTTCGGGGCGTTTTTCTTGTGTAATCAATTAAATTATTTATGGAACCAAAAATTTACACTCAGCCAAATCTTCCATACGCTATAGATGCGTTGGAACCCGTTATTTCAAAAGACACTATCTCATATCATTGGGGTAAGCATGAAAAAACGTATATTGACAATCTGAACAAACTGATTGAAAATACGGAATGGGAAGACACCCCGTTAGAGGATATTATAAAAACAGCAAGTGGGCCGTTGTTCAACAATGCCTCGCAAGCGTGGAACCATATATTTTACTTTTTCGCTTTCTCTCCCGACGGCGGCGGAAATCCGACCGGCGACCTGGCCGAGGCCATAAACCGCGATTTCGGATCATTTGATGAATTTAAAAAATTATTTGTCAAAGCCGGTACCGACCTTTTCGGTTCTGGATATGTATGGCTGTCGCAGGATAAAAACGGCAAACTATTTATAACCCAAGGTAAAGATGCGGCAAACCCCATGACACAGGGCCTCACCCCAATATTGGCTTTCGACGTATGGGAACATGCCTACTATCTCGACTATCAGAACAGGCGTGCTGACGCACTCAACAAACTGTGGGATATTGTCGACTGGGAAATAGTTGGCTCTCGATATGAAAAGAAAAGCCGATAAAGTTAAATAACATTTGTATCTGAATTTACTACAGCACTTTTAAGCATAATGTGATGAATGGAAGGAGAGGCTGCCGTGAGGCCCCCTCTCTTTTTTGTCACTATAAATTACTAAACAACAAATAATTTGTATCTTTGACCACGTCCTAGATACTTCCATTCGGCAATACCCAAATATTTTGCATTGCACTCAACTTATCGTATCTTTGAATTATGAATATTCTGCTTAATATATTATGGATAGTGTTCGGCGGTTTTATGATTGCCATAGAATACTTGGTGTCAAGCATATTGATGATGATTACAATTATAGGAATACCGTTCGGACTGCAAACAATAAAGCTAACCCGTACGGCATTATTCCCTTTCGGAACAAAGATTATTGACAATGGTTCCGGAAACGGCTGCCTGAACCTTATAATGAACGTTATATGGTGGATTGTGGGCGGAATTCCAATCGCATTAACCCATCTTGGCTGGGGATTGCTGCTTTGCATAACCATTATCGGCATTCCGTTTGGCATTCAGCACTTCAAGCTGGCCCGTCTGGCTCTTTTACCATTTGGCAAAACTGTTGTATAATAGCGTTATATATGACCATCCGTAAGGCAACAACAATCGATATTCCACGTATTATGGAAATATTCGACAATGCACGCCGCTATATGAGAGCCACCGACAACCGAACCCAATGGGACAACGGTTATCCTTCGGAGAATATAGTACGAAACGACATATGCCGCGGATGGAGCCATGTTGTGGAAACAGGCGGAAACATAATCTCGACGTTCTGCCTTATGTCCGACCCGGAACCGTCGTATGCCGCCATTGACGGGCCCGGATGGTTGGACAACTCCCCATATCTGACAATACACCGTCTGGCATCCGACGAAAGCCATAGTGGAATTTTACATCTTGTTACTGGCTATGCTTTAAGTTTGTCGGGCAATATCAGAATCGACACACATGCCGACAACCGTCCGATGCTCAGTGCACTGCAACACGAAAAATACACATATTGCGGCATAATCCGGTTGCCTGACAACTCAAAACGCCTTGCGTTTCAACTCAAATTCACATAGTGAATTACATTCGTAATCATGCTTTGGCAAGCTTCTCCTTATCGGAAATCAGCAAAAGCTTGTCACCGATGTATATGCGTGTATTTCCTTTGGGCACTATGTATTTGTCGCCTCGCTTTATAAATATAACCAGCGTCTGTTCCGGTATTGTCATTTCGCTAAGAAACATTTCGTCGGCAAGGTCGCTCGCCGTAATGGTTTGCTCGTGCATTACGGCATCAATTTCCTCCGGCAGTTCCACGTTAAAAATTTTCTTGTCAACCACTTCGTCCAGACCAAGCCACTTGGCCATGGTGTTTACCGTTGTTCCCTGAATAAGCAGCGACAATATTGTTATAAAAAATACTATATTGAACATAAAGCGCGCATGCACAACCTGTGGCGACATAAGGGCATATGTTGCAAAAATAATAGGTACTGCGCCTCGCAACCCCACCCAGCTCACATATGCCTTTGCCTTAAACGAAAATTGGCGAAACGGGGCCATGCACAGAAAAACGGCAACCGGGCGTGCAATCAGTATCATTAAAACACCAAGCAAAACTCCGGGAACAATTATTACAAGCAGTTCGTGTGGATTTACAAGCAACCCCAACGTGAGGAACATTATTATCTGCACCAACCAGGTAAATCCGCCGAAAAATGTGGCAATTGTGCGCTTCAAGGCCAATTTGCTGTTGCCCACAACCAGCCCGGCCACATAAACGGCCAGATAGCTGTTACCGCCGCAAAGCCCAGTCAGGGTAAAGGCAAAGAAACAGCAGGCAATAACCATTACCGGATAAAGGAACTCATTGCTCGAGTTTATAGCATTCACAATTTTCACCGTGGCATATCCTATGGCGAATCCGGCCGCCACACCAACACCAAGCTGCATAACCAGTGTTAATGCCGAGTCAAAAAACAGTTTACCTGTTAGCGCTTCGCCACTTTCTATAACAGATATAAGCAATATAACAAGCAGGTAGGCCATAGGGTCGTTACTGCCGCTTTCAAGTTCAAGTGTCGGCTTAAGCCGCTGCTTAAGTCCCACCCCCGACGAGTTCAATATGGAAAACACCGATGCCGAGTCGGTTGACGACATAATGGCCGCCAACAGCAACGATTCAGCCCACCCAAACGCAAATTCCGGCAACAGCACTCGCATCATTTCGTGTATAAACACCCCAGTCAGCACTGTTGTTACAAGCACCCCCAGTGTAGCAAGAACAAGCCCCGGGGCCAAAACAGGCTTTATCTTCTTAAAATCGGTATCAAGACCGCCCGAAAACAAAATTATGCACAACGAAATCATGCCAATAAACTCGGCCTGCACGGCACTGTCGAACTGCAAGCCGAAACCGTCAACACCGGCCACCATTCCTATGCCTAAAAATGCCAAAAGGGCCGGCATTCCGTATTTGCTGCCGGCTTTGCCTACCAATACGCTGAAAAACAACAGTATTGCCACAATAAGCATTATATTCCCGGGAGTAATCTCCATATTATCCCCAAACAATGAATTAAATAAATCAAATTAATCTAAAGCGCTGCGCTTTATTCTGAAACCGGGCGCACAGGAAACCCGTCGAGGCGGAAGTACCCACCCGTACTCAAGAAACTACTGCCGAAGCTAAAGTTGTTCGCAACTCTGCTATCAGACATCGAAGTCGAATTCCAATAACGACCGTTAGTATCAGCGTCGTAGAGCGACGAACCAGACCGCCAGCCGGCGGCCGGCAGAAAGATACTGTTGCCATTGAGTCCGGTTATGCGGTAACCATTCCGGCCACCCTGCGTTGTCCACTTCCACTTGCATTTGTACAGTTCGTTGAACTCTGCCTTTGTAGGCAGGCGCCATGTGCCACCCCAGTTGGCCCGGGCGGCATCGTATTGAGGGTTACCGGAAATATCGCCCATGGTTTTTCCATATGTCTTGCTGTTGGATTCGGTGTATTCCGCCTTTGTCGCGGTCTCGCCCCATGCATAGTAGTTGCCGTAATCCTCAGGACTGGATGCCCCTACATTGCACGCGGCCCACTTCACGCTCAGGCCAAGGTCGACATACTCGTGACCATTAATAGTGTTACCGGTTGTTGAAACTGCGACTGGTGCCGCCTGCTGTTGGACGGCCTGCGCCACGAGCTCGCCCGAAACAGTGGCAGTCTGGTTCTCGCCCACAGTGACCTGTTCCTGCCGCGACTGATACCCCGGCTTGCTTACCGTAACGGTGTGACGGCCAACGGTGACGTTGCGGAATATGTCGGGGGTGGTGCCGGCCTCCATGCCGTCGATTGCCACAGTGGCCCCTACCGGACGGTAGTTCACATTGATTATGCCGTATACAGGCGACAGGGCCGGGATGGTGACGGTGCGGCTGTCGCGCTGCGAAAGCTCTACGGTGACTGTCTGCGGACGGTGCCCGTCCTTGCGCGCCTCTACGCGGTAAAGCCCGGCCGGGAGCTGGCCGCCCCACGTGCCCGTGCCCTTGAGCCTGTCGTTGACATAGATGGCGCACCCGGGTGTTTCGGGGCTGACAGTCAGCGTGGCCATTACAGACTGCAGGCGCACTTCTTTCACCGTCTTGCTCGTCGGGCCTATCTCTACCGTGCCCTCCTCGGAGGCGTAGCCATCCGATTCAACATGATAGGTGTGCCGGCCGTATTTAAGATATACGCTGACGGTTCCGCCGTCAACTATTTGCGATGTGCCGTCCACCTTCACCGACACACCCTGCGCAGGCTGCACGTTAAGTATCAGGTAGTTTGCGCCCGGGTCGGCCTGCTGCTGTACTCCGGCTGTCTGCGCCTTCAGTTTAAGCTCGTATATGCGCTTGCCCTCCAGTGCGTTAATGCCGTAATCGCGAAAGTCGACCATCAGGGGATAGTGACCGGGACAATTTACTTTAAGCATTTTGGTGCCACGGGTCATGTAAACGCGGTACTCGCTACCATTATATGGACTGTCGCCCACAGTCTGCCCCTCGAACGTAACACCTGAAACAGGAAGAAGAACCCTTATCATGGCACATATTTCGTTGTTGGCATCGGCGCGCTGAATGGGAACGTGCATTATTTCAGATGTGGGACGGAACCCCAATACCGTAAGTTCCTGCCCCAATGCATTTATTGACAAAAATATTGACAGTAATACAATGAGTATAGATTGTTTGTGCATTATCATATGGATTATTACGCAAATTTAACCAAAATAATACGTTTTATCACTCTCTATTAAGAAAAAAGTTACTACTACCGCAATAATCAAAAACATAAAACAGTCAACATTCAAATTTAACTTCGCCAGAACACAAATGCTTTTCCTGTCAAAACAAATAAATTTGCTTTTGCACTCAACTCGTATATTTAACTCGCATAATTCGCTTTGCGACCACGAACCTGGCTACGCCCAACATTCGCTATTATGTTTAGTCGAATATTCTGCGTATATTTGACTTTGTCTTATATACTCCGGCGCTCGACAATGTCCAAATAAATTTGGCATTGCTCTCGACTTCTGCGTATATTTGCAACATGAAACTTGGAGAAATATTATCAAACCTGGATTCGCGTATGGGCATTAAGGAACTTAATGCCATGCAACGCAAAATGATTGATGCCCGGCAAAGCAATGTGGTGTTGCTGGCTCCCACCGGAAGTGGAAAGACTGTGGCTTTTTGCACGGCAATGCTTATGTCTATGAAAAATGGGCAAACAGCACCGTCGGCAGTAATACTGGCTCCTTCGCGTGAACTGGTACTACAAACATACCGGGTTGTGAAAGAAATTTCTACAGGCATGAAAGCAGTGGCACTATACGGCGGACACTCTATGATTGACGAGAAAAATTCGTTACAGCCAGTGCCTGACATTATTGTCGCAACACCCGGCAGACTTACAGACCATATCAAACAGAAAAACATAGACCTATATACCACACGCATACTGGTGCTGGACGAATATGACAAATCGCTGGAACTGGGATTTGCCGACCAGATGAAGAAGATTGTCAGAACAATGCCCAACTTGAAACGCACATTCCTTATATCAGCCACACGCCTGGCCGATATGCCGGAATTTATGTCAAAACATGAGGGAGTTGAAATAGACTGCCTAGAGGTGGGCAAAATACAGCAAAAGCTACAAGTTGTAGAAGTTGACAGTCCACAGTCCGACAAACTACAGACACTTGCTGATTTGCTGCGTTCTGTAGATAATCAAAGAATCATTGTATTTGTAAATCATCGCGATAGCGCAGAACGTGTATTTCGCTATCTATCTGAACAAAAGCTGCCGGTGGCCCTGTATCATGGCGGACTAGAACAACAGTTGCGCGAAAAAGCAATAGACTTGCTAAATAACGGTACAACTCCAATTTTAATCAGTACGGACCTAGGCGCACGCGGTCTTGATATTGACAGCGTAGGGTCTGTAGTGCATTATCACATTCCGTTGTCGCAAGAAACATGGACACACCGAAACGGACGTACAGCACGTCAGGATGCCCATGGAACAATATATGTAATTATGTCTGATTCTGACAGCCAGCCCGACTATATAAGGTTTGACAGAAAGTATTCACCATCTGGCACATCGGCAAACCCTATTTCCTCCCAAATATCCACTATCTATTTTAATGCCGGAAAAAAAGAAAAATTGTCAAGAGGCGACATTGTTGGCTTCCTTATAAAACAAGGAGGACTGAATTCTGACGAAATAGGCCGCATTGTAGTTAGAGATCACAATTCCATTGTAGCAGTGCCTAAAGACAAGGCATCCAGCCTTATTCAAAAACTATCGTCTGAAAAAATAAAAGGAAAACGAGTACGCATAACCGATTATTGCTGAAATTTTATAGAAAAAGGCAAAAACAGTTTGAAACATTCAAAGAAATAAACTAACTTTGCAGCCACAAAACCACACGCCATATGCGTCAAGGAGTGATGCTCGAGTGGTTGAAGAGGCACGCCTGGAAAGCGTGTATACGCCAAAAGCGTATCGGGGGTTCGAATCCCCCTCACTCCGCCGAGGAAAATTTATTTTCAGGTC
>SSTG01000125.1 GCA_004801635.1 Muribaculum caecicola | reverse complement strand
GGCTATGGTATACAAGGAACTGCGGCCTGGCTGTTTTTACCGGGTCGGTAGTTTAATGAAGTTGTATTGGAAATTCTGTTGTACCCCAAGTGTGTTGCGGCATATGTGTATGGGGCGATTAAGTGCACAAATCCATGCCTTGCCGTGATGCTGGCAAGTGTGAAATTATAAGGTTCCGCTGGAGGCTCGGCTGTTTCGCCGACAGGTTCTATTGAGTCCATAAACTGACTATTGCATAAAATCTTTCACAAAGATACGTAAAAATATCTCATTACCAAAATTAAGTGTGCAGGGTTTGGCATTGTCGAGTGGTTTGACTAATTTTACAATCGCTAAAATATCGAGATATGATGAAAAAATTATTTTCTATTGTTGCTGTTCTGGGTTCCATATTATATGGACAGGGACAGGCTCATGCTTTCGACTTGCTTAATACGGCCAGGCCTGACAAGGTTATATCGGTAGGAATCCGTGCCGGCTTTAATTCGTCGAATCTGACTAATAATTATAAAGACAAATACCCATCTGTTATGTCAATGAACCAGCAGTGGCGTAACGGATTTTCGCTTGGGGCCGTTGTCGACTTAAACCTTGCCGGTTTCTTTACAATACAGCCGGGTGTGTTTGTGTCGACACGTAAAAACAGTTACGATATTGTTGTTGACAGAACTGAAATGTTCGAATTGTACAGAGGCTCGCAGAACTGCAAATATTTTACAGTGCCTGTACTGGCTTCATTCCGCATGGGGGTTCAGGAGCTGGTGCAGCTTCAGCTGGATTTAGGCCCTTATTTTGCATGGGGGTTCGGCGGAAAAAACAAATATACACAATATACTTACCAGACTGACGAAGCGGCCGGGATAATGGTGCCCAAGGTTTATCATGAAAAAAGCCCGTATTTTGGCAATAGTGGTCTGGCAAAGCGCTATGATTACGGTATAAAAACCGGTGTGGGTGTGCTTGCGTTTGGCAAAATATACCTTGGTGCCCATTTTATGTATGGTTTCCGTAACGCCCTACAGCATGTGCCGTTGAGCGATAAGCCGGTTAAAGGCCATAACAAGCGTTGGGAATTTACCGTAGGCTACAACCTGTAGCGGTTAAGTGTGGATTTACAAAAAAACGGTGCCATTTTATATGAGCACCGTTTTTTTGTAGGTTGTGTATTTATTCTGAAGGGAATCTTTGCCTGATATAGTTTACAATGGTGTCGGCCAACGCGTCCATGGACATTAGCGACGAGTCGATGCAAAGATGGTAGGAGGATGCGCTTCCCCAGATTTTGTCGGTGTAGAAATTGTAATATTCGGCTCGTAGTTTGTTTGTTTTTTGAGCAAGGGCTATGGCGCTTTGTTTTGTTATGCTTTCGCCGCGCTTCATTATACGGGCCGCACATTCTTCTATAGGGGAATGCACGAATATGCTCACCAACGACTGGTGGTGGCGGAGCACGTAGTCAGCACAGCGGCCCACTATTATACAGCGCCCTTTTTCGGCAACCGACAAAATCATATCGTTTAATGCCCGGTTTATAGAGTCGTCGCCTATTGACGATGGCCCGGAAAATATTGTGTACGGATTGCATCCCATGGCAAATGACACGGTTCCGCCAAGAAACCGGGGGACACGTTCGTCTGAATTCTTGAAGAATTCCGGGCTGAGATCAGTTTTTTTTGCTGCTTCCAGTAATAATTCTTTATCGTAGAACTGGTATCCTAGCCGCTTGGAGAGTAAACGGCCAAGCTCCCTGCCTCCGCTGCCGAACTGCCGCCCTATCGTGATTACAATATTGTTATTTTTCATGAGTTTGTGGTTTTATGTATGGAGAGTTTAAGCCGGTTGTGCAAATTTATGGTTTTTATATGAAAATTGCTATCTTTGCAGCAAATAAACATATTATTAATTATTTGTCTTTAATTGAAGATAATTATGAATAATGATGTAATTAAATCGCTAGCTGACGATACCGACGGTTTGCTTACTTATGAATATATTGCAAACCATATAGATAAAATTCAGCCTGTTGTAGACCAGCTTGTGGAGCATATGAAGCTGGTTGACCGTACGGGACAGTTTCTGGTTTCGGCTGCCCGTTATCTTAATGCGATAAATGCGGAAAAATATGCCAGTCAGATTAGCGCCCTTATAGCCGCAGCTATAGAAAAAGACCGCGAACATCGTTATCTGCCTGATTTGCTTACTATATGGGGCGCTGACTACGAGGCTGATGCCGAGCGGCTTTCGGCTTCAGACGATAATTTTCGCCGAATATACAAACGACTTTACCCAACTAAATTCTAGAACAACTATGTTGAGAAGAATGTTAAGTTCTGCCGTTATTGCCGTTTTGGCCATATCCTTGTGGGGATGCGGAACGGGGAATACAACTGAAAAAAATAATAATTCATCAGATATGGATAAAAACCAGATAACGGTAAATATAGAGACTACCGAAGGAAATATCAAGGTGCGTCTTTTTAATGACACGCCTCTGCACCGTGATAATTTTGTGAAACTGGCTAAGGAAGGCTATTACAACGGGTTGTTGTTTCACCGTGTGATAAACGATTTTATGGTTCAGGGAGGCGACCCTAATTCTAAGGATGCCCCTGCAGGAAAGCGGTTGGGCGAAGGCGGACCGGGATATACTGTCGAGGCCGAGATTACAGAACCTGTGCACATACACCGCCGGGGAGCCTTGGCTGCCGCCCGTCAGGGCGACCAGGTGAATCCGGAACGCCGGTCGTCAGGCTCGCAGTTCTATATAGTAACTGGAAAGAAATATGCTCCGGAAGAACTCTCAAAAATGGAGCAGCAGCTTGAGAACATGAAAAAAGAAAGCATATTCCGCAGGCTTGTAATGGAGCGTGAAGATACCATACGCGCAATGAGTGCCAGGCAAGACAAAGAGGGGCTGCAGAAATTAGAACGGGAATTAGTGGGCATGACAGAGGCCGAGGTGGCAAAAAGTCCGTCGTCACTTACTGTTGAACAGCGCAAGGCATATACCACAGAAGGCGGCACACCGCACCTCGACGGCCAGTATACGGTTTTTGGACAGGTTATTGAAGGAATGGATGTTGTTGACCGCATACAGAAGGCTGAAACAGACTCGACCGACAGGCCTAAAAAGGATGTCCGTATAATAAATATGACAGTTGAATGATTGAAGCGAGTGTATTCACGCTGGGAAACGGATTACGAGTGATTCATCACCGTGACGAGGCCACCGCAATGGTGGCCTTGAACGTGTTATATAATGTAGGGGCGCGCGATGAGGATGCCGCCCATACAGGTATGGCACACCTGTTTGAGCACTTGATGTTTGGCGGATCGGTGCATATTCCTGATTTTGACAAGGCACTTGAGCATGCCGGTGGCACCAATAATGCGTGGACCAATGCCGACTATACAAACTTTTACGATATTGTGCCGGCGCATAATGTTGAAACAGCTTTTTGGCTGGAAAGCGACCGGATGGAGGCTTTGGCCTTTACGCCTAAGTCGTTAGAAGTTCAAAAAGATGTTGTATGTGAAGAATTCAAACAGGTTTGTCTTAATCAGCCGTATGGCGATTTGATGCATCATCTTGATGCACTGGCTTACACTGTGCATCCTTACCGAACCCCTGTGATAGGGGCAGAACTTAGCCATATACAGAGTGTTACGCTAAACGATGTGCGCGAGTTCTTTTATTCGCACTATGCGCCAAATAATGCCGTATTGGCAGTTACAGGTAATATATCGTTGGAGCGAACCCGTGAATTGGCTGATAAATGGTTTGGCCCGATATGTCGCCGTAATATACTGTCGCGTAACTATCAGCCTGAGCCAGAGCAGACGGCTCCACGACGTGTGACGGTTGAAGGCCGTGTGCCGCAGACAATGATAGTAAAGGCCTATCATATGCCCGGTATTGACCATCCGCTTTATCCTGCGGCCGATATAATAACCGACATACTGGCTTCTGGCAGGGCATCGCGTTTTTATCAGAACCTTGTGCTGGCATCAGATTTGTTTACACAGGCCGATGCCTCGGTTACCGGAACTGACGAGCCGGGGCTGTTAATGACCAGGGGGCTTCTCTGTCCGGATACAGATGTTGATTCTGCGCTGGAAATGCTTACAACGCAGGCTGAGAGCATAATTGCGAACCCTCCCGGGAAATACGAACTTGAGCGTGCATTGAATAAGTTTGAGTCGACAACCATATTTGGTAATATTGGTTTTGCAAACCTTGCCTCGAACCTTGCTCATGCAGAGATGCACAACACCACTATTGGCGAACAATTGGAGCGTTACCGCTGTTTGTCAGTTGACGACATTGTAGATGCCGCACGCCTTATAATAAGAGAAAACAATTCGTCAACAGTCATATACCGTCCTACGGGGCAGTAAATATTGTTTGAGATTCTTGTTCTCGTTTTTTATTGCTATCTTTGCACGATACTCCTGAAGTTCAGGGAAAGAGACCAAATATTATTTTTTCACCTCGAGACAATGTCCGTGCATCCTGTTGCGTGCCTTTGTCTCAGCAATTTAATAAATGCCGATGAGAAAATGGCGCATTGAAGACAGTGCCGAACTGTATAATATCAATGGTTGGGGGCTTAAATATTTTTCGATTAACGAAAAAGGCCATGTAGTGGTTACGCCTCGAGAAGGATATGCCTCGGTCGACCTAAAGGATGTGATCGACGAACTGCAGGTGCGTGACATATCCGCTCCTTTGCTGTTGCGCTTCCCCGATATTCTGGACAACCGCGTGGAAAAAATTTCACGCTGTTTTAAACAGGCAGCCAAGGAGTATAACTACACTGCCGACAATTTTATAATATACCCCATAAAGGTAAACCAGATACGCGAGGTTGTAGAGGAAATAGTGTCGCACGGCAAAAAATTCAATATAGGTCTTGAAGCCGGGTCGAAGCCGGAACTGCATGCTGTGCTTGCTACCAATATAGCTGACGACGCACTTATAATATGCAACGGCTATAAAGACAAAGATTATGTCGAGCTTGCCCTGATGGCACAAAAAATGGGCCGTCGTATATACCTTGTGGTTGAAAAATTAAATGAGCTTACAATAATAGCCGATGTTGCCAAACGCCTTAAAATCAGTCCAAATATCGGTATCCGCATAAAACTTTCAAGTGCAGGGTCCGGTAAATGGGAGGAATCAGGCGGTGATGTGTCGAAGTTCGGGCTTAATTCCAGCGAATTGCTTAGCGCGCTTGAGTTTTTGAATAGGAATAAGCTTACTGAATGTTTGAAACTGATTCATTTCCACATAGGAAGCCAGATAACGAAAATCAGGCGCATTAAAAATGCACTTCGCGAGGCTACACAATTCTATGTGCAGCTTACCCGTATGGGCTTTGAGATAGATTTTGTAGACATAGGCGGAGGTTTGGGTGTGGACTACGACGGAACACGCTCGTCGGCAAGTGAGAGTTCGATGAACTACTCGATACAGGAATATGCCAACGACTCTGTGTCGGCTCTTGTTGACGCTTGTGAAAAAAATGAAATAAAACAGCCGAATATAATTACTGAATCGGGCCGTTCGCTTACAGCGCATCATTCGGTGTTGATTTTTGACACATTGGCCGCTACTTCGCTGCCGCAATGGGATGAGAAGGAAGAAATTTCGGCGGACGACCATGAGCTGGCACGCGAATTATACCAAATATGGGACAAACTTTCGCAGCCACGCCTGTTTGAAAGCTGGCACGACGCGTTGCAGATACGCGAGGAGGCTCTTGACCTGTTCAGTCTGGGGCTTCTTGACCTTAGGACGCGTTCGCAAATTGAAAAGCTTTTTTGGTCAATTGCCCGTGAGGTTGGCGATATGGCCATGGCTATGAAACATGCCCCCGACGAGCTTAGAAAAATTGCAAAAATGCTGCCTGACAAATATTTCTGTAATTTTTCACTGTTTCAGTCTCTGCCGGATTCGTGGGCAATTGACCAGGTGTTCCCAATAATGCCTATATGCAGGCTTGACGAGAAGCCGACACATACGGCGACAATTCAGGACATAACTTGCGATTCGGATGGAAAAATAACTAATTTCATATCGTTTCACGGCACGTCAAATTCGCTGCCAGTGCATGCGTTGCGCGAAAAGGAACCATATTATTTGGGCGTTTTCCTTGTAGGGGCGTATCAGGAAATACTTGGAGATATGCACAACCTTTTTGGCGATACAAACGCCGTTCACATAAGCGTATATAAGGACCGCTATGAAATAGACCAGGTGATTTATGGTGAAACGGTCGACGAAGTGCTTGATTATGTACAGTATAGCCCTAAGCGGTTAGTGCGCAATGTAGAAACATGGGTTACGTCTTCAATGAAAAGTGGGCGGATATCGCCTGAGGAAGGTCGTGATTTCCTTAATAAGTATCGTTCAGGCCTTTATGGATACACTTATCTTGAAAAAGACAGCTAGACCCTGTTCATGACAAATAACGAACGCCAAACGAGCCAGGACGCAGCCTGTTACCGGCGTTACTTTATGACGTTGTCGTATTGTGGCGCTTCATTCCATGGCTGGCAATCGCAGCCGAACGCAGTCAGTGTGCAGTCTGCAATAGAGTCGGCTATGAGTCTTGTGCTTAGGCACAGGGTAGGCATTACCGGGGCGGGCCGTACGGATACGGGTGTTAATGCCCGGCGTATGGTGGCCCATTTTGATTTGCCGCTGACATATGATACAGGTATTGTAGACAGGCTGCCACGGGCGCTTAATGCTATAGTGGGGCCTGATATAGCTATTGAGTCGGTTAGGGAGGTACACAACGACGCACATGCCCGTTTCGATGCCGTTAGCCGTACATACCATTATTATACGCATACGCACAGGTCGCCATTTTTAAACCGGTTCAGTTGGCAAGAGCCACCGGGGCTGGATTTTGACATGATGAATGATGCCGCAAGGTTGTTGATTGATACAGCCGATTTTACATC
>SSTG01000124.1 GCA_004801635.1 Muribaculum caecicola | reverse complement strand
ATACAGGGTTTGAAAAATATTCGCAAATACTGTTTGCTATACGGGGGCCTATATCGTCGATGGCTGTTAGTTGGTCCACACTGGCCGATGCGATTGCGTCTATTGACTGCATTGCGCGTGCTATCCGTTTTGCGCCTGTCTCACCCACATACGGTATTGACAGGGCAAACAAAACACGTTCGAAGGGTACTTGTTTTGATTTTTCTATTCCGTCGAGAATGCGCTGTACGGTACGTTTTCCCAATCCTGGCAGAAGTTCCATTTCGGATGCGTGTGTGTGAAGGGCATATAGGTCGGCAGGGTCGGAAACCCATCCGTTTTTATATAGTGTGACAGTCATTTCTTCGCCAATACCGTCAATGTCCATCATACGGCGGCCAACGAAGTGTTCTATGCGTCCGCAAATCTGAGGTTCGCAACCGAATTTGTTAGGACATTCCCAAGCGGCCTCGCCTGGTTGTCTTACAAGCCTGGTTTTGCATACAGGGCATTCTTTTACGAATTCAACGGGCGTAGAGCCGGGCAGTCGTGCCGATTTATCGACACCGGTGATTTTAGGAATAATCTCTCCGCCTTTTTCAACATATAGCATGTCGCCGTTGTATATGTCTAGCGATTGTATGATGTCGCTGTTGTGTAATGATGCTCTTTTTACAATGGTGCCGGAAAGAAGAACCGGTTCCAGATTGGCTACTGGCGTGACAGTTCCGCTACGTCCCACTTCAAATGACACTGATTTTAATTTTGTAAGGGCTTTTTCTGCTTTGAATTTGAATGCAACAGCCCAGCGAGGCGATTTTGCAGTGTAGCCCAGGTTTAGTTGCTGGCGGAGCGAGTTAACTTTGAATACCAGGCCGTCGGTAGCTACGGGCAGTTCTTTTCGTGCCGTGTCCCAGTATTCTATAAAGTTGTCAACTTTTTCAATTGAGTCGAGTTTTTCAATTACTTGTGCTGTTTTGAATCCCCACCGGCGTGCGGCCATCATGTTGTCGTAGTGGTTATCGGCTGGAAGGTTGTCGCCGATAAGGTAATAGAAAACGGCATCCAGCCCCCTACGGGCTACTTCTGCCGGATTCTGTAGCTTTAATGTTCCGGCTGCGGCATTACGCGGATTGGCAAAAAGGGGTTCTTCGTTGAACTCGCGTTCAGCATTCAGTTTGTCGAATGCCTGCCAGGGTAATAATATTTCACCACGTATGTCGAAACTATCAGGCCAGTCCGACCCCATTAGCTGCAGGGGAATTGACCTTATGGTTTTGATGTTTTCAGTTACAATATCGCCCTGTGTGCCGTCGCCACGTGTTACGGCACGAACAAGCCTGCCTTGTTCGTACGTCAGAGATATTGACGTGCCGTCGTATTTTAGTTCGCCTATTATTGTAAATGGCTCGTTTCCCAAACCGTTGTTAACCCTGTTGAAAAAATCGTTTATTTCTTCAGTTGAATATGTGTTGGAAAGAGACAGCATTGGCCTTTGGTGGGCAAACTGCAAGAATCCTTTTGTTATGTCTGAACCTACCCGGTGTGTTGGCGACAATGGGTCGTCGAACATGGGGTGCTGTTTTTCAAGTTTTTCCAGTTCTTTCATTAACATGTCAAATTCCTGGTCGGATATTTCCGGCGAGTTTTCAACGTAGTATAGGTGGTTATGGCGGTTGAGCACGTTACGGAGGTACTCTATTCTATTTTTTGCTGAATCCATTTTATTGCATGTTTATAGGAATGCTATACAAAGATACGGATAAGTCGAGAGTAAAAAGCAAATTTATTTGCTTTTTACCGAGCGGTAGTATCTAAGACGTAGTCAAAGATACGGATAAGTCGGGCGCAAAGCCAAATTTATTTGAGCTTTGCCGAGTGGGAGTATCTAGGACGTAGTCAAAAATACGGATTATGCCGGTGATTACGTAGGATTAATGTATTTTTGCCGATTAATATATTAATTTGGAGCATAGTGTAGCTGCAAAAATTGACCAACTTTGCAGTTGGTATAGGGATATTATAGTATTTGATAAGTAAATTTAATATTATCAATACGCTTTTTTACACTTTTTGCCCGTTGTCCAGCAGGTAGTGCCGTATGTTTTACCTTTGTAACTAAAAAATACTTCAAAAATCATTATTAGGCTGATATTGTGGGTTAATCCATGGTGGCAAATAATGTTTATTGCTATGCTTTTTATTATGACGGTGCATTATTTCGCTGTTTTATTACTAAATTTGCGAAAAAATAAAAGGAATATTTATTATGGCTGATACACCGGTTCTTATTTATGGCCTTATCGGTTATCCGTTGACCCATTCATTTTCAAAGAACTATTTTAATGAAAAGTTCAAAGCAGAGGGTATTAATGCGCGTTATCTTAATTTTGAGCTTCCTGATATAGGTGATTTGATGGAAGCAATATCGGAATACCCGGCTTTGCAAGGCTTTAACGTTACTATTCCATACAAGGAGCAAGTAATGGGTTATCTAAATGAAATTGATCCTGTAGCGGAAAAAATAGGTGCTGTCAATGTTGTTAAGATAATACGGCATAAAGGCTCTATGATATTGAAAGGGTATAACTCTGATGTTGTAGGTTTTTGCGATTCGGTCAGGCCCCTGTTAAAGCCTTGGCATAAAAAAGCGCTTATACTGGGTACGGGTGGGGCATCAAAGGCTGTATACCACGGGTTAATTGATCTGGGCGTGGAGCCGGTACTTGTATCACGCACCAATCGTGACGGTGTGCTTGCTTACGGGGAACTGACACCTGAAATCATGAATGAATATAAAGTGGTTGTAAATACTACTCCGCTTGGAATGTATCCGCATATGGACGAGTGTCCGGATATTCCCTACCAGTTGCTTACACCTGAACACTTGTGCTATGATTTGCTGTATAATCCTGATGTGACGCTGTTCATGAAGCGTGCAGCCGATTATGGTGCTGTTACGAAGAATGGATTGGAAATGTTGCTTCTTCAGGCTTTTGTTTCGTGGAATATATGGAATTCGAAATAATCTAAAAATAATAGGAAAAAGTATATGTCAATGAATAATAAAAACCAAGGCTTGCCATTAAGTGCTATTTCACGCTATATATATATGGCGTTGGTGGTGCTTATTTTGTTTCCATGGGATTTGGTTACCGGTATGGCTTTGGTAACTCCGGCCGTGGCTCTTTTTGTAGGGCTTATGTTTGCGCTTTGTTTTGAATGTCCGTTTCCTAAATTTAATAAGAAAGGGTCAAAATTCCTGCTACAGGCTTCGGTTGTGGGGCTGGGGTTCGGTATGAATGTGACAGAGTCGCTAAAATCGGGTAGCGAAGGCATGGCTTTTACTGTTGTGTCTGTTGTAGGTGTTATGGTGTTGGGCGTTTTGTTTGGATACTGGCTGCATCTGTCGCGAAAAACCAGTTACCTTATAGCCTCGGGAACAGCTATATGTGGTGGCAGCGCCATTGCTGCAGTAGGCCCTGTGCTGCATGCCAATGAAAAGGAAATGGCAGTGTCGCTCGGGGTGATATTTATACTTAATGCTATTGCCCTGTTTATTTTTCCGCCTATCGGGCATTATTTCGACATGAGCCAGCAGCAGTTCGGTACATGGGCCGCTATTGCCATTCACGACACTTCGTCGGTTGTCGGTGCCGGCGACGTATATGGTGCCGAGGCCTTGAAGACTGCCACCCTTATAAAGCTTACGCGTGCGTTGTGGATTATTCCTTTGGCTCTGGTTACAATGCTTATATTCCGTGATAAAAAAGCTAAGATTTCCATACCTTGGTTTATATTCCTCTTTATTGTGGCAATGTTAATCAATACTTATTGTCCACTGCCGGCCCAACTGACTTCGGCTTTGATATGGTTGGCTAAAAAAGGTCTTGTGCTGACTTTGTTTTTTATTGGTGCAAGTCTTTCGGTATCAACTGTAAAGTCGGTTGGCGCTACACCGCTTTTGTTGGCTATAGCTCTGTGGATAGTTATAGGGGTTAGCAGTTTCATTGTTGTAATGTATACAATTCCCTGATATGGGAATATGGCGCCGTTTGCGCGCGTTTTCAGGCAATCCGCCGTTGTCTATGGTACCAATGCTTCCGTTGGCTGTAGTGGCAACGGCTATTGCAGTGGTGTTGAACGTACTGCCTGATGGCAATGAAAATGTATTATTGCCTGATGATGAGTGCCGGTATGACGGTGTGGTTATAGAAAGTTCACGGCTTGAAAACGGACAGCGCTGCATTGTGGCCGTTTCTGGCAATGGCCTTTGTGGAATTAATGCACAACTGTTTTTGGCCGGTTGCGCTGATGATGTCTTTAATGGAGATACCATAAAATTTTATGCCAAACTCCAGATTTTGCCTCCGTCAACCGAGCCGGAGGCTTTTGATTATTCAGAGTATTTGAGGCAAAAAGGCGTTGCGCTTACGGCCTATGTGCCGGAAAATCATTATTCGGTTATACGGGGCCCGGATACATTTTTACGGAAGTTGGATAAAGTGGGGCGCACTACGGCAGCTCTGTTGGATGCCAGTAATTTGTCGGATGGAGCCATTGTGTTTCTTAAGGCGGCGTTGCTTGGCGATTCTGCCGAAGCGCGTAAAACAATAGGCGGCACTTTTTCTGCAGCCGGATTGGCGCATGTGCTTGCTTTGAGCGGAATGCACGTGGCTACTTTGTATGCGGTGCTTACTGTATTTCTTTTCCCGTTATATCTGCTGCGGCAGAGGCGTGTGCTGGCAATATCGGTGCTGTTGCTCCTTTGGATTTATGCATTTGTTACAGGTATGTCGGCTTCGGTTGTAAGGGCTGTAGTAATGGCATCGTGTCTTGGTGGTGCCTTTGTTTTTCAGCGTACAAACTCGCCTGTGAATGCTTGGTTGTTGGCTTGGACGCTACTTCTGTTGGCTGATGCCGGTAATTTGTATGATGCCGGATTCCAGATGTCGTTTGCTGCAACAGGAGCTATACTGTTGTTTTTGCCAAGGCTGTCCGGCATATGTGGTGCCGGAAGGTGTGGTAAATATATGTGGACATATGTTATGGTATCTGTGGTGGCAATGGCTGGGTCTGGTATTGTGGCAGCATACCATTTCCATACTTTTCCTGTGCTGTTTATTGTTGCAAATATCCCTGTGGGGTTTTTGTTGCCGGGAGTTCTTGGCGGAGGGCTTTTGCTTTGTTTGCTGTTGTGGGCCGGATTTGATGCCGTATGGCTGTGCGTTGTTATTGACTGGCTTTATATGTGCATAGAATGGGTGGCAGATTTTATCGCTAATGTTGAGTGGGCGCAAATGCGTAATTTATGGTTCCCGTGGTGGGTAATGCTGCCTTATTTTGCAATGCTTTTGTCGGTAGCGTATGTTTTGTGGCAGAAAAACATACGCAGGGCGTGGGTGGTTACGCCGGTATTCGCAATATTGACAGTTGTAGCATTGCATTTTGGTAATTGCAAGACAAATTTGCCGGAATGGTTTGTATCGACAGCCGGAGGTACGACTTCTGTTGTGTGTTTTGACGGAAGTAAAGGTTATTATATTTCACCTTATGAAGGCAGTCTGCTGGCTTCGGCAAAAATGCAGGCTGAGGATGCCCTGGAGAATTATCTTAGCCGTAGGAGCGTTGATTCCTTGTCTGTTGCCAAAATATATAATTCGGCAGATAACGTTATATCATGGAATAGTTATAAGTGTAACTTTGGCAATAAGCTTGTAGTATATATATGCACTGACAGTATATTGCCCCATATATTGGCCGATAATGATACCCGTGGTGCGGATTATCTGCTTGTGCACGGTACATACAGGGGTAGGGATATTTCCGGCCTCGTTAAGGAACTTAGGCCTGATACCGTGCTACTGGCATCGGAAATGCACTGGCGGCGGCGCGCACGGTGGACAGACAGTATGCGTGTTGCGTCTGTGCCATGCTTGTGGCTAAGGCATTATCGGTTTGGTGCACGGCCTGTCGACTAGCGGTAGGTGTGTAAAGGTGGGAAAAAAGCATCCGGAATGTGTTCGAGCGTGTAGTTGCCGTCGGGTGAGAATATTATTGCAATTATGTCGAATTGCACTTCGTGCGGAATGTTATAGGCTTTTATATATGCATCAGCGGCTTTGCAAAGACGCTGTATTTTACGAGGGGTAACGGCATCAAGCGGATGGGTTGATCCGGTATGACGTGTTTTTACTTCTACAAAAACAATGCGGTTGCCATGCATAGCAACTATGTCAATTTCCAGATGTCCTATTCGCGCATTTTGCTGTCTGATGGCATATCCTTTTGCTATCAGATAATTGCGTGCTATTGTTTCGCCTTGTTTGCCAAAGTCCATATGGATTATGCTTGATTCTTGCTTGCAACGGCATCGGCAAGCGCGTCGGCGCAGCGTAAACCGTCTATAGCCGCACTGACTATGCCTCCTGCATATCCGGCCCCTTCTCCGCAGGGATAAAGCCCCATAGTGGAAATTGATTCAAGTATGTCGCCGTGCCTTGTTATCCGTACCGGGGCTGATGTACGGGTTTCGCATCCGATTAGGGTGGCATCGTTGGTTAGAAATCCTCGGGCATTTCGTCCAAACGTGCGTAATGCGTTCTGAAGCCGTGAGGCTATTGGTTTCGGCAATAGTTTGTGTATTGCCGCCGTATGTATTCCGGGTGCGTACGATGTTGCCGGAAGAGTCTTTGATATGCGCCCTTCAACAAAATCAATCATACGTTGTGCCGGTGCGTTTTGTGTGCCTGTTCCGGAGTCTGTAAAAAAAGCTTTTTCAATTTTGTGTTGAAAATCCATTATGCGTAATGCCGGATTTTTGCCCGGTTCGACAGGTATGTCTTCAGGCAGGACTTCTACAACCATGCCCGAATTGGCCCAGCGGCTTCCCCGGTTTGACGGCGACATTCCGTTTACAACAAGTTCGCCGGGAGCGCTTGCCGCAGGTATTATTATGCCTCCGGGGCACATGCAGAACGAGTAAACCGCACGGTCGCG
>SSTG01000123.1 GCA_004801635.1 Muribaculum caecicola | reverse complement strand
CTCACAAAGATCTCCCTTGCATGTATAGCCTCGTTTAGCGGTCGTCAGATACGGCAGGATTTCCATTCTAATGGTTTCTTTATCTATGAGTTCTATCAATTCAAGGAGTGTTTAGGTGTGTTTTTTCTCATTACACTTAACACTCCTTATTGTATTTTGTATGTTTAAAATAAGTCAAGATGACTTCATTGTTAAATTCTGAATCAAGTCGGCATCAAGCTTTACAGAATAATTGTAACGGTCGCGGCTTACATTAGAATATAGCCCCTTGGTACTTGCATATCCGCCCGATACAAAATATTTCACAGACTGCACCCCACCCGACACCGACACACTGTGCCTTTGAGAATGGCCCCATTTGTCGAGATAGTCCAACATGTTTTCGTCGCCATAAACATTCGGGTTCGACTTAATGGCATCAAGATCGTAAGGCGTGTAAACGTCGCTTTCACTTTCTGCTACTGCACGGTTGTATAATGTGGCAAAATCATGAGCGTTTAGAAACTTGGGCAAATATGTTGCTTCCTGCAGGTTAAACTGCCCGCGATAGTTAACTCTGGCCTTGCCCCCTGTATTACCGCGCTTAGTCTGAACAAGCACCACACCGTTAGCCGCACGCGCACCGTAAACGGCTGCAGCAGCGGCATCCTTTAGAATAGACACACTTTCAATATCGTCCGGATTAAGGTCGCTTAAGCGCATTTCGCCGTCAGTGGTGTTAGTGCCCAGACGCGGCACACCGTCAATTACAAGCAAAGGCGCACCAATGTTTCCTCTCACATGTATTTCGGCCTCTTTTGCAGAAGACGGGTCGCCGGTGGTGCTCATAACTCCCAAACCGGCCACTTGTCCGGCCAAAGTCTGGTCAACGTTCATTGCCGGAATTTTAAGCAGCTCGTCGCCCGATATCGTTTCTACCGACGATGTCAATGCCGCCTTTTTTGCCGTACCGTAACCAATCACTACAACCTCGTCCATAGTAGTTGAAGAAATAGTCAATTTGGTTGTAAGGTTGTTTTGCGAAGGAGCTACGTCAATATTAACCGGCTTATAGCCAATATATGAAATAATAATTTTTGCAGGTTTGTCAGCCGGCAGCATAAGTGTATAACGGCCGTCAAGATCGCTGGCAGCAGCCTGTAGTGTGCCGTCCACCTTAATATTTGCCCCAACAAGCGGTTCATTGTTTTCGTCAATAACCACACCGCTGAAAGCACGTTTCTCGGCAGCCCAAGCAAACGGTGCAGCCGCTGAAAACATAAAGAGCAGTAATATTGTTAAAATATAATTTCGCATCTGTGTTGAGTTTGTTTGTCGGGTTTTTAATTTTCCAGAATAGATTTAAGCGCCCGTATATGATAACTGTAAAAATCGCGAGTGGCACGATCAGACGAATCTATTTTAGACTTATATAGCGAAAGAATGTCCTCAAGCCGTGATGCCATTATTGGCTGCAACTCAGTTTCAGACATAGTTGGAAGCCCAAGCAGAATACGGTAGAACGAAGTATCCGCATTGTCGTCCAAAGAATGGTTATGGTTGAAACTGCATGGAATTGCCGGCGAATCGGCCGTCAGCGACATTTCGTCAAATTCTTCGGCAGCAGTTAGCGATTTAGACGAACCCTTGGAAGATGCCGGTTTCAAACCTGAATATTTTGTCATTGCTGCAATAGCGGCAGACTGCATGTTGCGATCGGCTGCACTCAGCTTTTTACCCGAATAAGACGGGGCAAAAATACCTTTTACAGCATCGTCAAGATATTCTTCAAGGGTGTAATTCCGCGACGGGTCAATTTTGCCGCCTTCATTTATACGGTATAGCTTTGCTGACGAAAGCAGACACCCGACCACGCTGCGCTGCAGGCGTTCCTGCCACTGATAGGGGTCTTCCCACTTAAGCATAAGGTCGGACGGAGCCAGCCAGTCGGAAGTGCGCGCCTGTACCAGAAGCCAGTCCATGGCACGTTTCTGCTGTTTTTTGTCAATATAAGTCCTTGCATTTCCATCGTCATGCCCCTGCCTGATTTCCTTATAAACCATACCGCCTATATATGGGTACACATGGCCGACATGGCGCATATACTGTTGAACCATTGCACGATATGTTTCATCAAGCGGGTCATAGTTGCAGTCAGGCTCCAATGCCCACTGGCTAAGGTTTTTCATTATTATCTTTAAATTCGAGATAGACATGTCGGCAGCCTTTATATGGTCGTTGCCCAAGTCTTCCGTCTGATCTGTAGGGTCTACCATTCCCATAAACTGCTGAGCGCCGAATTCATACATCTTATCACCTGATTTCGCCCTTATCCAGCTGTCAAGTACAGGTTTTTCCTGATCCATTGTATCCGCACCAGGTATCAGCCGGTAGCCCCAGTTTATGGCATATATATCATATACACCCACAGCAGGCGGCGTAAGTTTAACCCCACGCTCCATATCGCCAGGCTGAGCCACAAAGTTATTTCGGGCATAGTCCATTATAGAAGGCGTGGTACCGTACTTTTGGGTAAAAGCCGGATCGCGAAGATTGTCGAGTGTAAACGAGTATGACGCACCCATATTGTGCATCAGGCCCAAGCAGTGCCCTACTTCGTGGGCAGCAACATAAGTCATTGATTCATACATTACGGAATCGGCAAAAACGCGGCTACGCACACGTGGATCTACAGCAGCGGTCTGTGTAAAACGCCAGTTATGAAGCAAAGACACTATATTATGATACCATATTACATCGGCACCTAGAATTTCACCAGTACGCGGGTCTACATACGAAGGACCCATAGCATTTGCTGTTGGCGTAACACAATAGCGGATGCAAGAATAACGAATGTCGTCCGGATCAAATTCAGGGTCGTTCTTTGGATAATCGCGAGCTTCAATAGCATTTTTAAATCCTGCGGCTTCAAAAGCCTCGTTCCAATATTCTATTCCCTCCTTTACGGCGCCACGCCATTTTTCAGGAAAAGCAGAATCGACATAAAACACAATTTTCTTTTTGGGCTCTACAAGCTTTCCTGCAAAATAAGCGTCAATGTCTTCCTCGCGCGGCTCCAGACGATGGCGATGAATCAACGCATAAGGCTTTATTCTGTCAAGATTTGAACTATACAGATATTTGTCTGTTGAGAAATAACCAACACGGTTATCCTGCAATCGCGAACGCATAGGGTCGTCAGGCAGCATAACAATGGAACGAGACATCAATACCGTGTATGGTTGCAACGCATTCTTTGTCGTATAAGCAAGCTGGCTTTCAACCTCAAGGTTTAAAGGGAAAGCCTTCACGGCAGTAACAGCCGATCCGTCGGAATAGAAAGTACCCTTAATTCCGTCACGTCCGCCCAATAGCTTGGTAAGTGGATTTGACTCTTTAATAGGCGAAATTGATTTTTCATTTCCGGCAAAAAACGAGGTCACGTCAATAAATACAGAACTGCTGTCGGCATTTGTTATTTTAAAACCTTTCAGAACCGGATTTATGAAATTTCGCTCAAACGAAGCACTTATCGGGTCGGACGGGTCAACCTCGTTTTCTGTCTGCACCAGGTGCATGTAAACATTTTGTTGATCTTTTGAAAATGTAATCAGCCTCGGTGCCGAGCACATCTGCCCTGCCACATAGTCGTCGGTTCTCGACAGTCCCTTTATCCTGTTTACCAACAGATAGGTATGAGAAAACGCGCTGTCTGGTATTTCAAATAAAAGTTTTCCTTTTTTATCCAGATATGCATTGAACATGCCTTCAAATACCTGCGCATCTTTTAACGATTTCTTAAAATCGGCAGTGTCCTTTGATGAAGAAACTTTTGACGCAACATTGCCAAGCAACCCTTTCGATGCAGCGAAAGCCGGTGCAAAAGCAGAAAAAAAGAGCATGACAAGCACGCCTTTAACCGTGAATCTAACAAATCTATTCATAATCAATTAAAATGCATGGTAAATGGTTAATATAAACCTGTATTACAAGCCCGACGGCAAATAAATTAAAATCCTCCATTATTCAAGTCCTGTCACTTGATTAAATAAATATACTTTAATGCACCGTACTTATAATGGCGCAAATATACAATTAATATTCTAAAGCGCAATGATAGGCTCTTAAATAAATGTTAATAACCTATAGGGTAAACACTTTGCTATCTTTAAACCTATAACAGGTACCATTTTTACAACAGTTATGTATTTGCAGCAATTACATAACTGTAAATTAAACACATAATCATCACTACCACACGGACGCATACTAATTTAAAATACAAGGCATTATCCAAATTTTTCATTTTTCACACAAAACCCTATAACATTCATTAAATATTCCGTTATTATAAAAATAATTTTTATCGGTTGTTAAGTATTTATAGCAATGCAAGAATATTATTATCACTGGCAGTTTATTTTGAACCTGGCAGACACTCTTTTTGACACACCATTACAAAATTATCATGGTTTTTGTATAAATTTGCGGAACTAATAGATCTGCATTGTATGAATTACATGAACCATATTTGTCGCTTTACAGCTTTCACAAGTCTTTTAATGCTCTGTGCATCAGCATTTGCAATAGAGCTCCCGGTTACAAGCGTTGGGGGGAAAGAATGCTATTACTACTCTGTAAAGCCTAAGGAAACAGTATTTTCCATATGCCGTATGCTAGGAATAAGCCGCTCGGAACTTGTAAAATTCAACCCGTCTGTTTCCGACGGTTTACGAGCCGGACAAACCTTGTATTTTCCTGTCGACAAACTAAAAGGTATTGACCGTAAAGAAACCACAACCGCCCGTGAAACCATAGTACCGGAAAATTCCGGCAATTATGCGACAACTCAAACATCACAATTGCAAAAAGCACGTTTCCATCATGTTTCCAAAGGAGAAACCATATACGGAATTACACATAAATACGGCATAACAGAGGAACAGCTGTTTGCCTTAAACCCCTCTGTTTCACGTAACGGGCTTAAGCAAGGAACCATACTCACGCTGCCCGACGAATCAGTTGCAGCAACCAGCCAGAACATTGTAGGGCAGACAAATATTCCTGAAAAAGAACCGGTCTTGGTAAAGGAAAACACATCAGACAATGTTACTTTAAACGACAGCGACAATACCGTGCAGACAGAAAACAACCTGCGTCACGACAGAATACCGGTAAACAACTCCTCTGCAAACACTGCCTATGAAACAGAATCATATACACCGGATAACAGCTCAAGCGAAATTGAAGTTGACTCAATACGCGTTTCCATAATACTTCCGTTCATGCTTAACGACGAGAATCAGTCAAAGCAGACTCAATTATACACCGAATTTTACCGAGGATTCCTGATGGCGGCCGACTCTTTGCGCTCTTACGGATTGCCACTACATATATCTGCCCATGACACAAACGGCAGCATAGATTCCGTAAAAGCCCTTCTCCAAAACGAACATGTACGTAAATCAGACATAATCATAACCCCCGATAATGAAGACCACCTTAACGAACTGGCACGTTTCGGACAGGAAAACAGCATAAACATAATGAACATATTTGCGGTTAGAAACACGGCATATACAACAAATGAAACCGTGTTGCAAGCCAATATTCCTCATTCCCTGATGTATGCCAAAGCCGTAGAAGAACTCACAAAAACCTATCCTGACTACCAACCGGTATTTTTAATTCCCACCGAAGGCAAAACCGACAAAATGGAATTCATAACTGAATTGCGCAACGCGGTAATTAGCAGCGGAAAGACATTCAACGAAATAAAATACGACGGTATGCTTTCGCTAAACGACCTGGTTGCCCTAGACCGCTCAAAGAAATACGTTTTTATTCCGGCTTCAGGCTCACAAATAGAATTTAGCAAAATCATAAGTGCCCTCAAGAGCTACAAAGAAAGCCTCGACGACTATTCGCTGGTTCAGTTATTTGGTTATCCCGAATGGATAACATTCCGCAAGGAATCATTGGAAAACATGCATTTCATGAATGCAACTATATATTCTCGCTTTTTTAATGACGCACAAAGCGAGCGAAGCCGTAACTTTGAAGCATCTTATCGCAAATGGTTCGGCGACAAACCCATGAATGCCATACCGGTTCAGGGTATATTAGGCTTCGACACCGGAATGTTTATTATAAAGGCCCTTAATGACAACATTGACCATGATGCTGATTTCGAGTTATATTATGACGGAATACAGAACAACTACCACTTTATAAAACCTGCAAATGATTATGGAAAGATAAATGATTCGCTATATTTTATTAACTTCCGTCCGTCAGGAATAATAGACCGCCGCGCCATATGAAATTGCCAACAACATATATTATAACAGCAATAATGGTTGCCATGTCATGGCTTAATGCAGGGGCACAGGCACATTACAATGGTAAATTTTCAATAGGTGCCCACGGTGGGGTTACCCTGTCGAACATCGCATTCACGCCCAAAACAAAGGAGAAAATGTTAATGGGACAGATGTTCGGATTGCAGGTCAAATACTGGGAAGAACGAAATTTCGGACTTTTGGCAGAACTGAATTTTGAACAAGGTGGATGGAAAGAGAATTTTGAAGGTGCACCTTTTGAATTTGAACGCAAACTGAACTATCTGCGACTGCCTGTTATGACGCACATTTTTTTTGAAAAGCGGCATTTGAGCGGATTCGTAAACCTTGGTCCGGAAATAGGCTATTTGCTAAGCTCTACCAAAAGTGCAAATTTTGACGTCAACAACATTGACGGCATTCCAGACTTTCCACCCAACAGGGAAACAGACCAGTTGCGTCTGGAACCAAGCCACAGATTCGACTATGGCATTACTGCCGGAGCCGGAATCGAGTTCATTATAAAACGCCGCCACAGGATAAGCCTTGAAGGGAGATATTATTTCGGAATAGGCAATATCTTTCCCGACGACAGAAAAGACACCTTCTCAGCATCGCGCAATTCATCAATACTGATAATGTTGGGATATTCGTTCCGAGTAAAATAGCAACGTAAAGCTAAACTCGTCCGGTGGCATTTAATATATTGAACAGCAAGTCGCGCACTATATCATAAGGATCACGGCGCGAA
>SSTG01000122.1 GCA_004801635.1 Muribaculum caecicola | reverse complement strand
GCCGGACTTTGTACCGCCACGTATGTATGGACGGCTGTTGGCGCGGCATTAGGCACCGCCATAGGTGTGGCAGCTTATATACGTACACCGTCAGGAGCCGCCCTGGGCTTTGCCTCGCCACGTTTTTTCCGTTACATTCCTGCCAAATTCTTTCCCATAGTGGTTACTTACTGTATGCTCGGCATTTTTGCACTGTTGATAATAATGGCATATGCCCCGGCGTACGCATTAAACCAAATGTAGCCGGTATGGTCTATTTACTAAACTGAAAATTTAAGAGATGCGATACCTTTCCATAACACTGCTTGCCCTTGTGGCGGTATTCACCCTTACATCGGCAAAAAAGGATACACAAAAACTGATTCGTGAAAAACCCGACATGGAAGCAATTCGTGCAGCCGTGAGCGACCCAAATTCCAAAATGTATTATCCCAAGCTGTACAAACAGTTCAAGGCTTCCGACACCACCATGACCCTCGACCAGATGCGCCACCTGTATCTGGGATACATATATCAGGAGGATTACAACCCTTACAGGCAGAGCCAGTACAGCTCGCGTGTCGAGGAACTGTATATGCGTGACAAACATACGCATGCCGAGTGCGATACAATTATACACTATGCAGAAAAGTCGCTCGACGACGATCCGTTCGACCTCCGCCAGATGTCCTTTCTGATTTACGCCTACCGCGAAAAAAAGAAAAACAACATGGCCGCAATAATGCTGTGGAAACTCAACCACCTGCTTCAGGCAATTATATCGACAGGCACAGGCCTTGACCCGGAGAACGCATGGGTTGTAAACAATCCGCAACACGAGTACAACTTGCTAAATTTCCAGGATTACATTGTAGAAAGCCAAAAGGACGTACCGCCGTATTATGACTACATAACGGTTAAGCCCTCGGGCGACAAGGACGAACCTAAAGGTTTTTATTTTAACATATTGTACCTGCTGGAACAGTATAACAAAAAGTTCCCCGACTCGTTATAAACAAGATATATTGTCTATACTTTTAACTTTTTTCATTGTACGGTGTCTATAATAATATAACGTAAAAATTTATTATTATGAAAACTATGGTACGCATACTCACGGCACTCTTGCTCTCCATTGTGCTTATTGCTCCGCAGGCTTCTGCCGAGCGCCGTACGTCAGGCAACCGGGGCAGTCACCGCTCAGAAGCACAGGCAAGCCGCCCCGGAAATAACAAGCACCACAACGGCAACGCGCGCCCGTCGAAAAATAACGGCAAGCACGACAAGCACCGTCCGGAAAACAACCGGCCCAACAATTACAACAAGAAACATCCGGGCAACCATGGTTTTGACCGCCCTTCCGGAAACCGCCATCATGGTAATTCCGGCTTCGGCCGCCCGACAGCCAACAAGGACAATGGCAATCATTACGGACATTATAAGGCTCCAAAACACCATCACCGTCCGCCTATGATGAAACCGCCACACCGCCCGCACCGCCCGGTTCCCAGGCCATGGCACCGTCCGGTAAGGCCACATTACTGGCGGCCGGCACCTCATGCGCCGTTATTAAGCACAATGCTGGGTGTTGCCTTTGGCACTGCATTAAATTTAACAATAAACCAGCTGGTTAACAACGGGTATAACGTAAGCGGATATAATTCAAACACAGTTTACCTTGTAGACGTGAACCAGGCCGGCTACTTATGGCCCGACGCTACATTCTACTATAACAACGGGTATCTTGACCGTTCGGAGTTTTTCTATACGTCGCCCTACCCCGACACATACCGTTATTCAATGCTATACAATTCATTTACCAACAGCTACGGAATGCCGGTAAACGTGGTCAATACACCTGCCGCTATGTCGGCAACATGGTTTGCCCCCGACCGAGGCTACATAACTTTGCAATACGGCAACGGAAAACTGGTATCGGTTCCCGGCAGGTTTGTAACAACCCTTACCGTAGGTATCTGACTATAGCTCCGGAGCTTTTTCCGGCACGTGGGTAGACAGTATGCGCCATGCCGGCGGATAAAGATTGTTGGCCCTGCTGCCTAAATTTTTAACGAATCCCAAAGCCGCGCCCCGGTAGGTGAGCAACACCACACCACGGGGTGCGGTTTCGTTTAATTGCAGCGACTGGCGTTGCAGGTAGGCTATGGCCTGGGGATAGTCTGTATCGTATTGGTGGAACGCTCTCGGCAACAGGGCACAGGATAATGCCAGCGCCTGCTGTGGCAAAATGTCGCGGCCCTTTATCTGTGCAAAACCTATTCCACCGGGATTTATCATTTTTAATTGCATGTTGAACAGGTTCAGCTCCTGTTCCCATTGCTTTGGCTGTGCATAGAATATATCGCCGAATTGCTTTATGGCATATTCGTCATTGCCTGAAATCCATTTGGAGGCAGCCTGCAATACCTGCTGGGGGACAGAAGCGGCCTTAGACCGCTGTTTTTCGATATTTTTTTTAGGCATGCGCATGTCGGGAACCGCCGACTTGCGCAATACGGCCACTGTAAGCCCCTCGCCACGCACCGTTCCCGGCAGAAAATGCATACAGTGCCCAACTTTTGATATACCCCATTGTTGCGGCACTTCCACATCTACAGCCGAAGCCCCTTCGAAATTTTCCAGCATGTGTGCCACCACCTCCTGGTTTTCTTTACGGTTGAACGTACAGGTGGAATATATCATGTATCCGCCAGGCTTGAGGGCTTCCCACAGGTTTGCAGTAATTTCTTTTTGCAACCCGGCACAGTCAGCCACAAGCTGCGGACTCCACTGCCTTACGGCTTCGGGATCTTTACGGAACATACCTTCGCCCGAGCAAGGCACATCGGCAACAATTATGTCGAACATTGAGCTAAACTTACGCAGCCGCGACGTATCGCCATTGCTCACAGCCACCATAGGGTTGCCCCAGCGCAACAGGTTCTGATTAAGGCTTTCGGCACGAGCGGTAACATATTCGTTGGCCAGAATAAAACTTCCATGAGGAAGCGAATCGAGCATTGCCGTTGTTTTACCCCCCGGAGCAGCGCATGCGTCAAGACACAGCAACGGCTCGCGTCCGGCAGTAATTTCGGCAACTATATGGCTGTGGATCATGGAAGATGCATCCTGGACATAGTACATTCCCTGATGCATTGCCGGGTCAAATGTAAATGCCGGCCTCGATTGCAGGTATACGCCGTTTCCACACCACGGCACTCGCTCAAGATTTTCAGGAATACGCGCGCCGCGTGCCGTATTGAACCTCACGCTCAACGAAGGCCCGGTTTGCTCCAATGCCTGTATAAGTCCGGGAAAATCAGTTGAAAAATTCTCTGGCAGTTTCATTTCTCTATCTGGTATGAACCGGCCACGTATTCATGGGCAATATCTTCGCCTGGCAGTGTCACCAGCGCCACGGCCCCCTCTGGCACGGTAAAGTTCCATATCCATTTGTTGCCTTCGTATTTCCAACTGCTCTTGACAAGCCCTGCGGCAGAATTATATTCCGCATTTACAAACCCCAGGCGTTTGTCGGGCACCGGCTTCATAATTATACGCTTGAATCCTGCTGCCGACACATCGGCCGAAATTCCGGCCATGGATTTCCACATCCACTCGCAAACGCACCCGTAGGCGTAATGGTTGAAACTGTTCATGCCGCGCGGACCCATGCCTTTGTCGAGCATATAGCTGTTCCAACGTTCCCATATCGTTGTGGCACCGTTGTCAATAGAGTACAGCCAACCGGGGTTATTACGCTGGAACAACAGCTCGTAGGCAATGTCGGCCATACCGTTGTCGGTAAGGGTAGGCATCAATATAGACGTGCCTAGGAACCCGGTTTGAAGGCAGTTTCCATGGTCGGCAAAGTTTTTACGCAGACGCTTTATCATGTTTTCTTTTGCCTTGCCTTCTACCAGTTTGTTTTTCAAGGCAAACAGCGCCGGAGTCTGCATGGTGTTCAATATTGGTGTTACAAACTCCCCGTTATTGTTTAAGAACGCCGATTGCAGGTAACGCCGGGCTTCGGCAGCCATCAATTCATATTTTTCGGCATCGCGGCCTGTAGCCCTGGCCATATCGCGCATCATTTCCGCATCTATCAGCCAATAGCATGCCCCCAGATAACTCCAGTAGCTGTATGCTTCCGGCATGGTTTCAGAGCCATCAGGCGCCCTATGCAGGCGGCCGCAGCTTTCAAGAGGTTCATAGCTAAGCCAGTCGGCCCATTGATAGTTTCCGTTCTCGGCAGCAAGGGCATGGTGGTCGTATCTGGTTTCATTTATATGGTTAATGAATTTTTCCATCGCAGCCCAGTTATCGTTAATAATGGCTGTGTCGCCAAACTGCTTCCATACCGTCCACGGAACGATAACACCGGCATCGGCCCAGCCAAGACGGTTCATATCGGTAGCGTCCGACCCGTATTGTCCGTGTGGGGCTACACCCGGAAAACCGCCGGTTGGCGACTGTGTGTCGCGCATATCGCGCATCCATTTATGAAAGAATTTGCGTGTATTGGCAAAAAACGTGCCTGTTTCGGCAAAAACCTGGGTATCGGCCGTCCATCCAAGGCGTTCGTTGCGCTGCGGACAGTCGGTAGGAACCGAAAGATAATTAGACCGCTGGCCCCATACGGTATTTGATATAAGCTTATTCACCATAGGGTTTCCGGTAACGATGGTGCCTGTTTCCATTCCGGCGGTAATTGACGATACCGGAACGGACTTTACCGATTTAATGCGCACCTCGCCGTCGGCTGTTACCGATATAAAACGATAACCGTAAAATGTATAACGCGGACGGTAGCAAACATAACCGTTACTGTCGGCAAAAGTATAATCGAGCAGCATGCCTGTGTCGGGAGTCCTCAGGTTCAGGCGGTGACAGCTTCCCTCCGGACCGTCCATTCCGCGGCTTTTGGCTCCGTTTCCGTCGTTAAGCAGTTCCGACGGACGGCAGTTTAGCTTTGTACCGGCTCCGGCCTTGAATTCAAAAGACGGTACAGCCGCGCAATTCTGGCCAAAGTCTATAACAAGTGTCTCGCCGGGCTTTATAGTTATTTCATCGCCGGGAGCATATTGTCTGGTTATTACCACTTTGCCGTATTCCTCGTCGTTTTTGCCGGTGACTCCCTGCCATACATATGCTTTCTGAGGCATAAGCGCCAGATCCTCGCGGAAATACACCTCACCTCCGGCCGAGGGCAGTATATCGCCGTCAAACTCGGTATTTGTTTCCGGGGTTGACAGTTTTTCAGGAGTAAGGAACCCTAGGCTTTCGCGTGCGTCATATTCTTCGCCGTCGAATATGGCCGCATGCTTTACAGGGCCGGCAATACCGGCCTTCCAACTGCCTGTATTCGAACCGAAGTATGCCTTGCTGCCGTCTGTATATGTTAGTTCGAGAACACCTCTGAATGCTGTTTTTTTACCTGTCATTCCCTCCTGGCCTCCGCGTGTAACAATCTTGTCGGCCCACCAGCCCGGCGTTACTTGTACGGCAAACATATTTTTTTCGCCGGCTTTGCCTGAAAGAGCGTCGGTAACATCGTATGTAAACGAACGTTTGGTTTTATTTACGTGGGTAAAGCCTGGTTTCAAAATTTCCTCCCCTATGGTCTTGCCGTTAACATACAGCTCGTAAATGCCAAGTCCGCTTGTCATCCAACGGGCCGAAGCAACGTCTTTATCGTTCTTTACCGTACTCACAAACCAGCTTGCCCCGTCGGCGGCACGTTCATTTGTACCGGTAATTTTGCCGGTTATAACCGGGGCATCAGCAACCGATATCCATTCCGAAAAGTTCCATAACGAATCGTTTAGCGCGTCGGTACGTTTTCCTGCCGATGTGGTCCGGGCTGTTGAACACAGAGCTGTTAAAACAGCAAATGCTATTGAGAGGTTACGCTTTATCATAATTTTCAAGGTATTAGTGCATACAAAAACAGTCTTTTACTTGTCTGTATTTATATGGCTATATATTGCTTTATTTTGCAATTTTTTTGGTTTTGCCGCCCTGTAGGCGTATATAAAGACCGGGGGAGGCTGTTTGTGGGTCAACCTCCATGCCCTGCATGTTAAACATTCGCAAAGGACTGTCGCTGGCGGCTTCAACCGACTCTATACCCGAGGCGGAACACACAATGGTTATCGGCTGCAGATAGGTGCTCCAGCATGCCCATAACGACTGCCCTGCATCGTCAATGCCGTATGCAAAGGCTATGTGCTGAGGTTTGGCTATATCGATATGGCCCTGCTCGTCGCCGTTTATTCCGCAATTGTGCAACCCCGACGGGTAAAGTATGCCTTCAATCTTGCCGATTCTTTCAAAAGTAATGCCGTCTTCCGACTGCCAGGCCTCGATATAAGCATCCTTAGTCATGCGTTTAACCGTATTGACTGCTAAAAAGCGCTTGGCCGCATCAACGTATTTCACATCACAATGATCCGAGCCGCCTTGTTTGGTTATCACAGTACCGTGCTGTTCGAGCATTGCCGGCCAGTTTTCGTTGCCGGCATGGGCTGTTGCAACCCGTGTGGTAGGCAATCCTGCATCGTAAGTATAGTAAAGATATACAGTATTGTCTTTTATCACAAACGAAGGTTCGCCTATGCCCCATGATCCTTTTTGGGTGAATTCGACAACAGGCTCGACTTCCGTACCACCCCATCCGGCACCGTTCCATTTTTCCCAAGGCCCGTCAGGGTTCTTGCTACGCGCCACATACAGGTGGTTTTCAAGTCCGCCGCTATGTTCGGTGGAAGTATATCCGGCATAATAGTAACCGTTCCAGAAAGCCACCCCCGGGTCGCAGATAGAATACTGGTCGCGAGTGTTCCGGGTAGGCTTCAGCACCATTTTTTCGGGAGTCCACGTACGTCCGCCGTCACTGCTGCGCTGATATGAAACCTGGTCCCAATAGGCGGTAATATTATTGTTGTCGTAAATTATCTGGCCGCGCAACGAACCTTTCTTCTTCAGAATGGTTCCCAGATACACGCTTCCGTTCAAGGCCGGGTTAGGCTCGTTGAATACATAGACCCCGGCAAATTCCGATGCCTGGTCTAACACGGCCAGATACTGCCCTGCCGGAAGTTGTTCTCCTGTTGCCGACTTTACTGTAACCGGGTCATTGTCGTTGTACTTTTCGCATATGGCC
>SSTG01000121.1 GCA_004801635.1 Muribaculum caecicola | reverse complement strand
CCTTTATATAGTTCATACGGCTGGCCGGGTCATTTGGGAAAAGAGCCTGCACGAACATATTGTTACGGCCAACTGTCGCAGGGTCGTATCCATGGCTTTTATAAACAATTCGCGCGGCACGGTTCACCACAGCAAATTCAAAAGGCAGGTTCAGGCCGTTGTTCTGAAACTCAGTTTTTAGATATGATGCCACTGCCGTAGAATCGGCCCTTTCGTGTATCGGCCTGTTGCTTGACTGACTGAGTATATTCAAGATTACCTCGTTCAACAGCCCTTTCTGGTATAAGTATTGTCCCTTTATTGTTTCTTGCAGCGAACGGTACTTGCCGGCATTTGCCGATACCGGGGGCTTTTGCTCCAAACTTGGTACGGTATTTTTATCGCTGCTTATAATTATATTGGCCTCTAAGCCCTCTGGAGTAGTGAACGGATAGTTTAGCGAACCCGTTCCATCCTCACGCTGATAAAGAGAAGCCTGCATTGCAGCAGCATCTTCTTCAAGGAAATAACGGGTCTCGTCCTGCTCCAATGAAGTACTGACACTGTACAGCGCACGGCGCACTCCCTCGGCAAACTGGTCGTCGCGCATCCTGATCATGTTATTCATGTACATAATCTGTATATACAGCAACGAACAAAATGTCAGGGCCATTATTATTGTCAGAAGCCAAATAGTGGTTTTCTTCATTTGATTTATAATTCTTAATAAAATAACACAGGCATCCGTGTTATAGACTTATTATATAATGTTAACAATTACAGGCGTTAAATGTTTTCAATAGAATGAAATTTTATCCAATTAACAGTTAAATGCAAATTTAACATTTAAGTGTTAACCAAACAAATTTTAGGCATAAAAGATTCGTCAACAAACAAAACGGCCGCATGCACACGCAAACGGCCGAACTGTTACCTTAAAGATTAACCTATTATGTTGTGTGTTATTCGGAAAGAGGTACTGCGTAGTATACTTTTTTACCAGTAGGATACAGACCTGTAAGGAACATTACTTTATCCGGGTCGTTACTTTTCATAATGGCGTCGTAAATACGCTCAACGTCGTCCTGCGACTTTATTCGGGAACCGTTTATGTCAAGTATAATAAAGTTTTCCTTAATGCCGGCTTCTTTGAATTTGCCGTCCTTAAGCCCTACTACCTGCACACCTGCGTTAACCATGTACTGGCGCTGTTGTTCCTTGGTTAGCGGCTTGAATGCACAACCCAAAGCGGTAAAATCGTCGGCTTTTGTCATTTTTGTACTTCCCTGTGTGTTGCGCAGGGTTACTTTTGCCACTTTTTCTTTGTTGTCGCGTATAAATTTCACATTGACAACATCGCCAGGACGATACTTGCTCATTTCGCCCAACATTTGCGCCCTGTTATGGGTTTTTGCCCCATTTATGGCTATGATAACGTCGCCCACCTTAATTCCGGCCTCCATAGCCGCGCTGCGATCCACAACGTCTTCTACAAGAATACCGTCGTTAACAGCAGTTATGCCTTTTTCCTGGGCAAGCTGCGGAGTAAGCTCAATATACGAAACACCCAGCATTGCACGCTGTACGGTTCCATATTGCTTGATGTCGGTAACGACCTTGGTTACTATTGATGTAGGTATGGCAAACGAATAACCGACATAGTTTCCGGTCTGAGAATATATGGCAGTGTTTATACCCACCAACTCCCCGTTTATATTTACAAGCGCACCGCCCGAGTTTCCAGGATTAACCGCAGCATCGGTCTGGATGTAGCTTTCAATACTCATTGGATTTCCGGACTGCGCAGCACCCATGCTTCGCGCCTTGGCACTTACAATTCCGGTTGTGACCGTCGACGTGAATCCAAACGGGTTCCCTACTGCCAGCACCCATTCACCCACCTTAAGCGCGTCACTGTCGCCCATCGGAATTACTGGCAGGTTGTCGGCCTCGATTTTTAGCAAAGCAACATCCGTAGTCGGATCCGTGCCGATTACTTTTGCATTATATATGCTGTTATCATTAAGAGCCACCTCCAGACGTTCGGCTCCGTCAATAACATGATTGTTGGTAACTATGTATCCGTCCTTGCTGATTATAACGCCAGAACCAAGCCCTTGCTGCTGCTCGGACTTTGGTTGCTGCTGTCGCGGCATCTGGCGGCGCGGAGTTCCAAAGAAGAAGTCAAACAACGGATCGTTGAACTGTTGCCCCCCCATATTGTATCCGCGCGGTGTTACGTAACTTTTAATGCTGACAACACCGTTTATAGTACTTTCGGCTGCGTGTGTAAAATCGGTAGGCGGTGTAACAGAGTTGCCCACTGTAAAGAGAGAGCCTTTGGCAGAAGGTGCAACTGCCGCCTGCGACGACGATGAAATGTCGGCTCCCCCAATGGTATTGACTGCAACTACAGTAGCCATGGACCCGGCAATAGCCGAACAAAAAGCTAATAATGTAACTTTTCCGTAAATATTCATAGTCTGTTCTATTTGGATTGGTTGTTTTTATTTTAGTTTAACTGACACATCGGGCAGATGCCTAATGTTAATTTTAAGAATTGAATATGTTAAATTTTAACTGTTTGTTTGACGCAAAAATAATGCATTAGTTTAATACTGCAAAGAAAAAAACACATGCTTAAACCTATTTAATACTAAGGGCGGCGTTTTAAGTGAAATTCACGATAAGAATGTGAATATAAATAAACAAACGCTCCAATTAGTGAACATCTGTAATATTTTGTTAGGATGTTTCAGGGCATGTATGATGAAAAACTCCGGGAGGCTCCTGTAATAACAGGGTTCTCCCGGAGCCACAGTATTGTTTTTCCTTATTTATTACAACAGTTCCACAGAACGTGCAATAAACTTGCTTAACTGTTCGCCTTTAAGCAATCCGTTGCCAAGGAGGGCCAAATCAATAAGCTGTTTAATTTTAGGCTGTGTCGACGCATAACCGGCAATCAGTTTTTCTTGTTCGTCACGCAGCTTTTCAACTTCGGCTTCAAGACGGGCACTTTCTGCCTTTTGCTCGTCAGACAGCTTGCCTTCTGGAGCGTCTTTTCTCAATTTCTCTATATCGTTGTTTTTGGCATCAATGCTTTCAGACAGAGGTTTCACCTGCGACGACAAAGCATTCTCAGCCTCTTTCATAATTTCTGCCACTGATTTCTGGGCGGTGTTTACAGTCAGGTTATAGCTGTCGGGCAATTCTCCGTAAAACGCCATGCCTGGTTGCATTGCCGCCATGTCCTTCATACGGCGCATATATTCGTTCTGCGTTATCACCATTGGCATTGCCTGGGGCGAAAGAGTTTCGAACTGTATCAGGAATTCGGTTTTATCAACATGCGGAATCTGTGATTTGAACAAAGTTGTCAATATGTTTATCTGCAACGGTGTCAGATCGGCAGACTTACGATCGTCCTTACGGATAAGGTTGTCTATAATGTCAGAATCGACACGCACAAAACTGCTCTTTTGCAATTTCTGCTCCATAAGGCCTATAAAATGGGAATCCAGCTGCCCATCCATCATTAGCACGGAATAGCCTCTTTGCGTTGCTTCATTGATATAATTATATTGGGCAACAACATCGGTGGAGTACAAATAAACAATATTGCCGTCCTTATTTGTCTGAGCCGGCTCAATTAACTGCTTATATTCGTCAAGCGTATAGTATTTGCTATCGTTATCCTTCAACAACACAAATTTCATTGCCCGTTCGCAGAACTTCTCGTCGGTCAGCATGCCATATTCTATGAACAACTTGATATCGTCCCACTTCTTTTCAAATTCCTGACGGCTCTGTTTGAAAATATCCTCAAGCCTGTCGGCAACTTTACGGGTAATATATGTCGATATTTTCTTAACCGCACTATCGCTCTGAAGATATGACCTTGAAACATTCAAAGGAATATCGGGCGAATCAATAACACCCTGCATCAGCATCATAAATTCCGGAACGACACCTTCGACAGAATCGGTTACAAACACCTGGTTGCTGTATAGCTGTATACGGTTTTTCTGTACGTCGATGTTGTTTTTAATTTTAGGGAAATAAAGAATGCCCGTAAGTGTAAACGGATAGTCGACATTAAGGTGTATCCAGAACAACGGGTCGTCCTGCCCGGGGTAAAGCTCACGATAGAAATTTATATAATCGTCATCGGTAAGGTCTGACGGCTTCTTTGTCCATGCCGGTTCGGTATTGTTTATGACGCGTTCACGATCAGTGTCTACATACTTGCCATCTTTCCACTCCTGTTCCCAACCGCTAACCACAGGCACAGGAAGGAAACGGCAGTACTTTTTAAGCAGCGAATCAACACGTGCCTGTTCAAGGAATTCCTTGTTTTCCTCTGCAATATGGAGCACTATGTCTGTTCCGCGTTCAGCCTTGTCTATAGGCTTGATGGTATATTCCGGAGAACCGTCACATGTCCAGCAAACAGCCTGCGAACCATCCTTATACGACAAAGTGCGAATCTCTACCTTATCGGCCACCATAAAAGCCGAATAAAATCCAAGCCCGAAATGACCTATTATATTTTCAGCCTTATCTTTATATTTTGAAAGGAATTCTTCGGCACCGGAAAACGCAATCTGGTTTATGTATTTGTCAATATCGTCGGCAGTCATACCTATACCGTTATCACTCACAGTAAGCGTTCCGGCCTCTTTGTTGACAGTTACCCGTACCTTGAGCCCGTCGGTATTTCCCTTATATTCACCAAACGAGGCCATAGTTTTCAATTTGTTTGTCGCGTCAATGGCATTACTTACCAGTTCACGCAAGAAAATTTCATGATCGCTATAAAGAAACTTTTTTATTACGGGGAAAATATTTTCTGTTGTAACCCCGATTTTTCCAGTGGTTGTACTCATTGTATATTTTATATTTTTACTTTTTTAAAGATGTTGAATATGGCTTTGCTTTTAGCCCGGCCACTTTCGATATAACAAACGACAAATAAAATGCCACAAAATAAAATGCCGCTTTTTTAATAAAAATAGTTAAATATTCTGCCAAAAATTCCATATAAGCCCCATATTGCAGCAATACTGTCATGTTACACATACAATATCCTTTATATAGCACATTGACAAATACATGATATTTCGTAACTTTGAATTCTCAAAAAACAACAATACCCATGAAAAATTCCAGCTTTCTAATTTTGTTTGTCCTATTTTTTTTGAATCTCAAACCGGCATATGCCTCCGACCTGGTTCTATCGTACGACAAGCCTGCCATATATTTTGAGGAAACACTGGTTATTGGAAACGGAAGTTTAGGCGCTATAATTTATGGAGGAAACGAAACAGACTCTGTTTCACTTAACGACATTACACTTTGGACCGGCGAGCCTAAAAAGAACAATTACACTAAAAATCCCCGTCCGATAATAGCACAAATCAGATCTGCGCTAGAGCTAGAAGATTATGCTGCCGCCGATTCTCTGCAACAATTGTTGCAGGGCGATTTTAGCCAGAACTATCAGCCTCTTGGCTGTCTGAAAATAAAATATAACACAAACACCGGTGGTGGATACTCCAGAAAGTTAGACATACACCGGGCTTTGGCAACAGTATGTTCAGGAAACAGGACTACCAATTATTTTGCTTCTGCTCCTGATTCGGTTATTGTAATCAAGATATCCGATTCAAACGGTATAGACGCAATTCTAAACCTAGAAAGCCAGCTCCCGTCAGAAGTAACAGCCAGTGGCAATCAAATATCAGCTACCGGATATGCCGCATACAATTCCCTGCCAGGATATACAAAATCGGAAAATCCGTTTTCATACCATCCGTCGCGAGGAATACGGTTTAATACTATTGTAAAAATAATAGCTCCTGACGCAACAATACAGGCTAACGGCAACAGCACACACATTTCAAACACTAAAAATGTTATACTGCTAATTACAAACGCTACAAGTTTCAACGGTTTCGACAAAGATCCGGCAACACAAGGGCGACCATACAGACAAATTTCAGAACGAACAATTGCAAAAGCAGAAAAGTTAAGTTACAACACACTACAATCAAGAGCGGAAAAAGCCCACAGAAACTATTTTGACCGCGTGGAGCTAGATTTAGGCAAAACAAGCCCTAATCTTCGAACCTTGCCAACCGACAAGCAATTACTAAGCTACTGCGATAATTTAGACTACAACCCGGATCTGGAAGAATTATATTTTCAATATGGCCGTTATCTTTTGATAAGCTGTTCACAAACACCGGGAGTACCTGCCAACCTGCAGGGTCTATGGAACGAAAAAATGCTTCCACCTTGGAGTAGTAATTACACAACCAACATAAATTTAGAGGAAAATTACTGGGGTGCCGAAACCACGGCCATGCCAGAACTACACGAGGTGCTGCTAGATTATATACAAAACCTTTCCATAAACGGGCAGCATTCAGCCCTCAACCACTGGGGCGTTGAAAAAGGATGGTGCCTGGGGCACAACACCGACATATGGGCAATGACAAACCCGGTTGGCTCAGGCAACAGTTCCCCCTCCTGGGCAAACTGGGCCATGGGAGGAACCTGGCTCGCCACACATATCTGGGAACATTTCCTGTTCACTCGCGACAAAGAAAAATTACAGAAATACTACCCTGCACTAAAAGGAGCCGCAGAATTTGCCCTAGGATGGCTTTTTGAACGAAACGGCGAACTAGTGACATCGCCGTCAACATCGCCTGAAAACACATTTATTGCACCCGACGGCAAAGAATGGCCCACAATGATTTGCACGACATCTGATATGGCATTAATTCGCGAATGCCTTATCGATACCAAATTAGCAGCAAAGGAACTTGGGACAGACGCTGGTATGATCGCTCAAATCGACTCAGTGCTCCCACGCCTGCATCCATACAAAATAAAGGCAGACGGAAGTTTGTCGGAATGGTTCTACGAATATCCCGACAAAGACCCCAAACACCGACACCAAAGCCACCTCATCGGACTATATCCAGGGCATCACATTTCCGTTAGCGAAACACCAGGCATAGCTGGCGCATGTGCAAAAACTCTGGAAATAAAAGGTTCGGAAACCACCGGATGGAGTGCCGGATGGCGAATAAACCTGCTGGCAAGGTTACACGACGGCGAAAAAGCATATGCCATGTACCGCCGGCTGCTCCGATATGTAACCCCCGACAAGTATAAAGG
>SSTG01000120.1 GCA_004801635.1 Muribaculum caecicola | reverse complement strand
AAATAATGATTGCAAGTTTAAATAAAATGATGAAATTTTTCATGGACATTTATTACTATTATAGTGATTACCATAAACTAAAAGGTGAATTAGAGCCAGAGTAATAATAGAATCCTGTTTTAAATAAGTTATATCCTTTAAATAGAGGAGTAGGGATTATATTTTTATGTACATAGTTCTGTGTTTTATCTTGTACTTCAGGATGACTGTATCCAAACCGATATATTGTATTCCCATTTTTTAGCCCTATCCATATCGGAGCTGAATATGCTCGCCCGTTTTTCCAAGTGCCTTTATCTCTTATTTTTGCATTTTCTTCACTGAAAGGATTATAGTCAGCCCCGTTTTTTATGCATGGTTTTTCTGTGTCCATTGCATATGATTCCAGACTGCCGTTATTTGTAGTCACGCTTGTTCCCAGTGTCAGATTCCCTTTTGTTATTTCTACGGCACTGGTCCGCCATCTGTCGTGTCCGTCTCCGAGGCAGTCGTTTGATACGCGTAGCTGCCATCCGTCAACTTGTGCGGTTATTGTTCCGACTGTCTGTTCTCCCAGCAAATAACTCGTTTTTATAGTTTCGCCTGACGGCAGCTCCTTGTATGATGCGATGTACTGTTCTCTGTAATATGTTTCTCCGTATCCTATTTTAAGACCTCGGAATGCCATCCTGGCGTACCATCCGCTGTATTGGTTTGTCGCCCCGAACGACAGGTTTGCACGCCATCCGCCTCCAAAATCCAGGCATAGAGATGCATTCAGGAAGTATTCAAATTTTTGTCTGTACATGATTTTTAATGTGTTCATTTCGGAGGTATGTGCTTACATCCAAGGAAATCGTACCTTGACATCTAAAATGGTAAAGCATAGATATACGCCAAATATAATTGATGCAATGGCCCCCAAGATGAACGCCGTAGTTATTCTTTTCCATTTTTTATGCCAGTGTTCGTCTTCTTTTTCAAACAGTTTGAAATATTGCAGGTATTTGTCGTTAGAGAAAACGGCCTTGTATGCCGGAATATAGCATATACCGACGGGTATGGCGAATATAACCAAAATGACAAAAGTATTCATTTCTCCATTAAATTTGATGTATAAGCCTTCGATAACAAAAGAAAAAATACAAGGATAAATAGAATAAAATGCTCCGAAGTTATGATGAGCTAATCCGATACTGAACCCACTTTTTTTCCCATAAAATAAATCGTCTAATTGAGGCTGGCTCTTTCTCATATTATCATAATACCGCTTTTTCATATTTTTTGTAAATAAGAATTTGGGTATCGGTGCTAAAAAAAAGTCCACTATTTTCCCTATAAAAAAACCAAACTTTCTTTCAAAAAGCCACATGCAGTAGTGCACTGCATTCAGGAAGTATTCAAATTTTTGTTTGTACATGAGTTTGTGATAAGGTGGCAATAGGTATTTTTAACTTATGACAATAGCATAAGCCGTTATAATTCCTAAAAGTAATGATGCAATGGCCCCCAAGATGAACGCTATTGTTCTTCTTTTCCATTTTTTATGCCAGAGTTCGTCTTCTTTTTCAAACAGTTTGAAATATTGCAGGTATTTGTCGTTAGAGAATACGGCTTTATATGACGGTATACTGCATATTCCTATGGGTATAAAAAATATAATAGATATAATAAAAGTGTTCATTTCTCCATTACATTTGATGTATAAGCCTTCGATAACAAAAGAAAAAAAACAAGGATAAATAGAATAAAATGCTCCGAAGTTGTGATGAGCTAATCCGATACTGAACCCACTTTTTTTCCCATAAAATAAATCGTCTAATTGAGGCTGGCTCTTTCTCATATTATCATAATACCGCTTTTTCATATTTTTTGTAAATAAGAATTTGGGTATCGGTGCTAAAAAAAAGTCCACTATTTTCCCTATAAAAAAACCAAACTTTCTTTCAAAAAGCCACATGCAGTAGTGCACTGCATTCAGGAAGTATTCAAATTTATGTTTGTTCATATGCTTTGTTATTATTTTATTCGTATGCATAGTTTACTGCTTGTCCTGCAACGGACTCTCCAAAATATGCGCCACAGAAACCGCCGATAGCTCCGCCTATAATAGCACCCACTACTGCTCCGCCAGGGCCAAACCATCCGCCAATAGCAGTTCCAACTTTTGCCCCGGCCCATAGACCGGCCTGACCGCCAGCCCATCCGCCGGCTATTTCTCCTGCTGCATGAGCCGTATTATACCAATTTGTTTGGCCATGTTCATGAAGCGTTTGAATGTCGCTATAAAAACTAGTTCCAAATTCTTTAACATTTATAGCCGCACCTATATAACCTGTGCCTTTGGTTATCTTTGCACCGACATCTGTCAGTCTTGTGGTTTGTACGTGCTGGTTTCCGTAAAAGCCCCTCTCTGTCTTGTTGTGGAAATAGAACTTCCCGTTGCTGCCGTATGTGGAGTTCCCGGCATTATATTTTAACGATTTCCCTAGGGAATTGAGTGCGGTATTCCCCAGTCCGAAAACACCAAGTGCGTCGCCGGTGAGAGTCAGCGTGCTGGGCGTGTCGTTAGTCAGCGTCAGTTTCAGCATAGGTGGATGGTGTCTCTTGGCAGTGACTACAACCTCCCTCAGCGTGATGTGCATTTCCCCGTTTATGATGTCTTTTGATACTATTGCGTTGTTATGCATTGCATCGTTTAACAGGGCAGTCTGCAGTCCCTGCATGGCCCCGGCTACGAAGTCGCCCCCGGTGGCCCACGATGCTATGCCCCCTGCGGCAGACGCACACAGCACCATAAGTCCTTTGTTCACCGTTTGGTACTGTGCAAACGAGCCGGTTGCAGACGATACGAACCCGGAGACAAGCCCGGAGCCGAAGTTTCCGCCGTTTAGCATCGTGGTCACCCCTCCGTTTATGCCGTGCGCGCCGGCGCGCAGTAGCTCGTGGCCTACGGAGGCAACTCCCTGGAACGCGCTCCCTATTCCGAATGTCGCTAATGACGACAGCGCGCCTATTGCCCCGGCCCTCCATACGTTGGTGCCGGCCTGTGCCGCGCCCATCATCGACCTTACCGCGTTGATAAAGGCCGATGCGAAAAGCTCGACTAAAAATTCGCCTGACGGGTCGGTGTACCTCAATGGGTTGTTTAGGCAGTATGAGTATCGGTTGAAGTTCTGCGAGTTTGTAGGCTGCTGCACGTAGTTGTCGGGCGAGAAGAAGCGGGCCAGCAGGGGGTCGTATAGGCGGCCGTTCATGTTTATGATTCCGAACTGCGGCATCATTTCGTGAGCCGTGTATCCCCGGCCGAAGCCGATGGTGTTCAGCGTGACGCTCTGTTGCCCCCACTCGTCGTAGGCGGCGGCGAACACGCGGCTGCCGTCGGCCGCGACAACCGACAGGATGCTGCCCTGCTGGTCGGCGAACATGGCGTAGGGCACGAACGCGCCTCCGTCGCGGCGCACCACCAGCAGCCCGTTGTCGAGGTAGTAGAACTCGTTTGTGATGCCGTTTTCGGTAACGCGCTCGTATGAGCCGGCATATATTGTTTCGCGCACCACGGAGCCGTCGCGCGTCAGCGCGGAGTGCCACCTCTCCCCGTCGGGCCCGTAGTCGAACGTCATCGACATGTCGCCCTCGCTTACCAGCGACACCTTGCCCAGGTCGCCGTACTGCACGGCCTGCAGTGCCGATGGCACGGTTTCGGCGGCATTGTCGATGGCCGTGACGGCGTGCGGCCGCGACGATTCGTAGCCGTAGTCGCCCACGTCGCTTTTGCCGAGGATGTTTCCGCCCGGCCCGTATTCCATTTCGAGTATGGTGCCCTCGTCGCCGGCCACGGACAGCAGGCGGTCCATGTCGTCGTAGGCATAATCCCTGCCGGTGCCGTTTATCTGCCGTGAAAGGAGGTTGCCTGTGGGCGCGTCGTATGCCAGAAGCACAGAATCGGCATATGCCGGGCCGGTATGCCCGGTTTTCTTCATTCCGATAAACGAGGTGTACCCGTGGCGGTCGAGCCGGTGTGTGCGCCGCAGGCTTCCGAGTGTTGTGCCGTACGATGTGCGCCCGTCGTTTCCGCCAAACTGCCACACGGGCCGCCCGTCGGCATGTACGGAGGTGCGGTGCCCGTTTTCATCGTAGCCGTATGTCACCTCCAGTCCGCCGGGATACACAGTGCCGGCCAGCTGTCCCTTGGAGTTGTACTCGAACGCGTATTCGAACACGCCCTTGCCGGCAATGTTGCGTGACTCTTTGGTTACGCGTCCGTAGCGGTCGTATTGGTAGTCGACGGTGTTGCCGCCGCACGCCCGGCGCGTAAGGCGCTGCGCTGCGTATCCCCCGGTGCCGTATGTGTTTGTAACGACGCGGCTGCCGGTCTTGACCTTGACGGGCCGGCCCAGGTTGTCGAAAGTGTATTCGGTGGTCACGCCCCGGCCGTCGGTGTGCGACAGCGGCGTTCCGTCGGCCGCGTAGCTGTAGGTGTTGGTGCCGGCATCGGGGTCGGAGAGGCGCGTGCGGTTGCCGGCAATGTCGTATTCGATGGTCACGGTGGCTCCGTCGGCTGTTATCGACGATGGTTTGCCGTTTGACGAATACCTGTATTCCACCGACGAGGCCGGATCGGTGGCCGACACGGTGTTTCCCCAGGCATCGGTGTGTGCGGTGTATACGCGCCCGTCTTTGTTTGTCACCACTGTCCGGTTGCCGTAGGTGTAGCTTGTGAAGCTGCCCCGGCTTGTGGAGGTGGTGAGCACGCGTCCGCGCCGGTCGTAGGTGTGCGACGTGGTGAGCCGGAGCCTTCCGTTGAACGACTCGACACGGTCTGCCATACCCCGGCTGTCGTATCTGGTAAAGGTTGCTATGTCTACACCACCTATACCGGTGGACTTTACAAGCCGTTCACGACCCAGGTTGTCGAACCACTTTATGCTCACCGAGCCGTCGGGGGCTGTGGATTTGACGTATGTGCGGTATTTGTCGGTAGCACCGTGTCCGTATTCGTAGGCGGTGGAAGTGCCGTCGGGGGCTGTTTCCGTGAGTTTGCGCCCCCATCCGTCGTATGTTATGGAGCGTGTGAGCCTGTTGTCTAGCACGGTCGCGTCGGTCTGAGCAAGCAGGTTTCCCCACCGGTCGTATTCCGACACTATTTCGGCTGTTGCCGGCGACGAGTAGGTGCGTGTCACGAACCTGGCGCTGCCGTCGTATTCGAAATGCTTTGTTACGGGTGTCACGCCGCGCCCTGTGACGGCTTTTGACAGTACGTTTCCGGCGAAGTCGTATGTGAAGTCGGTCACCAGTGCCATGTCGGTGTCGTAGTAATCGGTGCGCTGCGTAACGTTGCCGTTTTCGTCGTACAGCAGCAGTACGCGGTTGCGGTGACAGACGGGGTCGTCTTTGTGCTTCTGTTCAGTATCTACAAGCATGGGTACATATTTTCGTCCCGTGTAGGTGTAGCCGAAATAGTGTGTCATGCGGTACATGTCGCCGCCGTCGCCGTATGTTGTCTTGCTCGTCGACGGCATGCCGCGTTCTATGTCGTAGGTATACTCCGTTTTGGTCTTGTTGCCGTCCATGTCGGTGGCAACCTCGCCGGCGGTGTAGCAGAAATAGTTGTTTTTCAGGTGCTCTATCTTGCTTGTGGCCACTGTTGTAGCCGTGTCGGTGCCGACAATGATCCTGCTTACGGTTTCAACCGGTATGTATAACGTTCCGTCCCACCGGGTTATTTCCGTAGCCTGCTTTATGCCCGTTGTCAGGTTTTCACTTCCGATTAGCGAAAAGCCCAGCGAGCCGCGCCCGTCGGCATGGTATCGCAGGTTTTCGTAATAATATTTTATACTTTCGTTGCTCTGGCTTCCCGACACCACGCTTATGGGGAAAGAATATGTTATAACCGGGTATTTCGACTTTTCTTTCTCCTTGTATACAGAGGGGCTTGACAGTGGGGCGTAGCTGAAACGGACGCTGTTTCCGTTGCCGTCGGAAACATAGCGCAGCCTGCCTTCATCGTAGCCCCGGTATGACGTGCGGTAGACATAGAAGTTGTTGTCGTTTTTCCCGTTGGCGGCAGGGTCGATGCGTCCGCCGTAGTTTGCCACCTCGTACATGCCGTCGCCGTCAAAGTCGCCTGTGAAAATGTGATTGTTGAATACCGGCTTGAAATCGCATTTGCTGTTTTTTGCAAACAGCCGCAGGTTGGTGCCGTCGGAATACAGCCAGTTTGTACATTTTTCCAGATGTATTATCTGTTCGTATCCATAAGAGTCGGTAAGCGTATGTGCCGACTTGGTGTTGGTAAGCAGGACATCGGAACACCCGTCGTGGTTTATGTCGCATACAATGATGTTGTATCTCGGGTGGTCGGGGTCGTTTTCTAAATCCAAAAATGCAAGGTCGGGACAAGTATTGATTGTAAATGTGCCGTCGCCATTATTACGGGCAATTCTGAACTTGCTGTGGTTTACATATACAAAGTCGATTAGCCCGTCTCCGTCAAAATCGCCCTGGCTCATGTAGATTTTATACCCTATTTCGTTTACGGAAAAGTGGTTTGATTCAGAAAACAGCGATGACGTGTTGTTGCCGCCGTTATTATAATATATGGTATATCCCCCGTCGTAAAAGAATATCAGGTCAATCAGGCCGTCGTTGTTATAGTCGCCGGAAAACAGTGATTTTGGTTTATAGGGCAGTTTGAATTTAAACAGGCCGGCTTTTGCCTGCAGCATGTTGCTGTGTTCGACGATGCCTCCGGAGTAATACCCGTTTTCGTTTGTCTGGTCGATGCATAAAATTTCCTCTTTGCCGTCGCCGTCAACGTCGAATACGGAATAAAGTGATTTGTCGTTTTTGGATTTCAACGGGATTGTGACCGCAGTCAGCTCCGGTACCCGTCGGGCAGCGATATCTTTGCCGTATATTATGCAGTACGAGTTTTCGAACTTGTTGCCGCTGGCTGAGTTATAAGGAAATATCAAGTCGTTATACCCGTCGCCGTCAATGTCGACTATGGCCGGTGAGCCTGATGTGGAGCTGCTGAAGTTTTTGATGTCGATAGCCGACGGCACGAGGTACCGTACGGGAGTGCCGTACGATATGGTGCCGTTGCTGTTTTTTTCGCTCAGGGAAACATACACGTATGTGGCAACGTATACGTTGCCGTATTTATTGCCGCTTACGAACGCTATCTTTACAATGTCGCTTATCCCGTCAGAATTCAGGTCGGACGAAAGGAACATGACTGATTCCTCTTTTGCATAAGGGTCGGTGTTCTCAATCTCGCCGCGCAGCCTGTTTGTCTTGAGGTCTGTTCCGGGCAGGTGGTTCCAGGCAAGTCTGACAGGGGAGAGCGACTCGCCGTCGCCGTTCTGTACGGTTACGGAGGTGAGGCGCGTGTATTTGATGCCGCTTTGGTCGGAC
>SSTG01000011.1 GCA_004801635.1 Muribaculum caecicola | reverse complement strand
AACGCGACATCCGTATCGTGGTCTGTCCGGTTGAAAACGCAGACCCTCTTCTTTACTTCTCTACCGACACCAATATGAGACCTGAAAAGATCATCGGTTTCTACCGCACCCGCTTTCAGATTGAGTTCGGCATACGCGATGCCAAGCAGTTCACCGGACTTCAGTCACAGCAGACCCGCGACAAAGCCCGGCTTGACTTTGCGTTCAATCTTTCCTTCACTGCCCTCAATGTCTGCAAAGAGGTCATAAGGAAGGATTATCCGGATCTTTCGGTAGCGCAGTTCAAACGGCTTATGTTTGAATCTTATCTCGCCTCAACAATTATTTCGACTTGCGGAAAATCTCCGCATCTCAAAATAATTCAGAAAATAAATCATCGGTTGGCTCAGTTAGCGGCTTAGCCAAGGCTGAACAACCTCAAATTTTACCGAATCATTGAAGAAAAGCAAGTCTAAGCATAAAGAAACTGCTGACACAACCGTAGTCGCTGACACGGCTGCCATGGCAACGGACAACCTTATTAATTTTAAACAACGAACCACAATAGAACCTTAATAAAATATTGTAATCACAGGCATTTAACAATTATTTCAAATTTTCAGTCTGATTTTTGTATTATATTTGCCTAATATATAACCACTATTCAACAACTACGAATACCTACTCAATAAATAAACCATGATTGAACCTCCATATTCAGCGTCACCAACACGCTACGATAGCGCCCAAATGGAGCGCTGCGGACGCAGCGGCATATTGCTATCAAAAATTTCGCTTGGTTTCTGGCATAATTTCGGAGCGACATCGCCTATATACAAATCCAGGGCAATAATGCACACCGCATTCGACAACGGCATAACATCGTTCGACCTAGCCAACAACTACGGGCCTCCATACGGTTCGGCTGAAGAAACTTTCGGAAAAATATTCAAATCGGATTTCAAACCGTACCGCGACGAAATGTTTATTTCAACTAAAGCCGGTTACGACATGTGGCCTGGACCTTATGGGAACTGGGGGTCCAGAAAATACCTTATGGCCTCTCTTGACCAGTCGCTGAAACGAATGGGGCTTGACTATGTTGACGTTTTTTACAGCCATCGCTTCGACCCGGAAACACCGATGGACGAGACACTGACAGCACTTGTCGACATTGTGCGCCAAGGAAAAGCCTTATATGCCGGCATTTCACGCTGGCCGCGCCAAGCCGAAGAATATGCCTACGCCTTCCTTGAAAACCACGGATGCCATTGTCTGCTTTTTCAAGACAGGCTAAACATTTTCGACCGCGAATCAGTCAGTTCAGGCAAACTTCAGGCATCCATAGATGCCGGAGTTGGATTCATTGCTTTTTCTCCACTTGCCCAAGGTTTATTGACCAACAGGTATTTAAACGGAATTCCACAAGATTCCAGAGCTACAAACAGCAAGTTCCTTAACACAGACCAAATTACACCCGAACTAATTGCACGCATACAAAAGCTTTCTGAACTTGCCTGCAAACGCGGACAGACACTTGCCCAAATGGCCGTGTCGTGGGTGCTGGCACATCAAGGTGTTACATCGGCAATTGTAGGCAGCAGCTCGCCTGAACAACTTTTAGACACCGTTAAATCGGCAGAAAACATATCGTTTACCCAGGAAGAACTTGATATAATAGACCAAATATAAAAGCCATGAAATTAAAAAACATTATTTTAACCGCTACATTATCCATGACCTTTATGGCCATGGCACAAAAACCAGAACAGCAATACAATTTTACAATAGACATTTCCAAACCTGTAGCTTCGGTAAACCCGGCAATGTACGGCATATTTTTTGAAGACATCAATTTTGCTGCCGACGGAGGGCTGTATGCCGAACTAATTAAAAACCGATCGTTTGAATTTCCAGATGCTTTCACCGGTTGGCAGCCATTCGGCAAAGTCAGCATTGAGAGCGAAAGCCCGTGCTTTGACCGCAATCCTCATTATGTGCGCATAACAAACGACGGCCGTCTGCTTCGTGCCGGCATTGACAATGAAGGCTTCAGAGGAATAGGCCTTAAAAAAGACGAAAGCTACAATCTTACATTTTACGCCCGTACAAAATCAGCCAAACCAATAAAAATATCCGTACAGGTTGTACGCCCAGACGGCTCAAACCCGGTTGTAAAAACGGTAAATGTAAGTGGTAGCGAATGGAAAAAATATTCTGTAGAGATAAAACCTGCGTATACAGAAGCGCATAACCGGATAAGGCTTGTTGTACAGGACCGCGGAACTGTCGATTTTGACCACATATCCATGTTCCCAGCCAATACATGGAAAAACCGCCCCGGAGGCTTGCGACGCGACCTGGCCCAGGCTTTATACGATCTAAACCCGGGTGTTTTTCGTTTCCCTGGCGGATGTATAATAGAAGGGAACTCCCTTGCAACCCGTTATCAGTGGAAAAATTCAGTAGGCCCGGTAGAAAACCGTCCTTTAAACGAAAACCGGTGGAACTACACATTCAAACACAAAGCATTCCCCGACTATTTCCAAACATACGGACTAGGATTTTTTGAATATTTTCAACTTGCCGAAGACCTTGGCGCAGAACCGCTACCTGTAATCAGCTGCGGATTGTCGTGTCAGTATGAAAGCAACGAAGTAGTACCAATGGATTCGTTACAGCCGTACGTACAGGACGCACTCGACCTGATTGAATTTGCCAACGGCGACACCACCTCTGTTTGGGGAAAAGTACGTGCCCAAATGGGACATCCTGCACCATTCGGACTCAAAATGCTTGCCGTGGGTAACGAGCAATGGGGCAAAGTTTACCCTAAACGTCTAGAAGTGTTTGCAAAAGCCATCCGTCAGAAATATCCCGACATACAGCTGGTAGGCTCGTCCGGTCCATCGGCATCAGGTGACCGTTTCGACTATCTTTGGCCTGAAATGAAACGCCTTGGTGTAGACCTTGTTGACGAACACTATTACATGTCGCCAGAATGGTTCTTTTCAAACGCAGCCCGATATGACAACTACGACCGCAAAGGCCCCAAAGTGTTTGCTGGAGAATATGCCTCACACCATAAAGAAACCCAGAAAGCCAACAACTTTTTATCTGCCCTTTCCGAAGCAGCCTTTATGACCGGCCTCGAACGCAATGCCGACATTGTGCGCCTTGCAACATACGCCCCGTTATTTGCCCATGTCGATGCCTGGCAATGGAATCCCGACATGATATGGTATGACAACCTGCGTTCAATGCGCACGCCAAACTATTATGTACAGCAATTATATGCCATGAACCCCGGTACAGACGTAGTGCCATTGACAAACAACGGAAAACCAGTAACCGGCCAAGACAGCATATATGCCTCTGCAACTACAGACAAGGCTACAGGCGAGATAATAATAAAGATTGTAAATGCAAACAATAAAGAATACAATGCCTCGTTTGCAATAAAAGGGCTCAAGAAAAACACCCTGTCAGATGGCGTTATGTACATGTTACAGGACAATAACCTTTTGTCCACAAACTCCCTTGATGCGGAAAAAGTGGTTCCACACATGTCACAGCTACCAGCCATTGGCCAATCTCTTGACCTAAACCTTCCGCCACGGTCGTTTATCGTTGCCAGGGTTAAGACAAAACCAATCAAATAATTTTATATGCGATATAAGAAATTCATACTCTCAGCACTGTGGGCCATAGCCGTAACGGCTATGGCCCACAGTCAGGCTAAATACGTGTTTTATTTCATAGGCGACGGAATGGGCTTAGGCCATGTTGCAGCAACAGAATTCTACAACAGTCAAGTAGCAAAAAACACCACTCCGCTGCTAATGACCACATTCCCATATGCAACTTTTTGCTATACACATTCACAATCGTCGCCCATAACCGACTCTGCCGCCGCCGGGACAGCCCTGGCCTGCGGCAAAAAAACCAAGAACGGTCATGTCGGACTTTCTGCCGACAGCACTACAGCCTATAAATCCATAGCCTCACGTTTAAAAGAAAACGGATGGGGTGTAGGCATAGTAACATCCGTATCGTTAGACGATGCAACACCTGCAGCATTTTATTCGCACCAGCCGAGTAGGAAAATGTATAAGGAAATAACATCCGACGCATTAAAAAGCGGGTTCCAATATCTTGCCGGTTCCGGTTTCCACTCAGGCGGCAAAGACTATTTTTCTAACGAGCTCAAAACAATGTTTCGAAATGCAGGCTACGATATTGTTCAAATTGCCGACAGTATAGAATGCCATAAAGGGAACAAGCTACTGGTTATTCCACAAAAAGCCAACTACCATATAGGACATGCCATTGACTCACTGATGGAGTTTAGCCTTTCAGAAATGACAGCCATAGGTATAAACCACCTGAATACACAGTCGCCAGACAAATTTTTCATGATGATCGAAGGTGGCAATATTGACTATGCCGGACACTCAAAAGACGGTTCTACAATAATAAAGGAGATAATTAACTTCCAGGATGCGATACAGCAGGCATACAACTACTATCTGTCACACCCCGATGAAACCCTGATTGTTATAACCGCCGACCACGACACAAGCGGATTTACAATAGGCCATCGAAAAGGGAATATGGATTATGTTGACCAGCAACGAATAAGCAAATACATGTTCGGTTTATTCTGCAATAAACTTTATTCAGAAAAGAAATCAATAACATGGAGTGAAATGAAACAAATTCTTGCCGACAAAATGGGGTTTTGGAGTACAATACCTGTCAATGAAAAACAGACCAAGCAACTTGAACAATTATTTGAACAGGTATTTAAAAATTTTTCGGCAAATGAAGAAAAAGGCCTGTACCAGACATTCGACAAATTTGCATCTACCGTATTCGAAATTTTTGCCTATCACGCAGGTTACGATTACATAATAGACTACCATATAGGCAGCCCGGTTCCGGTATTTGCCATTGGCCAAGGAGCAGAAAACTTTAAAGGAGTGCTCGACAATACCCATATTCCGGAACTTATTCTAAAAGCATGCCAATAATTCGGCACAATCAACGTTTAAAAGATTATACAAAACATAAGGTTCTGTATAATCTTTTTTTATAACACAAACCAGATTATGAACCGCAGGAATTTTTTTAAAACATCTCTTTTTTCCACATTAGGCATTGCCACATCCGGCTTCTCCGCTTTAGCCATACCTGGCTCCTGGCATAAAGCGTCAAGCTCCAGACTCTCACTTGAATTTGCACCCTACCCACTTAAACTCAAACATGCATTTAATTTGGCTCGGTCGTCACGCACTACCACCCCTGACGTACTTGTAAGGCTGCATTACGACGGCATTACCGGATATGGCGAGGCATCTATGCCTCCTTATCTTGGCGAGAGTGTTGAATCGGCCTGTAAATTCCTGTCAAAACTTTGCCTAGAACAATTCACCGATCCCTTCCGTATTGAAGAAATTCTTGATTATGTTGACACAGTCGATTCCGGAAACCCTGCAGCAAAAGCATCGGTAGACATAGCATTACATGACTTACTCGGCAAAATAATGCAACAACCATGGTACAAAATATGGGGTTTAAATCCGGACAAGGCACCACATACATCTTTCACCATAGGAATTGACACTCCACGGATAATTAGACAAAAAGTTGACGAAGCATCACAATACAAAATCCTTAAAATAAAAATGGGACTTGGCAACGACCAATCTCTTGTAAAGATTATAAGAGAGAAAACAAACGTCCCAATATGTGTTGACGCAAATCAAGGATGGGTAAACAAAGAAAAAGCATTAGAAATGTGCCATTGGTTAGCCGAACAAGGATGCATGTTTGTTGAACAACCGTTCGACAAAACAATGATTGACGAAACTGCATGGCTAAGCGAGCGTAGTCCGCTCCCCATAATAGCAGACGAATTCATTCAACGCCTGCCTGATGTTAGCAAAGCATACCAGGTTTATAATGGAATAAATATAAAACTAATGAAATCGACAGGCATGCATGAAGCCTATAAAATGGCCATATTGGCACATTCGCTTGGAATGAAAGTCATGATTGGCTGTATGACAGAAACTTCATGTGCCATATCGGCTGCGTCACAACTCTCCCCTATGGCCCACTGGGCCGACCTCGACGGTAACCTGCTGATTAGCAACGACCCGTTCAACGGTGCCGTTGTAACCGACGGACGAGTAATTCCAACCTCTGAACCTGGCATTGGCCTGACTGCGTTTAACAACGCCTATAACATTTTCAGCGAAAAATCTTAAATCACCACCTCTCCCGTATGAAATTACAAACAACCGTAACTTTATCCAAATTTGCTTATTTTCCGTAGGGCCGACTCGTTTATAACCTGTATGCGCCTACCGTCAACCAAAATAAGTTTCTCATTAACAAATCCAGAAAGAGTTCGTATGGCGTTAGATGTTGTCATATTTGACAAATTTGCCAAGTCTTCACGCGACATATATATACGCAATGTGGCTCCGTCTTCTTCAAACCCGTAACTTTCAAGCAGGGCAATTAGCGCCTCGGCCAAACGCCCCCGTATATGTTTCTGTGTGAGATTTACTATTTTAGTATCAGATCCGCCAAGATTGCGTGATAATTCATGAATAAAGAACCACGCAAGCTTTATATTGCCCTGAATAAGTTCCTTTACCAACGACATAGGGATAGCGCCCAGCGTAGACGGCTCAAATGCCGCCGCAGTGGAAACATACGGTTCTTCAGCAAACGATGCCCTGTAACCAAAATATTGTACCGGACGCATCAGACGCAATATCTGCTGACGACCGCCTATTCCGTCCTTATACAGCTTTACCTTTCCCTTTAGCAAACACCATAGGAATTCAGGTGATTCCTGTTCTGCATAAACTATTTGGTTTTTCTTAAAAGTATGTATAGTAAAATTGTCTATTATCAGACGTTTTTCTTCTCCATTCAAAATTGCCCAAATTTCAGACATGTCTTCCTGGATAATTTTTTCTAATGTACTTTTCCTAATCATAAAACGGTTTGAATATTCTATGCCACGCAACAATGTTATTCAACATTTCTACAAAGTTAAACAATTAATACATATTAGCCACCAAATAAATAATCAGAAATATGTTTTTAGAGTAAAATATGCTTTTAAAAAGCTTCTTTTAAATTTATTTATAATTAATTAACTCTGACAATTATTGCTTTTTCACTGATAAAATGCGTCAAAACCTAATACATATTTTCAAAAAAGCATCTAATTAAAGTAAAAACTCACGACAACAAACAGCTTGTGCAACAAGCACGCCTGATTTTCGACAAATATTCGCTATATTTGCAAACAATATGATTTACTAAACTCTATAGCTCATTTTAAGGTTATTTAAATATCGAATCACACAATTCTTCTTATCAGGAATAAAAACGACCTGTTACAGTAAGAAAATTATTCATAATGATCATGACCAAAATTATATCATTAAAAAAAGGACTTGACATTAAGCTCTGTGGTGAAATCCAAACCGGCCAAAAAGCCCGGGAAGTATCACATACAGCAATTGCGATTGTACCTGACGATTTTCCAGGAATTACCCCCAAAGCAATGGTCAAACCCGGCGACAATGTTTTAAAGGGTACACCACTTTTTACTGACAAAAAGTATCCGGATATCAAAATTGTATCACCAATCAGCGGAACCGTTACCAATGTATGCCGTGGCGAACGCAGAAAACTCCTTTTTATATCAGTAGAACCAGACGAAAAAAACAATATTTTGCCCGAAGCGGCAAAGCCTTATAAAGATTCTGACGACTCGGAAAAAGCCCAACAGCTCTTACTCGATTCCGGTTTGTGGGCATTTATGCGCCAAGTTCCGTTTGGCATAGTGCCACGACCATCAGTAACTCCGCGCGACATTATAATAACCACATTCGACTCCGCACCACTGGCCCCGTCGTGGGAAGAATATATAAACACTCAATCGGATTACATACAGTGTGGAGCCTCACTGCTAAAAAAACTCACATCCGGAAACGTTTATCTTTCCACTCGCAACAACGAGGCATTAAGCGCAATAGACAATGTCGAGGTTATAGAATTCAATGGTCCGCACCCGGCAGGTAACCCAAGCGTACAGATTGCCAACATAAAGCCGGTCAACAAGGGTGAGGTTGTGTGGACTCTCGACCTCCCAACCCTGGTGCGCATTGGTAAACTGGCAAAAAGCAACGAACTTGATTTCAGTACCGAAGTGGCTATAACCGGCTACGAAATTGCAACACCCCATTATGTAAAAACCACTATCGGGGCATCGTTGCAACCATTACTTGAAAAACAGTTAAAAAATAGCAACCAACACGTCAGAATAATATCAGGGAATGTGCTGACAGGAAAGCTAGAACAGCTTAACGGATGGCTACATTACCCATACACGCAAATTACAGTTATTGACGAGGGCGACGACAAAACCGAATTTATGGGTTGGGCATCGCTGTCTGCAAATAAATTAAGTGAAAACAGGTCTTTTCCAGGAAATTTCATTTCTCGCAAATTCTGCCCGGACGCACGTCTGCATGGTGGCAGAAGAGCCATGATTATGTCGGGCATCTACGACAAGTACCTACCAATGGACATTTTGGTAGAATTTCTTATAAAAGCCTGTATTGCAAAAGATTTTGACCAGATGGAACAGTTAGGCATATATGAAATATTGCCTGAAGACGTAGCTCTTTGCGAATACGCCGACCCGTCAAAACTAGAATTACAAAAAATATTGCAAGAAGGAATCAACCTTGCAATTGCCGAATTAAGCTAACCGCAAAAATAACAACACAAGCAGGCAGCAACGCCTGCAAAAAAATAAAAGAAAGTGAAACAACTCCGACGCTTTTTAGACAAAGTCAAGCCACATTTCCAACCGGGAGGAAGGTTACAACACTTCCATTCGGTTTATGACGGCTTTGAAACATTTCTGTTTACACCTTCAACAACATCGACAACCGGTGTAAGTATACATGATTCCATCGACTCAAAACGAGTTATGATAATCGTGGTACTATCTTTGATTCCATGCCTGTTATTCGGCATGTATAACGTTGGCTACCAGCATTGGTTAGCCATAGGTTCGTCAACATTTCCATTTTGGAAGCTTTTCGGATACGGATTTTGCCAAATGTTCTGGCGAATAGTGGTTTCGTATGCCGTAGGCCTTGGAATAGAATTTGCCGTAGCCCAATGGCGCAAAGAAGAAATACAGGAAGGTTTTCTGGTATCAGGCATATTAATTCCGTTAATTTGTCCAATAGAAACTCCGTTATGGATGTTAGCTGTAGCTACAGCCTTCTCTGTTATCTTTGTAAAAGAGATATTTGGTGGTACTGGGTTTAACATATTCAATGTAGCCCTTGTAACACGGGCATTCCTCTTTTTTGCATATCCGTCACAAATGAGCGGCGACAATGTATTCGTTGCCACCGATTCCGTTCTCGGCCTTGGCCAAGGAACTACTGTCGACGCATTTTCCGGAGCCACCCCGTTAGGACAAGTTGCAACACATACCGGCACAACATTACAGATAAATAACGTTGTCGGCGAACCACTGTCATACTGGGACGCATTTATTGGCCTGATTCCCGGATCGGTAGGAGAGACATCTGTAATCGCCATATTGATAGGAGCCGTAATACTCCTTGCTACAGGTATAGCCAGCTGGCGTATCATGGTGTCGGTTTTTGCAGGAGGTTTTTTAATGGGGATTGTTGCCCATTATTTTCAGACACCGCTCTACCCTGTTTCAATGCTTGATGCCGTACAGCAGTTAACATTAGGCGGATTTGCATTTGGTGCAGTATTTATGGCAACCGATCCGGTAACTGCCGCCAGAACCAACGCCGGCAAATACATTTACGGCTTCCTTATCGGGGTAATTGCCATTCTTATCCGCACGTACAACAACGGCTACCCAGAGGGAGCCATGCTCGCTATACTGCTGATGAACGCATTCGCACCACTTATAGACTATTGCGTAGTTCAGCGCAACATACGTAAACGTATGCGCCGTATTAATATTAAAGCATGACAACAATGAACAAGCAAAGCAATTTATATACAATAATATATATAGTCATACTGGTAGCTGTAGTAGGGGCGGCACTTAGCATCACCGCATTAAGCCTCAAGCCATTACAAACCGACAATGCAAATGCCGACAAAATGAAGCAGATACTGGCCTCTGTTCATATTGTTGCTGAAAACTCCGATGTGAAATCAACGTTCAACCAGTACATCAAGGAACAGTATATAATAAATCCAGCAGGTACAGCCACACCCGGCAACGCTTTCGAAATTAATGTAGCGCAACAGGTTAAACTTCCAATAGAAAAACGGCAGATGCCCCTGTATGTGTGTGAGCTACAAAACGGTGAAACCAAATACATAATACCCATGTATGGCGGCGGACTTTGGGGCCCGATATGGGGCTATGTCTCCATTGACGCAAACGGGTCAACCGTATACGGAGCATACTTTGCACATCAGGGAGAAACACCGGGGCTTGGAGCGGAAATAGAAAAGCCTGCATTCTCAACACAATTTGAAGGAAAAAACTTTTTTAAAGACAACAGATTCCAGCCAATATCCGTGCTAAAAGCCGGCACAAAACCTTATGCAGGCGAGGACTATGTAGATGCCATATCCGGTGGGACTATAACATCAAAAGGAGTTGAATCAATGATAAACAACACCATAACCGGATATGAAAAATTCCTTGAATCCGTCAAATCAACAAAACAGCAATAACCCATGGCCATACAGAATAAAAACTTACTCACACTATTCAACCCGGTTTCTAAAGATAATCCGGTAATAGTACAGATTCTAGGCATATGCTCATGTCTTGCCGTAACCGCCAAGCTCGAACCTGCATGTGTAATGGGAGTATCGGTAATAGCGGTTCTGGCTTTTGCAAATGTCATCATATCTTTAATACGCAAAACCATTCCTACAAATATCCGCATAATTGTACAACTAGTTGTTGTTGCCGGATTGGTGGTAATAGTAAACCAGCTGCTCACGGCATACCAATATGATGTAAGCAAACAGTTGTCTGTATTCGTATCACTTATTGTAACAAACTGCATACTTATGGGACGGCTTGAGGCCTTTGCCATGGCAAACAAACCATGGCCATCGTTTCTCGACGGAATAGGCAACGGCATAGGGTATGCCCTTATACTTATTATAGTGGCGTTTTTCAGAGAGCTTCTAGGAAGCGGCACTCTTTGGGGCGTACAAGTGATTCCGCAAATATGGTACGACCACGGATATGCCAATAACGGGCTCATGATACTGCCCCCAATGGCACTCATAGTAACAGGGTGCATCATATGGATACACCGCAGTTATAACAAAGACCTTCAGGAATAACCACCTAAATAAAGCAAAAGCTACAAAATGGAAAATTTAAATATATTCATCAGGTCGATTTTTGTTGACAACATGATATTTGCCTACTTTCTAGGCATGTGCTCGTTTTTGGCCGTATCGAAAAACGTAAAGACAGCACTCGGCCTTGGAGCAGCAGTAACATTCATGCTTGTTATATCACTTCCAATAAACTACCTGCTAGAAAACTATGTGCTACGTGCCGGAGCGCTAAAGTGGCTTGGTCCGGAATTTGCCACAGTCGATTTAAGCTTTCTATCGCTAATAATGTTTATTGCCGTTATAGCGTCGCTTACACAACTGGTAGAAATGGCTGTTGAAAAATATAGTCCGTCACTATATGCGTCGTTAGGCATATTTTTGCCTCTTATAGCTGTTAACTGTGCCATATTGGGAGGCTCGCTGTTCATGCAGCAGCGCGATTTCCCAAACATACTTACTGCAACATGCGCCGGTGCCGGCTGGGGATTAGGCTGGCTGCTGGCCATAGTGGGTATTGCCGCTATAAGGGAACGGTTACAGCAATATAGCAACATCCCCAAACCTCTACGCGGTGTCGGAATTACATTTATCATTACCGGGCTTATGGGCATAGCCTTCATGAGCTTCCTTGGCATTAAAATATAATTGATATGCTTTTACTAACATCCATAGGCTCGCTGACTGTTATAACGGCAGTAGCCATATTTCTTATAATAACATTGGTGCTGGTTGCCGTTCTGCTGGTTGCCAAACGAGTGCTGGTACCATCGGGACAAGTCAAAGTAACAATAAATTCCGACAAAGATGTATTTACTCAGTCGGGCAGTTCTCTTTTGTCTGCACTGGCACAAGAAAACGTATTTCTGTCGTCGGCATGTGGCGGCAAAGGCAGCTGCGGCCAGTGCAAGGTACAGGTGTTTGAGGGAGGAGGCGATATATTGCCCACAGAAACAGTTCATTTCACTCGCAAACAGATAAAAGACCATTGGCGACTAGGTTGTCAGGTAAAAGTAAAGCAGGATATGAACATAGGCGTACCTGCATCGGTGCTTGACGTGAAAGAATGGGAATGCGAAGTTATATCTAACAAAAACGTAGCCACATTTATAAAAGAATTTATAGTAGCCCTGCCTCCGGGCGAGCATATGAACTTTATTCCCGGGTCATACGCCCAGATAAAGATTCCGGCATATGACATGGACTACGACAAAGATATTGACAAAACACTAATCGGAAGCGAATACCTGCCTGCATGGGAAAACTTCGGACTATTCTCGCTTAAATGCCAAAACGCCACACCTACAGTTAGGGCATATTCAATGGCAAACTATCCGGCGGAAGGCGACCGTATAATGTTGACAGTGCGCATAGCCACCCCTCCGTTCAAACCCAGACCTCAAACAGGCTTTATGGACGTAATGCCGGGTATAGCATCATCGTACATATTCACACTAAAACCGGGAGACAAGGTTATAATGAGCGGCCCATACGGAGATTTCCACCCGATATTTGACTCTAAAGCCGAAATGATGTGGATTGGCGGTGGAGCCGGAATGGCACCATTGCGTTCGCAAATAATGTATATGACGCGCACGCTCAACACAACAGACCGAATAATGAACTATTTTTACGGAGCACGCGCACTTAACGAAGTGTTTTATCTTGATGATTTTCTCCAGCTGGAAAAAGATTTTCCAAACTTCAAGTTCCATCTGGCTCTAGACAGGCCCGACCCGGCGGCTGACGAAGCCGGGGTTTCGTATACACCAGGATTTGTACACCAGGTTATTTATGAAACCTATCTTAAAGACCATCCGTCGCCCGAAGACATAGAATATTACATGTGCGGCCCCGGTCCTATGAGCAAAGCCGTAGAAACAATGCTTTGGGACCTAGGTGTTCCGTCAGAAAATTTAATGTACGACAATTTTGGCGGATAAGCCGCATAATTGAAAAAGCTGTTTTACCTTCATATTAAAAACATGGACAACACCACAAACCCACAAAAAGCCACAGCCACCTACCCTATAGGACTGGCGCTAAGCGGCGGAGGCGCGCGAGGATTTGCCCATCTTGGCGCACTATACGCAATGGATGAAATGGGCATAAAGCCCGATATCATTGCCGGCGTAAGCGCAGGCGCAATAGTTGCGGCATTTTATGCATCCGGACTAAAGCCTCTTGAAATCATGAAACTATTCATGATTTCAAAATTTTCCGATTTTTGCGAAATAGGAATGCCTCGCAACGGCTTTTTTAATATGAACGGATTTAAATTATTCCTAAAAAAATACCTGCCTGTTGAACGAATCGAACAATGCTCCGTTCCCGTAGTTCTTTGCGCAACCGATCTAGACAGCGGCACAGCCGTGCAATGGCGCAAAGGAGCAATGGCCGAACGCGTAATGGCCTCGTGCGCAATACCAATTGTATTCAAACCAATAAAAATAGACGGTGTTAACTACGTTGACGGCGGCGTAATGCACAACATGCCGGCGTGGGCAATACGTAAAGAATGCAGCCACCTGATAGGTATAAACGTAAGCCCGCTTATAAAAAACAAGGCTCCGACAGGTTCCATTTTAGAAATTGCACAACGGTCATATCACCTGTTGGCACGCACAAACGCCATATCCGACCTGTCTCTTTGCGACACCGTAATATCCACCGACACCATAGCCTCTATGCAGGTGTTCAATATGAAAGAAAAAGAACGGATATTCAAAAGCGGTTATAAAAGCGCCAAACAGGCTCTGCAAAACTCAATACTATTTACCGGGCATAAATAAACCTGGTAGCGCATAAAACCAGCAACAGACCATACATTTCAATGGAAACCGAAAAAGTTATAATATACCAGCTATTGCCAAGGTTATTCACAAATTCATGTGAAAACCCTGTCACCAACGGCACCATAGAGCAAAACGGTTCAGGAAAAATGAACCAGATAACATCACATGTGCTCCGAAGCATTCATCAGCTCGGGGTAACACACATATGGTATACAGGCGTTATAGAACACTCACAATTTACCGATTACAGTGCCTATGGAATTCGCCGCGACAATCCATACGTTATTAAGGGCAAAGCCGGATCTCCATATGCAATAAAGGATTATTACGACATTGACCCAGATATTGCTGAAAATGTGGAAATGCGCCGTGAGGAATTTAAACAACTGGTAACTCGCACACATGATGCCGGCATGAAAGTTATAATTGACTTTGTGCCAAACCATGTTTCACGCCAATACAATTCCGATGCCAAGCCACAGGGAATAATCGATTTTGGTAAAAATGACAACAAAGACTATTTCTTTGACCCCAACAACAACTTCTATTATATGCCAAACCAGCTTTTTGCGCCCAGTTTTCCAATTGGTAACGGAAAAGACTCATATATAGAATTCCCGGCAAAAGCATCAGGCAACGACTGCTTCACGGCATTCCCCACCCAAAACGACTGGTATGAAACCGTGAAACTAAACTACGGCGTTGACTACGGCAACGGCTCGCATCACTTCCACCCTATTCCTAAAACGTGGTTCCAGATGCTGGATATACTGCTATACTGGACCGAAATGGATGTTGACGGTTTCCGATGCGACATGGCGCATATGGTTCCACTTGAATTTTGGCAGTGGGCCATACCCAACATAAAGGAACGTCATCCGCAAGTTATATTCATTGCAGAAATATACGATGTAGGACTGTACCGTGACTTCATTAAATATGGAGGTTTCGACTATCTGTACGACAAAGTAAACCTTTATGACACATTGAGAGGCATCCAATGCTGGAATGTTTCGGCTGCACGGATTACCAACTGCTGGCAAACAGTTGAAGGAATTGCACACAATATGCTTAATTTCCTTGAAAACCACGACGAACAACGGTTTGGCTCGCCATTTTATGCCGGCAACCCGGCGTTGGTTATACCGTCGCTAATTGTCAGCTCAATGATAAACACCGGGCCAATGATGATTTATGCAGGTCAGGAACTTGGAGAGCAAGCCATTGATGCCGAAGGCTTCAGCGGAGCAGACGGGCGTACAACGATTTTCGACTACTGGTCGGTGCCAACTATTAGACGGTGGTATAACAATGGCAAATGCGACAATAGCAAACTTACCGACCAAGAGCAATGGCTGCGGAAAAAATATGAAACAATACTCAACCTTTGCAATCTGGAAAAGGCCATAGCCCGTGGTCGTTTTTTTGATTTAATGTATGTAAATTACGAAAACCCGACACTAAACCCACACAAACATTACACATTTATCCGTTCATGTGAAGACGAAACCCTGGTAATTGCAGTCAATTTCGGAAGCGAGAAAGCAGAAATAGACATAAACATCCCGGAACACGCTTTTGAAATGCTTAACTTGCCACAAGGAACATGCACAGCCACAGAACTGCTATCCAAAGAAAAAGCCGAAAAAAAGCTGTCACCAACAAAACCATTCAACACAATTATAGGGCCTCACAATGCGGTTGTATGGAAAATAAAACACAAAAATGTAACAGGCACTTCAAAAAACCTGTAAAAAAAGCGCTGTTATAAACCTTAAAAGCACTAACTTTGTAGCCGATTTCTGAACTACAAACAAAACGATTTTCTGTAATGTTACCACCTTTCAAAATTTTTGCCGGCACCAAGTCAGAGTACATGGCAAAGGAAATTTGCAGCGACTTAGGTATAGAACTTGGCAAAATGAACATTCAGCACTTTGCCGACGGTGAATTTGAAGTATCGTTCGAGGAGTCGATACGTGGATGTGAAGTATACCTTGTTCAATCAACATTCCCCAACAGCGACAACCTGATGGAGCTGCTGCTAATGATTGACGCGGCAAAACGTGCGTCAGCCGCATCAATAATTGCAGTAATACCCTACTTCGGATGGGCCCGTCAAGACCGTAAAGACAAACCTCGTGTATCCATAGCATCAAAACTTGTTGCCGACCTGCTTAGCGCCGCCGGAGTAGACAGGGTTATAACCATGGACCTGCACGCTGACCAGATTCAAGGCTTTTTCAATGTACCTGTTGACCATTTGTATGGTTCGTCTGTATTCATGCCATATATCGAATCACTAAAACTCGAAGACATGGTAATCGCAACTCCCGACGTGGGCGGAGCAAAACGCGCCAACACTTATGCAAAATATTTTGATGTTCCTCTTGTATTATGCCATAAACAAAGGGCAAAAGCAAATGTAGTAGCCTCCATGACTGTTATCGGCGATGTAAAAGACAAGAACGTGATACTTATCGACGATATGGTTGACACAGCCGGAACAATCACAAAAGCTGCCGACCTTATGCTAAAAGAAGGAGCAAAATCAGTAAGGGCACTCTGCTCACACGCCATAATGAGCGACCCCGCAACCGACCGGGTAAATGAAAGCGGCCTTACAGAAATGATATTCACAAACAGCATCCCATACACTAAAGACTGCAAAAAGTGCACAATACTATCAGTTGCCGGACTATTGGCAGACACCATACGCCGAGTTCACGAAAACCAGTCAATATCATCGCAATACCTGATATAATTACTCCTTAATACTAAAATATTTCAAACCAAATGCCGCTGCTACTTTATTCCGTAACAGCGGCATTTCGGCATTAATATGAAAATGAAATATTTTTGGCTAAAATTAATTATTAAAAATATTGTAAAATAAAAAAAAATCCCTACATTTGCCCATTAACAAAATCTAACACAGATTTTATATCGGTAATAGCCTAACCTTCAATTTGTCGCATTAAATTACGCAAATCATATTGACTATCAATCCAAAGAAAACATAAATATAAGTAAAAACCACTATGAAAGAATTAGTTGCTAAAGTAGCTTCGCTTTATGAAGCTTTTCAGAAAGACGCAAATGCACAAGTAGAAAACGGAAACAAGGCTGCAGGCGCACGCGCACGCAAGGCTTCGCTCGAAATGGAAAAGCTTCTTAAAGAGTTCCGCAAAGTATCTATTGAATCTGCAAAATAATCAGCACACTGATTAGACATCTACACTCGGGGCAAATCCTGTTAAACTACGGATTTGCCCCGAGTGTTATAGCTTTTTGAAGCACTATTTTTAACAACCTGAGCCATTAAGCAGAATCATCAATCCTTTTTGGCACGATTTACACTCACTTAGCTCTGTTTATCCGAAAAAAATGCGTACTTTTGATGCTCAGAATGTAATAAAGCAAGTTTACCCTGTTATTTGCAAACACCGCAATACAGAATAAGCCCAAAGCGGATAAAATAATTTTTTCAGACAAACCTGATGAGAAACTTCATACTACGGACACTAACCGGATTCGCATATGTATGCCTGATTGTATTCTGCATACTAATGAATTCATACACACTATTGGCGCTCACTGTGTGTTTAACCATATGGGCCATGATTGAGTTTAACTCTATTCATAGAAAATATGCACGCCGCCCCTTTTTGCTGTTGGAAGACACCGTAGCCATATTATGCGGAATATCACTGTCAGTAGCCATTTTCCTTTTCGTGAACAGACTGCAATTCTGGGGATTTGCCATATTCTTTATCTTATTATGCACCCGGATGATTATAGCCATATATTCGAAAGGGCAGTCTCCACTGTCAACATTGGCATGCTCGCTTGCATCAATACTATACATAGCTGTCCCCCTCGCACTGCTCAACTGGGTGCGTGCAATAACACCACATGCCGTTTTAGCCATGTTCGTGCTTATATGGCTTAACGACACCGGTGCATTTTTGGTAGGCTCCTTGCTAGGACGGCATAAAATGTTCCCACGAATCTCGCCAAAGAAATCATGGGAAGGTCTTGTCGGCGGATTTGCCGCCTGCCTGTCGGCCGCAATAGCCATATATATTTTATGTCCGCAATACTTTGACACCTTCACCCTTACAAGCTTTATTGGGTTCGGTCTTATCACAGCGGCATTTGCCACATGGGGCGATTTAATGGAATCGCTAATCAAACGTACTGCCGGCATCAAAGACAGCGGCACCCTATTGCCCGGGCACGGCGGAATATTAGACCGTATTGACTCTCTGCTAATGGTTTCCCCCATTATTTTTGCGTACATGATAATTTTGCTAGAAAACTAATCACCAACATATTCTGAATAAAAATGAGCAACCAACGATATGACATGCGAGGAGTGTCTGCCTCGAAAGAAGATGTTCACAATGCAATAAAGAATGTTGACAAAGGGCTGTTTCCTAAAGCATTCTGCAAAATAGTACCAGACTGGCTCGGAGGCGATCCTGAATATTGCAATATAATGCATGCCGACGGTGCCGGAACAAAATCATCGCTGGCCTACATGTACTGGAAGGAAACCGGCGATATGTCCGTCTGGAAAGGAATAGCACAGGACGCACTGATAATGAATATCGACGACCTTCTTTGCGTAGGAGCCACCGACAACATATTATTAAGCTCTACAATAGGCAGAAACAAAAAACTTATTCCAGGCGAGGTTATAGCCGCCATAATAAACGGCACAGAAGAATTATTGGCAGAGCTACGCCAACTCGGAGTAAATATAATAAGCACCGGAGGGGAAACGGCCGACGTAGGCGACCTTGTCAGGACAATAATTGTGGACAGCACTGTAACCTGCCGCATGCGTAGATCGGACGTTATAGACAATGCAAACATCAAAGGCGGCGACGTAATAGTGGGACTAGCCTCGTACGGCCAGGCTGCTTACGAACACGAATACAACGGAGGCATGGGTTCAAACGGACTTACATCTGCACGCCACGACGTATTTAACAACAGCCTTGCTCAAAAGTACCCCGAAAGCTACGATGCCGCAGTGCCATCAGAACTTGTCTACTCTGGCAGCATGTCACTTACCGACACGGTAAAAGACAGCCCCGTAAACGCCGGAAAACTTGTTCTTTCTCCAACACGAACATATGCCCCCGTTGTAAAAAAAGTGCTTGACACTATGCGTTCGGAAGTACACGGCATGATCCACTGCAGTGGTGGCGCACAAACAAAAATCATGCACTTTGTAAACGGAAAGCACGTTATAAAGGACAACCTGTTCCCTATACCGCCATTATTTGCCCTAATACGCAAAGAATCAGGCACTGAATGGAAAGAAATGTACAAAGTTTTCAACATGGGACACAGAATGGAATTCTACGTAGCTCCGGAAAATGCTCAAAAAATAATAGAAATATCTGAATCAATGGGCATCCCTGCTCAAATTGTAGGCCGCGTGGAAGACGCTCCTGAGAACAAACTTACAATAATTTCCGAGGCAGGGAAATTTGAATATTAACTACCCCTGCCGCACATTTATGCCCCCCCTATAAACATATGCGGACAACGGTCATTGCAGTATGCATGCTATGGGCTTGGCTAATCGCCGTCACATCGTGCAAATCAAACACAAATACAGGCAACGGTACAGGTCAGGAAGCCATAAGCCTTCCTGACACCCTGCATGTAGGCACATTATACAGCCCGATGTCGTACTTCATATACCGCGAAGAACAAATGGGGTATGACTATGACCTAGTGCAACGTTTCGGATCGGACAAGGGCATAACAATCGACCTCCACGTAGCGCCAAGCATGGCTTCTTTGATTCAAATGCTTGACTCCGGGATAATAGACCTGGCAGCATACGAAATTCCAATAACCTCGGAATATCGCGGCCATGTATTGCCTGCCGGACCCGAAAACACGACATCACAAGTGCTTGTGCAGCGCAAACCAAGTAAAAAACATCCTGGCATAACCAACGTTACACAGCTTGTGGGGCGCGACATTTATGTTGAGAACGCATCGAAATACCAACAACGGCTTATAAACCTCAACAACGAACTAGGAGGAGGCATCAGAATACACACAATTGACAAAGACACCCTTATAACAGAGGATCTTATAGAAATGGTTTCTGAAGGCAAACTGCCACTTACAGTGGTAGACAGCGATATAGCCAGCCTAAACCGGACATATTATCCTGATTTGGACATCAGCCTGCCAATAAGTTTCCAACAACGTTCCGCATGGGGAGTATCGCCAAAATCGCCATGGCTGGCCGACAGCATAAACAGCTGGCTTAACGATACTGAACGCAAAAAATCGCGCTCTCGACTGCACAAACGTTATTTCGAACTAAGCAAGGTAAGCCCTGCCGTAAACATAAACTTCAGCAGCGGCCGTATATCACCTTATGACGACCTGTTTCGAAAATATGCAGCCGAGGCAGGAATTGACTGGCGCCTGCTAGCCTCCCAGGGCTATGCAGAAAGCCAATTCGACACAACGGTCATATCATGGGCCGGTGCCAAGGGCATAATGCAGATAATGCCACGCACAGCCAAAGCATACGGATTATCGGAAGCCGAAATACTATCGCCCGAGCCTAATATAAGGTGTGCAGCCAAAATCATGGCCAGCCTTGACAAACTTCTGGAAAATCATGTTAAAAACCCTGAAGAACGGACAAAGTTTGTACTGGCTGCATACAACTCTGGTATTGCTCATATTTACGATGCAATTGCCCTAGCGGCAAAAACGGGAAAACAAACTGATGTATGGGATGACAATGTTTCCGATGCACTTATGCTAAAATCAAACCCCGAATACTATAACGACCCTGTTTGCAAACATGGTTATTTTAGAGGCAGGCAAACCACCTCATACGTAAAAAAAGTATTGGATTTTTATGAAAAAGCAAAAGCAAAAATAAAGAAATAAATTATATTTGCACAAATTATATCCTAACGCAAAACTATAAATTTCAAATTCAGATTATGAAGAAGCAAAAAATTCACATTGCCATTGCCATACTCATGTCGGCAGCGATGTTGAACACATCATGCATTGGCAGTTTCGCTCTGACAAAAAATGTTTATTCATGGAACCAGTCACTAGGCAATAAATTTGTAAACGAACTTGTGTTCTTTATATTCTGTCCGTTAGTCTACCCTATAACCACTCTTGCCGACGCAGTTGTAATAAACTCTATCGAATTCTGGAGCGGCTCCAACCCACTGGCAGAAGGCACACGGATAATAGATGGTAATGACGGGCGCTATCTTGTAACTACTGATGCAAAAGGCTATACAATTAAAAGTGAAAATGACGGCAGCATTGTTCGCTTTGATTTTGACGAGTCCGACAATTCATGGTCAATAAGTGTTGACGGAAGCGAAAGCCAGAAATTTATGACATTTGTAGACAGCGAACATGTACGCATGCTTACACCTGACGGCACTATGCAGGCCGTAGAATTGTCAGAACACGGCGTAATGGCATATTCGCAAGCAGTGCAGTCGGCACATTCCCTTGCATTAAAATAAAACAGCATTACACAAAACAGAAATCGGCAGGCCAATGAATTACATTGGCCTGCCGATTTGATATAACAAACCATCAGCCCATAATGGCATGGTCGGCATGCACATGCGTACGGCTTGTATGCTGATTGTGCTCCAGAGCATACTTAATCATTCCTGAAACCCATTTATTGTTAAGCTTTGAAAGTACGGCCCTGGTTGCCGAAGCGGCCCTTTTGGCCATAGGTCCAAAAGCATTAACCTCAGAAATAACGGTTGTCCTGTTGCCCGAGCTTACCGACAGTACCACCTCGTGCACAGTAGTCATTATAACTTCTGTACCATTTTTATCCCTGATTTCGCTTTTAATAGCCAGACGGCCCGGCCTGTCGGCCTTTGGTTCAACTGCATCAAGCACTAATGCAAATGCCTCATAATAGTCGGTACACATACGGAATTCCGCCCTTTTAAACAAATGCGGATCCTGTATAGACGGGTCCATAAATTCGGCACTGACTATTCCCGGACAATAACGGTTCCAGTTTGACACATTTGTCAGAAACGGCCATAACCGGACCGCCGACATATTATCAACCGCGATACTTTCACCAACATGCACATCGGCCTTTTCCGTACAGAAATTATCAGGCCAAACAACTTTATCTGTAATCATAACTTTTATGTTTTTTAGTTGTACTGCAATGATAACGCCACCCATATAACATAGGTTTTCATAATGAGGTGAAAAGGTGTTAACGAAAACATTTTTCACAAAACATCAAAAACAAAGAATCAATACAACATCCTATAATTTGCTTTTTTAACAAAAAAAGGCTACCTTTGCAGCGCTTTTTAGCATCCCCGTGTGATGGGAAATTAGGAAGCATTCTTAATTTTGAGTAACACAACAAAAACAAACAAATCAATGAAGACTTACACTCTGAAAGCCGAAGCACGTACAGACTTTGGCAAAAAAGCAGCCAAAGCAATCCGCGTAGAAAACAAAATCCCGGTAGTGCTTAACGGTGGCGAGGTTTTCGCCCTACCCTTTACTGGAACACTTAAACCAGGTGAAAAATTAGTAGAAATTGGCAACGGAAAAGCCCTTATCACCACTGACCTCCTGGTAAATGCCGACGATGTTCGCAAACTTGTATATACACCCGACGTATTTGCTATAGAACTAGACGTTAACGGTGAAAAACGCAACGCCGTTCTCCGCGAAATCCAGTTCCACCCTGTTAAAGACACCATTCTCCATATTGACTTCCTTGAAGTTTTCAACAACAAGCCTGTTGTTGTAGAGGTACCTGTTAAGCTGGAAGGCCACGCAGAAGGTGTTAAAGCCGGTGGTAAGCTCACACTTAGCATGAAAAAACTTAAAGTTAAGGCAATCTACACCGAAATACCCGAACGCGTTGTTGTTAACATTGACAACCTCGGCCTTGGAAAAACACTCCAGGTTGGCGACCTTCACTACGAAGGACTTGAGCTTGTAAATGCAAAGAACGCCGTTGTATGCGCAGTTCAGCTGACACGTGCAGCTCGTGGTGCCGCAGCCAAAGCATAATCTTTAACGGTTATTTTTTTGACACATACCCAATGAAATATCTGATTGTAGGGCTGGGTAATATCGGTTCGGAATACGACGGTACCCGCCACAACATAGGATTCAGAGTATTGGATGCCTTTGCAGAGGCATCCAATACTTCTTTTAACACCGACCGATATGGTGATATTGCCCACATGAGGCTGAAAAACAAAATGTTGACTTTGCTAAAGCCCTCAACATACATGAACCTTTCGGGCAACGCAGTACGCTATTGGAAAGACAAGGAAGGAATAGCCACAGACCATATACTGGTTATAGTAGACGACCTTGCCATACCATTCGGGGCAATACGGCTAAAACCGTCCGGCAGCGATGCAGGCCACAACGGACTTAAAAACATAGCACAGACCATTGGCACCCAACAATACGCAAGGCTCCGTTTCGGCATAGGAAACGATTTTCCTCGCGGATGCCAAGTTGACTACGTACTGGGACACTTCAGCCTTGACCAGAGGCAACAGTTACCGGCCCGTATAGACATAGCCTGTGAAGCCATACGAGCTTTCTGTCTTAGCGGCATACAGTTTGCAATGTGCAACTTCAACAACAAATAACACTAGTATAATGGCAAAAGCAGAAGAACGCATTGACAAATGGATGTGGGCCACCAGAATATTCAAAACACGCACAATTGCTGCCGAAGCATGTAAAAAAGGCCGCATAAGCATAGGCGATGCCCAGGCCAAACCGTCACGGACAGTACGCGTTGGCGACATTGTAAAAGTGCGGAAACCGCCGGTCACATATTCCTTTTTAGTCAAAGCCCTAACAGAAAACAGACTAGGGGCAAAGCTAGTGCCGGATTATCTGGAAAACAGAACTCCTCAAAGCGAACTAGACCTGTTGGAAGTTATTAAAGTGTCAGGCTTTATCGACAGGCGAAAAGGCCTCGGACGACCAACAAAACGCGACAGCCGCGAACTAGAAAAATTCAGACAGGACATTGCTGAAAATTCCGGTATGGGTTGGGATTTTGACTTCGATTTCGATGATAATGACAATGAACTTGAGGACTAACGCCTACCACACAGTATACCAATCAAGCCAGGACAGTATCGGCAAAACAGCCAATAAAAAAACGTCGACACAGACATTATTATTATTAATGCCAAAACAAAGCACGCAAACAACCTAAACGACGTATCATACCCTACAACTTGAAGAAGCCACCTGTCTATAAGCGAACAATACAAACCATGGACGGCATAAACAAAAAACAGAAAACCTGCGGATAATCTGCAAAGCAAACTCCGGCCGGCACTCCATGACACAGCCCCAGTAAGGGCAAACAAAATAGCAACAGTCAATGCCATACGGAACACACTAAAATCTGCCGCATGCCATAAACTTACAAATGCCAGCAAGACAAGCACAGACACACAATACGCTCCTGAAAACCTGTCAATATCTATACGATGCAGTGCCAGCGCAGCCCCTATTGTAAAATACTCTAACCCGTGCAGATTAATCCCAACCACAACCGAAACCAACAACATAAAACACAAAGCCCAATATCTGAAAGCGAACAAATACACAACCGGAGCCGCCAAAACAAAAACTATCAGGTTTCTAACAAACCAAAGCTGGAATCCAACCGGATAACCGTCACCTGTATCCCAATAGCCTTTTAAAAAGCCAATAAAAGAAATGTTGCCGTCAACAACAAGGCCCTCACCATCATAACCCAAATACAAAGCCTTAAACACACGCACCACGGCATAAATAGTTGTCCAAGCAACATAAGGCACAACAAGTGAGAAAATACGCTTTTTGGTCTTAAGCTTAAACAACTGCAAATCAAATCCAGTAAACGAACGAAAATACAAATATCCGGATATCATAAAAAACAACGGCACACAATAGCTGCACCAAATCATAACATTTTCTATAATAGAAACAGCCGGCAAACCTGCCGGCGGCTCACAAAAAGCCAGTATATTGCAGTGAATAAGCATAACCCCCATCAACAATATACTTTTAGAAAAAGCAATGCCGCTATTATAAGAATCCATACTGCATGATTTAACTAACGTTGTACCAGATTTAGCAAGTTTAAATATAGCCAATTTTATACAATAACCCAACACACTACACCCGATTTAAAAGAAAAATATATTACAAAAAAATTGATTGTCATCGCGACAACCAATCTTAGTTAACCTTAAATCTAATACCATGAAAAACACAATGCAAATTTACCAATAAATTTTGTCACGGCAAACGCCCTCACGGCAAAATGATATTGTTTTAACATAATTTCACGACACAATAACATTTTAAGCCTTTATAAATAGCATTTTTCCATACAAACAACAAATACACCAACACAAAATCAATATAGCCATATTGAAAAATTAGTGAATTATTTGTAAATTTGTATGAACAACAAATGCAAACCATAATTGCATTATACAATAAAAGCAACATTATGAATCATAGCATAAAAGAAAAGGCAGAATCTCTGGCTCGCGTAATAGCCACACTGGATATTTTACGTGAAAAATGTCCCTGGGACAAGAAACAGACCAACGAGTCACTCCGCCCCAATACCATTGAAGAAGTCTACGAACTTTGCGATGCCCTGTTGTCTGACAGCAACGAAAACATAAAAAAAGAACTTGGCGATGTACTGTTACATGTTCTTTTTTACTCAAAAATCGCATCAGAAAAGAATGTTTTCGATATCGCCGATGTTGCTGAAGCCCTCAACGACAAACTAATTTTCAGGCATCCACATGTTTTCGGTTCAACCGTTGCCGAAAACTCCCACCAGGTTGAACAAAACTGGGAACAAATAAAACTAAAAGAAAAAGGTGGTAACAAAACTGTGCTAAGCGGTGTTCCCAAAACACTGCCATCACTGATAAAAGCCTGTAGAATACAGGAAAAGGCTGCAAATATAGGTTTCGACTGGAAACATAAAAACGACGTATGGGACAAAGTTAAAGAAGAAATTGCCGAGTTAGAAACAGAAATAACATCTAATAACACAGACAATATAGAAGGCGAATTCGGCGATTTGATATTCAGCATTATAAACGCGGCCAGACTATACGGCGTAAACCCGGAAAACGCATTAGAGCGCACAAATCAAAAATTCATATCCAGATTTAACTACATTGAATCAAAAGCAACTGCTTCAAACCGCAAACTAAGCGAACTGACATTACAGGAAATGGATGCATTGTGGAACGAAGCAAAACAACAAAACAAATAACAATGCCATGAAACTCAACAAATACAACTATATATTTCTATTTGCCGCCCTATCACTGATAATAGTGGCAGTGGCAGCACAAGCCCGAACAGAACGGCATTACCGCACAACTGCAGCAAAACACATCAACATAACAGTTGACAGTATTGATTTTCGAAACGATGTAACACGCATGTACGCTAAACTATGTGGCAATCCGCATACATCGCAACGTATTGACGAAGCCATGTTAAGAATAGGCACAGCATCATTCCAAGCTCGCGACATTGACGGCGTAGACTTCAAACGCTGGTTCCAATGGGAGGAAGACGGTATAATACCTGTAGAAATAGACTTCCGCCCAATGACACCATTCAACAATGCCAAACTGGAGCTAGTCACCCCTCGCGGAACAGATATTACAGAAATAAAAACATCAAAGTGATTGTTTGCATAACAGAGAAACCAAGTGTTGCACGCGACATTGCGGCGATTCTTGGTGCCAACGACAGGCACGACGGCTATTATGAGGGAAACAACTACCAGGTAACATGGACTTTCGGTCATTTATGTACCCTCAAAGAGCCGGCAGACTACTCTCCCCTATGGAAAAATTGGTCGCTAGCCCAGCTGCCGATGCTACCTGAACGTTTCGGCATAAAGCTGATTGACGACAAAGGTATAGAAAAGCAATTCAATGTAATAAAACAACTTATAGAAAATGCATCGGAAGTTGTAAACTGCGGCGATGCCGGCCAGGAAGGAGAACTGATACAGCGCTGGGTTATGCAGAAAGCCGAAATAAAATGTCCTGTAAAACGGCTATGGATAAGCTCGCTGACAAATGAGGCAATAAAGGAGGGGTTTCAAACACTTAAGCCAGCTGCAGAATACGACAACCTGTATTATGCAGGATTATCGCGTGCCATAGGCGACTGGATTTTAGGAATGAACGCCACCAGGTTATATTCCCTTAAATACGCGTCAAAAAATTATTCATCAAAAAGCAATGTACTGTCTATAGGACGCGTACAAACCCCGACACTGGCACTTATCGTACAACGACATCAGGAAATAGAAAATTTTACCCCTAAGGACTATTGGGAACTTAAAACCACATACCGCGAGGCTGTATTTTCGGCTACGGCAGGCAAATACGAAACAGAACAACAGGCAAGCGAGGCACTGGCAAAGATAACGGGACAGCCACTGACAATAACAGACGTATCTGAAAAAAAGGGTAAAGAAGCCCCACCACGCCTGTTCGACCTTACATCGCTACAGGTAGAATGTAATAAAAAATGGGGATGGACAGCCGACGATACACTAAAACTCATACAAAGCCTGTATGAAAAGAAAGTAACAACATACCCACGTGTCGACACTACATACCTGCCCGATGACATTTATCCGAAAATTCCGCAGATACTCCGGCAAATGAGCCCATACACACAATGGACAACCGGCATACTCAATAACGGCAAAATACCAAAAACAAAAAAGGTATTTGACAACTCTAAAGTAACCGACCACCATGCCATCATACCAACAGGGCAAAATCCAGCTCAATTAATAGGGCTGGAACGGCAGTTATACCACCTCATAGCCCTACGTTTCATTGCAGCATTCTATCCAGATTGCGAATTTATGCAAACAACGGCAATGGCCGATGTTGCTGGTGAAAAATTCAAAGCCGTAGGTAAAGTTATAACCAAGAACGGCTGGAGAGACCTGTATTCGTCCGATTCAAATTCAAAAGACAACGATACCGACAATTCCGACTCCAGAATACTTCCTCCATTGAAAACCGGGGAATCAGGGCCACACACACCCGATCTTGCAAAAAAACAAACACAGCCGCCAAAACCATATACAGAAGGCACACTGCTGCGAGCCATGGAAAGTGCAGGAAAGACCGTTGACGACGAGGAATTGCGCGAAGCAATGAAAGAAAACGGAATAGGCCGTCCGTCAACCCGTGCCGCAATAATAGAAACCCTGTTCCGACGCAAATACATAAGTCGAAAAGGCAAAAGCATAGCAGCCAGCCAAGCCGGCATAGCCCTGATTGACATCATTGAAGAAGAACTGCTAAAAAGCGCAAAGTTAACCGGACTGTGGGAAAACAAACTGCGACGCATAGAACGCGGCTCATATTCGGCTAACGACTTCATAAACGACTTAAAAGCACTTATAAACGACATTGTTATAAGAGTGCTAAATGACAACTCTCTAAGACGCATCGAAGTAGACCAATCAGGCAAAAGCCAAAACACTGACAAAGCTGAAAAAGTAAAATCACCACGGCAAGCAAAACCCAGAATAAAATCACTGACAGAGATAAAATGTCCGATTTGTAATCAGGGTTACATACTCAAAGGCAAATCGGCATATGGGTGCAGCCGTTTCAGAGAAGGATGCCCTTTAAGGCTTGACTTTTCAGAATATCAACCAGACCTGAGCCCTCAGCGCCTTTCTACAGCGATATCAAAAAAATTTAAGAAAAAATAGTATCAATATGAATAAGGAAGAACTGTTCCCACTGGTCAACAAACATGGAGAAGTTACAGGAAGTGCCACAAGAGGCGAATGCCACTCAGGCAGCATGCTCCTTCATCCGGTTGTACACCTGCACTTGGTAACGGAACAAGGCTGTATATATCTGCAAAAACGTTCTAAAAACAAAGACATACAACCCGGCAAATGGGACACAGCAGTCGGCGGACATGTAGACTTTGGCGAAACCATACAAGAAGCTATTGAACGTGAAGCACGTGAGGAATTAGGCATCGACATATCCGTATTAAGCCTGAATGCAGTTAAGCCTTACATATTTCAGTCAGACAGAGAACAAGAACTTATAAACACGTTCATAGCAATCGTGCCGCAGAACATCAACATCAACCCCGATGCAGAAGAAATAGAAACAGGCAGGTTCTGGCAGTTATCAGAAGTAGACAAAACCATTGGCAAGGGAATTCTGACACCGAATTTCGAGCAAGAGTATTTGCATATCAAGCAGAACCTGCTGAACATACTGCCCACCGCAAAATAGCCAAATGAACGACCACGACAGCGAATTTGTTATTTATTACACATTTAATGCCCTCTGTAATATACTATGACTTTATACTGGACAATAACCGACTATGCCATACAATGGCTGTTTGTAATAATAATTATTTGCTGTGCCCTGGTTTTCGCTACACGAATCATATATATGCTGTTTTGCCGCAAAGCCACCACTCCCGGAGACAAATGCAACGGGTGCATTCTGTCCAGAAACTGCCACCGCAAAACAAAAAACAAACTATAAATATTCCAGTGAGGAAAGCCGCTTTTCCAATTCTGTAGACGACAGGCGGGTATCAATTTTCCCTTTATGTGCAAACGATATATTTCCTGTTTCCTCACTAACCACAATTGCCGCAGCATCAGTAGCTTGCGAAATACCTAAAGCCGAACGATGACGCAAGCCCATATAACGTGGAATCTTAGTGTCATGACTAACAGGAAGGATGCATCCTGCGGCCTTTACGCGGTCATGGGCAATAATAAGCGCCCCGTCGTGCAAAGGAGAATTTTTAAAAAACACATTTTCTATCAAGCGCGTGTTTATCAAGCCATCAATACTGTCGCCAGTATTCTCGTACTGGTCAAGCGGCAAGGACTGCTGAATTACTATCAACGCACCGGTTTTAGACTTCGACATTGACATACAGGCATAGACAATTGCCAATATCGACTTTCTGGCATCGGCTTGATTGCCTTTCTTTGCGCCATGGTGATGAGAGAACATCCGGCTCAGAAAACGCCACCGGTTATGATTGCCAAGTTCAACCAGAAAGCGCTTTATCTGATCTTGGAAAAGGATTACCAGAATAATAAGGCCGATAGACATTACCTTGTCTAAAATTGTGCCTATCAGCCGCATTTCTAAAACTTCAGATGTCAACACCCATACAACAATAAATGCCAACACGCCGAAAAATATATTTATGGTGCCCGACTCTTTCATCAGTTTATACAGATAAAAAAGGAACAGGGCAACCAGTATGATATCTAACGCGTCTTTTAATCCGAACTGTAACATTTACTTACAAGATATAAATGATGGATATGTATGTTCAATTATATTTATAGCGTCAGTTGCAGCACCAACATCGTGCACCCTCAACACCGACGCTCCGTTCAACACGGCAATAGTATTTGCAGCGACAGTACCCTCAAGGGCATCCTCCGGTGTTTTGTCAATTGCTCTGAATATCATTGATTTTCTAGACATGCCAACAAGCAATGGACGGTCCAGAATGTTAAACAGGTGCAGGTTGCGCAATAATTCGTAATTCTGTTCAAGATTCTTTGCAAACCCAAACCCCGGGTCTACAATAATATCAGCAACTCCCATATTCGACAACCTGACAACCTTTTCCTGAAGATTCGACAGCACTTGCGACGAAACATCAGAATAGTCTGTTTGTTGCAGCATCGTATCAGGGGTTCCACGCATATGCATAAGCACATATGGCACGTTAAGTTCGGCAATAGTATCAAACATCGCACTGTCAAGATCGCCGCCTGAAACATCATTAACAATATCGGCACCCATCTCCCTAACTGCTTTCCGCGCCACTTCTGCCCTGAAAGTGTCAATACTCACAGGTATATCCGAATTAACCTTGCGCACGCACTCCAACGCCAGGTCAAGGCGGCGCAACTCCTCGTCAACACTTATATTGCCGGCACCCGGACGGGTAGAATATGCTCCTACATCAATAATATCCGCACCTTGCCCTGTCATTTTGTCAGTAGCAGCACGAACAGCATCAGCGTTACTATACCGCGAAGCACCGTAAAACGAATCGGGTGTCGCATTCAATATACCCATAACCTGCGGCCTGCAAAACCTGTGCAACCGGCCTCGCAAATGGAGTGTAAACGATTTAAATATTTCCAAAATAACTAATTATAAGTCTTCTACAAAATTAAGAATATTATGTGTATTAGCAAAAAATGAGGCCCGGCAAATAAACAATGCCGGGCCCCTTTATAAAATATTTATTACGTTATTAAAGCGCGCTTAAATTAAAGTTAGAGAATTCAAGATCGCTTTTTGCCTGTGCAGCCATATTTTTATTCAGTTTCACTGCCTGGCGCAAATTGTTATAAACCATATTTGAGTTGTTTGTGCGAGCACCCAAAACAGCAGTCAGATAGAACGTAGTAGCATCAGGCATGCGTATTGCAGCCAAGGTTGACTTAGCCTTGCTATAATCCTTATTCAATATCTGGGCAAGTGCGGCATTGTTGGTTTTTGAGTCGCCGAAAGCACGTATTGCCGAATTATAGTCACCCTGCTTCAGATAATACACACCAAGAGCCTCGCCAAGAGCAGGTACACCTGCTGCATTACCGAATTTTGCGGTTGCATCCTTATAGTTTTTATTCAGCATCGATACCAAGCCGAGATTCATTTGCGCCTCGCCACTTTCCGGAGCCAGACGTGCCGCTTCCGCAAAGTTTGCAGCAGCCGCGTCATAATCCTGGTCTATATACTGGCACATACCAAGGTTGTTGTATGTGCGATAGTCGTTAGGATACAGGTTAACGGCTGTATCGTAAATTTGAAGACGCTTGTCGTTATCGTTTGTCAAAGTTGCGGCATAAAGA
>SSTG01000119.1 GCA_004801635.1 Muribaculum caecicola | reverse complement strand
TTGTGAATACATTGCTGCCACAGCGATAGAATGCGTTGCAAGTCAGTGTATATTCACCGGCAGGCTGTTCGCCAAGATTCTGATAAAGGCGGAATGCACCGTTCCAAACTTCGCCAACGCCTTCGCCAACGGCACCGATAACGCCTTGCCATCCGGGAAGATAAGCGGTTTCTTTCATATATGTACGGGTTACGTCAACGTAACCGTCGGCACTGGCTGTTGTAACAACAGCTGCTGCGCCTAATAGCATAACACTGCGTTTAATGTAGTTTTTTAACATGAGAGTTAATTTTAAGGATTTATAAATAGTGAATGGAATGTTTTGTTATTAACCGGCGGCTGCAAGTTGTGGCAGCCGCCGGTTTTTTGTTTCAATTAAATTCCCAAATATCCTGGATTCTGGCTCCAGTTGGTGTTTGTTTGCAGAATATCTTTGTGAAGCGGCATAAGGCGGCGGTTGGGGTCGGTTGCGCCTTCGCGTTCCTGCCAATGGAATTTGGTGTGGGCTTCGTCTTCCCATACTTTGTAACGGTTTTTCTCGCCCCAGTCTGCTTCGAACTGTCCGAAACGTATAAGGTCGTTGCGGCGCCAAGGCTCAAGAATAAATTCGCGCGAGCGTTCGTCAAGCATATCCTGCATGGAGAACGAGGTTACCTTTGGTGCGCCGGCACAGTCCCTGACCTGGTTGACAAGGTCGGCTACGGAGTGTCCCATTGTCGGGGCGGCTCCTCGCATAATACATTCTGCTTTTGTCAGCAAAATATCGGCATATCGGAATATTGGATAATCGTTTGCCTGCTGGCGGTTATACAACGTATAGTCTTGTTCACGCGGAGGATATTTGCAAAGGCGTGCTCCTTTCTGAATGTTCAGCAGAGCGGTACCGTTGGCTATATTGGTTTTGTTTATAGCCGGAAGCGACTCGTCGCCAAGAGAGTAGATTGATCCGTCGTCAAATTCAAAATCGTCACGGTAATTAAGCTGTCCGATTAATGTGGTTGGTTTAGACGGGTCTTTATAAACCATTATTGGTATGTTGGTGAATTCGTAGTTGGCATCCATCTGGTATTGCGGTCCTTTAAGCACCATCTTGTTTCGTTCGTCGCCGGGAAGATTGAATCGTGCTACGCATTCCTTTGTCAGTACAAGTATGCCGGCAAGCGACTTGTCGTGTGTCCATCCGTAGACGGCAGGAACACAAAGACTCTCTTTCTTGAATCCGAACCAACGGTGCCAGGTAGTTGTTCCTTCTGGTTTGTTTGCCGGGTCAACGTCGAATGCGTATATAAAGTCTTTTATATGCACGCCGTTATCCGGAAAGAATTTCTTGCGGTAGCCGGTGCCGACTTCAAAAATGCCGCTTTTGATAATTTCATCACACCATTTAACGCAGTCAGCCAGCTTTTCGTTGGGAGTATTGATGTCGACAGTGGTTATAGGATGTGTGTAAACTCCCCAGTTTAGATATAGTTTAACAAGTAGGGAGGCTGCCATCCAGTAGTTTGGCTTGCCATATGTGGTAGGGTCGTTCTTTTTACTAAGGCCGTCTTCTTGCGAAAGAATCTCGATTAGTTCCGATTCGATGAATTTGGCAACGTCGGCGCGGGGTGAGCGGTCAATACGTTCGCTTTCCTGAACAACGTGGTCAATAATTGGCGCGTCGCCAAAAAGTTCCATCATCCAGAAATGGTAGAATGCCCTTGCAGCACGTACAGGTGCAACTACAGGGTCGTTCTTTTCCGGACCACCGTATTCCAGCAAAATTTTGTTTGTCTGTGTTATCCCTTCCATACAGCCGCTCATAATGTTGGTGCTCCAGTTGTTGAGCGTTAGCGAGTGGATTGATGCGTTTATAGCGCGGCCGTCGTCGTAGTAGTTACCTATGGTATAGCAGCAGCCCATAATTTCGTCACCTTGGTTAACAACACCTTCGCCAAAGTCGCGCGCGAACCAGTTGTGCAGTTGGCGATAGCTGCTGTTGAATACCGCGTCAACGGCAATAGGGTTGTCGGGCATTACCGGGTATCGTGTGTCGATTGGAGTGTCAAGGTCGGTACAGCCCGTGAGAGAGCCCATTACTCCAGCCAGCATCAATAATTTTATATAAGATTTCATGTTGATTTAATGATTAGAAGTTAACGTTAACACCTACAAGAATCTGACGGCAGCGTGGGTAGTGGTCCCAACGTGTGTCGTGACCGGGGGCGATGCCTCCAAGGTTTATTTCCGGGTCGCGACCCTTGTATTTTGTGATTGTGAATACGTTGTTTGCCGAAACATACAGGCGCAGGTCGCTGAGCCATCCGTTGAAACAGTTGCGGAATGTATAGCCAAGTGTTGCTGTCGACAGTTTGAAATATGAGCCGTTTTCCAGATAGCGTGTGCTGGGGTAGTGTGCCAGGCCGTCGTTGTAATTCTGCTCCTTGATAACTGATTCCAGACAGTTTCTACCCTGAGATATTGCACCTACATAAGAATAGAATGCTCGTGGTTCGTTGAATATCTTTTGGCCGAACACGCCGGTAAAGAACAGGTTCAGGTCCCAATTTTTCCATGTGATTTTGTTGTCCCATCCCATGGTAAGCTTAGGCTGTGCGTTGCCGGCATATATGCGGTCTTTTTCTCCCGGTTGCTGTGTGGTTTTGCGGTTGCCGTTTTCGTCTATAATATAGTCGCCTGTTTCAACGTCGCGTTCGTAGAATGTTGAAACGCCTTTGTCATCGTAGCCGGCCCATTCCCACAAATAGAACGAACCTATTGGTTTGCCCTCTACAATACGCTGTGTTGTACAGCCTTGCGACAGGCCAGGCATGTTGGGGTCGTACTGGTTAAGGTCGCATTCGTTGAATTCGGTATTTGTAACGCTGACAACTTTGTTTTTGTTATGCGACAGGTTGATTGACGTTGTCCAGTTCCAGTCGCGAGTCTGAACGGGTACGGCATTGATTGTAAGTTCGACACCACGGTTGAGCATTTTGCCTACGTTGGCTGTCATTTTGTTTACCGGATATTTCAGGGTTGAAACATAGTAGTCCCATATCATATCCTTGGTGTCTTTGTTGTAATATTCTATTGTACCGTTCAAGCGGCCGTTGAATAAAGCAAAGTCTATACCGATGTTGAGCATGGTAGTGGTTTCCCACTTTAGGTCTTTGTTTACGTTGCGTCCTGCCGATATTAGCTTGTAGCTGTGCTCGTTTCCTTGGGCGTCGACGTAGGTGAAGCGGTTGCGCATACCGTTTGTTTCTTTGTTTTCATAGAAGAAACGCGAGGTATATATGTCGAATCCGGTAGAGTTACCGCTTTGTCCCCAGCCAACACGTAATTTAAGGTCGGTGAGTGGCTCCCAGCCGCGAAGGAAGTCTTCCTGGCTGATGCGCCATGCTACGGATGCCGAGGGGAAAGTGGCCCATTTGTTGTTGGTGCCGAATACAGAAGCACCGTCACGACGTACTGCGGCTTGGAGCAGGTATTTGCTGTCGTATGAGTAGTTGGCACGTCCGTAGAAAGAAATCATGCGTGTGGTGCTTTTGAGATTGCCCCATACCGGGTCGGGATCCCAGGAGTTAGCCATGCCTATGTCGTTCCATCCAAGATAGTCGTCGTAGAAGTTATAGCCACGGGCACCGAAGCCGTCGCCGTTTTCATGTTCTTCCCACGAATAACCTGCCATCAGGCCTAGCTTATGGCTTTTTCCGAAAGTTTTGTCGTAGTTACCGTAGATTTCCATTAGCTTGCCGTAGTCCTCTGTCATGTTTTGAGAGGTTTCTCCGTTGCGTTTGCCTTTGATTTGCGATTTTGACGAATAGTAGTCGCGATAGTGCCAGCTTTTTGCCTCATATGAGAAATTGGCATTAAGTAATAGGCCTTCTATAATTTTCAGGCTGGCTTTTCCTGTTACCTGATAACGTTTCAGAGTGGCGCGCGAGCGGTCTTCGTATATCATAGACAGAGGGTTGTAGTTCTGCGATATGTTGCTGCCGCTGCTGTACCAGCTGCCGTCTTCGTTTTTCACCGGAACAAGTGGCGAATATGAATACATTTGCTGGTAAACGGATTCTGCGTTGTCCTTGTTGCGCAAAACTCCCCATTCGTTGCGTACGTTGCCGTTTATACCTACGGCAAGAGTCAGCCTGTCTTTAAGTGTCTTTGTTTCAACATATGCACGTCCGGTAAACAGGTTGTTGCCGACACCTTTTATAATACCGTCACGGGCAATATAGTTGAGCGAGGCCATGTAGCTGGTTGATTTGTTTCCGCCTGATATTGACAGGTTGTGGTTGTGGGCGAAGCCTGTGCGCTGTACTTCTTTTTGCCAGTTGGTATTTGCTCCCATGTCGTTTGGAAGCTCTACACCGTTGTCGGCCGCATATTTGCGCAGCTGGTCGGCACTCATCATTTTGTGGTCGTTAGCTATGCGTTCCCAAGCGGCATAAGCTGAATATGTTACTTTTGCCGGGCCTTCGTTACCGCGTTTTGTTGTAACAATGATAACGCCGTTGGCGGCTTTGGAGCCGTAGATTGCTGTTGCCGAGGCATCGCGCAGCACATCGATTGATTCGATGTCGCCTGGCGAAACCAGGTTCAGGTCGACACCCGGAATGCCGTCTACCACATAGAGAGGCGACGAACCTCCGTTAAGGGTTGAGGCACCGCGCAATGTGAGTGAGTTTACACCGCCGTTGGGGTCGGAGTTTTGAACAACTACCAGACCGGGAACCTTACCTTGTAGCAACTGGCCGGGATCGGTATAGGCGCCAACGTTGAGGTCTTTTGCATTAACTGTGGTTATTGACCCCGTTACATCTTTGCGCTGCATGGAACCGTAACCAACCACAACCACTTCGTCGAGTATGGTTTGATCATCGTTCAGTACAACGTTAACTGTGCTCCCTTTGACGGGAACTTCCTTTGTTTTGTAGCCGACATAGCTCACAACCAGAGTTTGGCCTTGGGCGGCTTTTATTGAATAATTGCCGTCGAAGTCGGTGGAAACTCCGGTTTGTGTTCCTTTAACAATTACTGTGGCACCGATAAGCGGTTCGTCCTGCGGATCGGTTACCTTGCCGGTTATGGCTGTCTGTGCCCAAGCCTGGATGCCAATGAGCAGGCAGGCAAGAATCAGCGACATACGCGACGTGTGTCGCGTATGTAAGAAACATGGTTTGATTTTAGGTTAAATATTATGGTTATAAATTTTGTTTTAACAAAAATATTAGACAGGAGCCTAAATGTTTTTTTTACGGCCGTCAGCCTTATTTGTCGGGCGGATCGTTATCTTAGCGAGCCTTGTTTGGATGAGGGTATTGATTTTTAGGTTGTTTTGCGTTTCTTGGTATTTGACATTTGCGAAATTATAAGAAATTATGAAAACGCAACGCTTCGTTAACTATTTTTAAGTGTTTTTTACACACCCTTTTTGCTTCTTGAGCACATTTAACTCTTTGTATGCGCACCAAGTCTGGTTTTAAGTAGATGTTCATACAAATTGCTTATTGAAATATATTTAGTAAATTTGCGCAAATTTTTCCGTTTGCAAATAGATAGTTTTAATGGACGAAAACAATAAATTAGTAAGTAAAAAATATTTGCAGCCGTTCATACTTATAACGTCGCTGTTTTTTATGTGGGGATTTGCACGTGCTATACTCGACGTGCTAAACAAGCATTTTCAGGAATCGCTGTCAATAACTATAACCCATTCCACATTAATACAGACCACTACTTATCTGGGCTATTTCCTTATGGCACTTCCGGCCGGAATATTCATTACTCGTTATGGATACAGGCGTGGTGTTGTAATGGGGCTGCTTTTGTTCGGCCTTGGCTCGCTTATGTTTATTCCCGGCGAGCATTTAATGTCATTCAATTTGTTCCTTGCCGCGTTGTTTATAATTGGGTGTGGCCTGGTGGTGCTTGAAACTGCGGCTAACCCGTATGTTACAGAACTTGGCAGCCCGGTTACGGCGGCTAGCCGCCTGAATCTGGCACAGTCGTTCAACGGCCTTGGGTGCATACTTGCCCCGGTTATAGTGGGGTCGTTTCTGTTTTCCGATACTTCGGGCAGTGTGGCTTTGCCGTACACGGTTATGGGTGTTATAGTGCTATGCGTGGCTGCGGTATTCTGCCGTATAAAGCTTCCGGAGATAAAACAGCCGGAGGGGAATGGTGATGATGCGCAGGTTGGTGTCCGGGCCATTATACGTGGGTTGTGGAGCAAACGTCGATTTCGGCTGGGACTTTTGGCTTTGTTTTGCTATGAGGTGGCTGAGATATCTATAAATTCACTTTTTATAAATTATGTTACTGCCGACGGATGGCTTACCAAGCCAGAGGCATCGACCGTGCTGTCGTTTGGCGCCCTGGGGCTGTTTATGGCGGCACGTGTGGCCGGTAGCTGGGTAATGAGCCGTGTGGCTGCTGAAAGGGTGCTTATGGCGTGTGCCGTTATGACAGTTGCCGGTTCGCTGGCAGTTGTGCTTGATTTAGGCTTCTTGTCGAAGGCTGGCTTGTTTGCCATATATGCTTTCGAGGCAATAATGTTCCCTACAATATTCGCTATAACAATCGGGTGTGTGGAAACAGGCCGTTATACGAAGATAGCTTCGTCGCTTCTAATGATGACTCCGTTGGGTGGAGCCGTGGGGACTTCGCTTATGGGCGCTATGGCCGATGCCACATCAATGTCGACTGCATTTGTAGTGCCAATGGCCGGCTATCTGTTCGTAATGGGATATGCCATGATGGTGGCAGGTAAAAAACTTGACAAACAAAACTAACAAATACACAATGAAGACAGATATATGCTGCATCGGGCACATAACCCTCGATAAGATAGTGACACCGCATCATACGGTACATATGCCCGGAGGTACGGCCTTTTATTTTGCACATGCAATGGCTAGTCTAGACCATTCCTCGTTTCAGCTTGTTACATCATTAGCACCAAGCGAAATGAAGGCAGTTGAAGATATTAGGGAAAAAGGTATATCTGTGCGTGTTATACAGAGTAAAAACTCTGTATATTTTGAAAATAAATATACGGAAAACCAAAATGAACGTACTCAGCGTGTACTGGCTAAGGCCGACCCGTTCAGAATTGATACATTTGCCGATGTTGAATCGAAGATATTCCACCTGGGAACGTTGCTGGCCGATGACTTTTCGCTCGACACGGTTAAAGCATTATCTGAGCGCGGTATTGTGTCGGCCGACGCACAGGGGTATTTGCGCGAGGTTAGGGGCGAACAGGTATTTGCCGTTGACTGGCCGGAAAAAGTGGAGGCAATGAAGTATATTTCAATACTGAAAGCCAACGAACTTGAAATGGAAACGCTTACCGGTTGCTCTGATCCATGCCAGGCTGCCCGCGTTTTGGCTGGTTGGGGCGTTCGCGAAGTTGTGCTTACTCTTGGCGAGAAAGGCTCGCTGATATATGCCGATGGTGAATTCTTCAATATACCTGCGTATGAGCCAGAACGGGTATTCGATGCTACTGGTTGTGGCGATACATACATGA
>SSTG01000118.1 GCA_004801635.1 Muribaculum caecicola | reverse complement strand
GTACAAACAGTGCTCCGCTGTTAAATGTAATTACATTGTTTACCAGCGTGCCGTTGAGTTTGTTTGCAACAATTTCTTCGGCGCTGTTTCCCAAATCCATATAATAATATGAAGCGCTCATAAATGTCATTTCGCCATAGCCCAAGTCCAAGCCGGAATTAAACGGCTCTATCACAACGTTTTTGGGGTTGCTGACATCTATTTCCATGTAACGGATGTCGTTTGGGTCTACTTCGCCTTCCTCAACATAGGGCGTGCCGTCGCCATACGGGTTCACAATACGGTAAAGGCCTTTTGTACCTAGGTTATAATCAATTTCAACGTCCTGTACAACCGGATCCATTCCGAACAAGGATGTCAGGAAACCGTCGGTGTATTTGCCGGTTCCAAGACGCGCCCAGCGCAACGACCCGTCTAGCCCTATAATAAGTGAAAGGGTTGTGATGCCGTAAGGATAGGCGTTACTGTTAATTGAAAGCTCTACCTTGTAATCGGTAAGAGCCAGCGCCTCGCCGTCGAAAGTTATAGGGACAAGCGTTTCTTTCTGGCCCTGTGAAAATGTAACTGATTCAGGCACACTGAACATGCCCGACGGATCGGTCAGTGTTAGCCCGAACGAGGCTGCTTCGCCGTCGCTGTTTCGAAGCACAGGTATTTCAATAACCGTTTCGTCGCGGAAAAGATTAACAAACTTGTTTGCCGTATTGGTGGCAAAATATGCCCCGTCCGACTCCGGACCGGCCGAATAGTCATCGTCGTCGCACGATGTAAACACGGCACCGGCACACAGCATGGCTATTAACGGGAGAAAATATTTTTTCATTTTATTTCGTATTAACAATTGTTTGTGAGGAGAGATTACATATTACCACGCATAGGGTTCCGAATTGTTGGTTGGCGGTACAGGCAGCGGATTCTGAATAAGGTCGTAGTTGTACTCAGGTTCGGTTCCGCCGAAAAGGAATGTCATCCATTGCGGCGTTGTCTCGACATTCCACTGGTACATGTCGATATGGTTGGTATTTTCATAAGAACGGATTATACCTTTCTTAAAACGCTTTATATCAAACAGGCCAAAGCCCTCGCCCCATAGTTCCACACGTCGCTGCCACCAGATTTCGTTTTGGAACAATGAATTCTCTGAATTGTAGTAAGCATCGTTATGTGTGCCGTAAACATAGTTCGCATCGCGTGTTTTGGCAAATTCGGTCAGAAGCTGGATGCCCCGGCCTTCGTTCTGCATACCTGCGGCTTCGGCTTCAATCAGTTTCATTTCCTCTACGCGCATCAATGGAATTTCCTGAAGGAAGCCGATGTACTGGTCGGCACGTCCGGCCTCACCACCGGCCACACGGAACTTGGTTGAGAAACCGGCTACGCCATAGGCATATTCCGGACTAACCGGGGTTGTGGCTATTTCTTCGGGATAGTCAGAATAGTCTGACAGGAATTCCAATAGTTTGTCGCTATAGTCTTCAGCCTCAGGGTCAAGGTCGTTGATTGAAAAATCTATAAACAGGCCTTTACGGAAGTCACTGCTGGGAATCGTTTCATAAAGATGACGGTCGATAACCGCAATCTGATACCCGTAGTTCGACGCATAGCCGCAACCGGTACCATTTTTATGGAATATCTCGAACGACATGGCAGAACCCCACGACGAGTCGGCATCATTTTGCTGAATGCACGGGTCTTCCGACTTAAACCCAACGTACAACATCCACGACGAGTTGTGCGTGTTAAAGCCGGTATTGCGGTCGCAGTATTCAGCCTGCGACATCATTGTGTAGCCTTTCTGTGCTTCCCGGGCATATTCTTCGGCCTCTTTCCACATTCCCATGTATAAGTAAGCACGGGCTTTCAAACCATAGACAACAGAAAGGTCGGGTGTTTTGCCGTTAGGACGGCTATAACCGTCAAGATATGTTTCGGCATTGTTCAAATCGTCGATAATATGTCCGAACATAACCTTGTTCGTTATACGCGGATTGTGGAAAGAATCCTCTGTTTTGGAGAACTGGTCAACCCACGGAACAGTAAGTGCGTCGGGATTATTGGCATATGTTTCCTGTGAATACATCATTGCCAAATCCATATAGAACATGGCACGCAGCGCATAAGCCTGCCCTACGCCAAAACGCTGGCTGTCTTCAGGCTCCTCGCCTGCCATTCCAAGCACCACGTTACAGTTCTTAATCCACTGAAAATAGTCAGTCCACGGGAACTGGCAAAGGGCATATTTAGGATAGATAGCTGTTGTAGAAAACGCCCACGACGCGAAATATGAACCGGAGTTGTTGCACACCATGTCCTGCCCCATTACATCGCGTATAAGGAACATTGCCGGATAGCCGAAGTCCATCGGGTACTGTTTTGCCGGCCAGTAGTTGAACTGGCCTACCAGCGGCGACGTAAGGGCATCGGTAAGTGCCTCGAAACTGCCGGGAGCTTTGTCAACCTGGTCGCCTGTGACTATGTTAGTCATCGGATCAATCTCCTCTATACAGCCTGTTGCTGCAAAAAAGGCCGAAGCCGCAATTGCTGAATATATTATTTTTTTCATTGTGCGAATCGTCTATTAAATTAGAATGTTACTTGCACGCCGCCAGAAATGTTGCGCGCAGGCGAATAAGGCGACAGCCCGTTGTTGCCGGAATAGGCATAACGTGGGTCAAGGCCCTTGCGTGCCGACCAGAAACAAAGGTTCTCGCCCATTACGAACACGCGTATTTTAGATATCTCTTTCCAGAAACGTGGCAAAGTGTAGCCTACGGTAAACGACTGGAAATTCAAATAACGGGCAGATGTCAGGAAGCGGTCGGACTTGGCTGTAGTATATTTATCGCCAAACTGCCAGCGTGGAATATTGGAATTGGGATTTTCCGGACTCCATGATTTTTTATAGTCGCGGTGGTATGTTTGTCCTGCACCCTTTGTTGTCTCGGCCGGACTCATATACATTGCATATTGCGCATCGTACACTTTTCCGCCGAGCGAGAAGTCGAACTGTACAGAAGCATCAAACCCGTAAGCCTGAACCGAAGTTCCGAAACCTCCGAACAATTTTGGAAGCGAAGTACCCAGTTCATAGCTAGGGGCAAGGTTAATGTCGGTGGTAGTGCCGTCTTTCTTGGTGGCCGGCGCATTCTGGCCGTCCATTGCCATGTCAATAGACGAGTCGGTGTAATACAGGGCTTCGCCTTTTTCGTTCACCCCGGCATATGCCGGCAAATAAAGGTTATAAAGCGGCTTGCCTTCTTCATACCAGAATGCAACATTGTTTTCACTGTTGCTGAAACCGCCATAAATTTTCTTACTTTCAGGCAGCGAAAGCACCTTTGTGGCATTGTGCGCAAAGTTCAGGTTAACATTCCAGTTAACATTGCGGTTTCTGATAATTGTACCGTTAAGCACAACCTCTATACCGGCGTTGCTGATGTCGCCGATATTGCTCCAGTAACCGCGCGATCCTTGCGATTCGGGAATATTGAGCCAGAACAGCAAGTCGTTTGTACGCTTATAATATCCGTCAATAGAACCGGTAAGCCTGTTGTCAAACAAACCGAATTCAACACCGAAGTTCCAGTTTGTTGTTGTTTCCCATGTAATTTCAGGATTACCTATCTGGGCAAAAGAAGGAGCCATAGTAGTTGAGCCTGACTGTATTATATCGTACAAATCAATATATGCCCAGTTGCCTATGTTGTCGTTTCCTTGCTGGCCTACAGATGCCTTAACCTTAAGCATATTAAGCCATGCCTGATCCTGGAAGAAGTCTTTGTTAACAATCCATGCCGCACCAAAACTCCAGAAGTTACCCCAGCGGTGAGCTTTGTCAAAACGCGACGATGCATCGCGGCGATACGATACAGATGCAAAATATTTTGAATCATAATCGTACTGGGCACGACCGAAATAACCTTCCACATTGTACCCTTTCTTATACGACTGCGATGTAGGGCGCGAAGCAAACGCATTGATTTCAGGAATCCATGGAGAGAAAGAACCACGGGCCATGGCATATAGGTAGCGTTCTTCCGACTTATACCATTCATGACCAGCCATAACGTTCACGTTATGCAGCCCGAACGCATCAAAATATGTCAATGTCTGTATATTGTTTGTACGCATCGTAGTGGTGGTAGACTTGTCAAGCTGACCGTTTGACGATGCTTTGGAACCATACCACGGATTTTCAAAATCAGACAGCTCGGTTTCGCCCCATGTTACAGACGATGTTATGTTTGCTTTTAAATAAGATGTAAGTATGAAATCGGCAGTAAACGAAGCATTAAGCTGGTTCCCTATTGTTTCAACCTTGTTATATTTGTTTGAACCTATAGGGTTACCGTTGCCCATGAACGCACGCTGGAGATAGTAGCCGGAGTTAGGCGTACCATAGTCATATGCCACATGCCCGTATTCGTCAGTCTTTATGTATGGTTTGCCATCGGCATCCACTCCGCGCACGAATGCAGGATAAATAGGGGCAATATAGTCGGTATAATACGCAAGGTTTTCATTTGTCATTGACGAGGATTCAACACTGCGGTTGGGCACCTGCTTTGTTGTGGAATGCACATAGCCGGCATTAATTCCCAGTTTCAACCATGGTTTCGCCTGGAAGTCGCCCTTAAAACGGGCAGTCAGACGCTCATATCCGGAACCGCGGATAAAACCTTCGTCGTCAAGATAGCCCAAAGAGGCATAATACGAAGCCTTGTCGGTTCCACCGTTAACGGTAACATTGTATTCCTGACGCAGGCCGGTATGATACGAAAGGTCGTCCCAATTATCAGGAGTCAGGTAAAACTGTTGTCCGCGCGATGTTATTATATTACCTAGCGTTGCATACGGGTTCAACTTACCGTTAAGCCCTATCAGTGTCTGTCCGGCAGGCACATTATATACATTATAGGCAAGGTCTGACAGCATCTTGTTGTTGGCCGACAAGTTAGCCTGTTGATGCGAATATCCGTTACCATAGCGGTAGTAGTTGTAAACCTGGTCATAATATGCCTCGTAAAACTCGCCGGCATTGTCAATAACGTCATAGCGCTGTATGGCACGCGTGTTGGCACCCCATTTTGCATCAAGGCTGACACGCGACTCCTTGTCCGAACCGGTCTTTGTGGTGATAATAATCACACCGGAAGCACCACGTGACCCATAAAGGGCGGCTGAAGCTGCATCCTTAAGCACTGTGATTGACTCGATGTCGCCCTGGGGTATGTTTGAAAGCGATGCCGGATACGGCGAACCGTCAACAATTACAAGCGGGTCTGTATCGGCAAACATCGACGAGATACCTCGGATATTCATACTTCCCTGGTCAGAGCCGGGCGCACCCGACGAACCACGCATCTGCAAGCCTGGCACCGTGCCGACAAGCGCATCGGCCACGTTAGTTGTTACGCGTTTCGACAATTCCTCTGCTCCAACAACAGCCGCAGAACCGGTAAAAGCCGATTTCTTTGCCGTACCAAACGCAACGGCAATAACTTCTTCTAGAACATTTGAGCTTGAAAGTTCAATTTTCATCATCCCGTCGGTTATTGGCACCTCGCGTGTTTCCATGCCGACATACGATACTTTCAGCGACTTAACATTTTCGGGTAACGAAATTGTAAAATGTCCGTCTATGTCAGTCGACGCACCAATCTGCGTACCGACACCCATCACAGTTGCGCCAACCAGTGGCTCACCGTCCTCAGCCCCAATCACAACGCCCTGCACTGTGCGGTTTGCCGCAAAAGCAGAAAGCGAAAATGTTATGATTGCAGCAAAGAGTAATAGCAATCTTTTCATACGGTTAGTTAATATGTATATAAAATAGTTTTGATGAATTCTGGATTTTCTCACACAGTTTCACAACCGGCGGCATTCACATTTATTATTGATTTTATGCATATTTATCGACAAGCAGCTGCAAATTTAACATGTTACCGATAAATATTAGCAAATTACCCCCCCCGTTTACATTATTTAACAGTTTGGGACGTTTTTTTACCAGCCTTTGCATAATTTTAAACAATATCGTTACCATTATTATTTTTCTGAAGATTCGCTATTACCGGCCTTTTTTACCTAGTAAATTCAAGAGCCTGTGTAAATTTTTCCGTACCTTTGTGATGAAATGAACGGACTTGTTATTAAAAACACCGGAAGCTGGGTTATTGTTCGTGCCGAAAACGGAAAAGACATTCCTTGCAAAGTAAAAGGAAATTTCCGTCTGAAAGGATTGCGGACCACTAACCCTGTCGCTATTGGCGACAGGATTACCTTGAATGTAAATTCCGACGGTTCGGCTTTTATCACCGCCATAGAGCCTCGCAAAAACTATATAATACGCCGTGCCAGCAATTTGTCGAAAGAATCGCACATACTGGCTGCCAACATCGACCGCGCGTTTTTAATTGCCACACTGGCCCATCCGGCAACATCAACCACTTTTATCGACCGTTTTCTGGCCACAGCCGAAGCATACCGCGTGCCTGCCACTCTGGTAATAAACAAAACCGACCTGCTGAACGACAGCGACTCGCGCGAACTGCTTGATGCCGTCACATACCTTTATTCCAGCATCGGGTACCCGGTATTACACACATCAACCATAACCGGCGAAGGAATTGAAGTCCTCAATGCAGAACTAAAAGGAAAGATATCGCTATTGGCCGGGCACTCCGGCGTAGGGAAATCGTCGATAATAAACACAATAATCCCACAAGCTAATACACGTACAGCCGAAATTTCAGACGTGCACGACACAGGCATGCACACAACAACATTCTCAGAAGCATACGAACTTCCGGAAAGCGGATGGATAATAGACACACCCGGCATAAAGGGATTCGGCACTATAGAAATGAACCGCGACGAAGTAGGACACTATTTCCCGGAAATATTTGCCACAGCCGAAAATTGCCGTTACGGCAACTGCACCCATACACACGAACCGGGTTGCGCCGTTTTAAAAGCACTTGGCAACCAACGCATAGCCCAGTCACGCTACAACTCGTACCTGTCTATTCTTGACGACACAAATCCCGACAAATACCGCAAACCATTCTAAACAGAATACGGCACAGACATGAGCACTACGCGTTTGCAAATGTATCCTACATCCATAAACCAGAAACACCTCGACCTGGCAGTAAGAGCAATGCGGCAGGGCGGTATAATAATATATCCCACCGATACATTCTACGCTTATGGCTGCGATGCCCTAAATCAAAAGGCAATTGAACAGCTATGCCGCATCAAAGGCATAAACCCACTTAAAACAAACCTGTCGATAGTGTGCGCAAGCATAAGCCAGGCCGCAGGGTATGCCAGGATAGACAACCGCGCATTCGACATACTGCGCAGAAATCTTCCGGGGCCGTTCACATTCCTGCTGCCGTCAGCCCCTTCACTGCCACGCGTGTTCCGGGGTAGAAAAACAGTAGGCGTACGCGTACCATCCAACCCCATAGCAACGGCACTTGCCACTGCACTTGGAAATCCGCTGCTAAGTACCTCGTTGCCGGC
>SSTG01000117.1 GCA_004801635.1 Muribaculum caecicola | reverse complement strand
TCGGTCAGCCACGCCATTTCAATTTCCATTTTTTTCTGCAGGAGAACCAGAAAGTTGTCCTGAGGCATAATATGGCGTACGCGTGCCAGTTCGCGTTCGGCATGTACATAGGCCAGTCGGAATGTTTCTTTTTCTATTTTAATGTTTTCGGCCTGATATGCTTTCCATATAACTTCGCTCCAGTGGTCGCCCCGGCTGTCTATTGTGCCGCCGTAGTCAAATATTATGCCTTTAATTTTGGTATTCCCCATTTCTCAGTTTTTCTGTTAGTTTTTTGCATATGCGTTCGTGCCTGATAACCATGTATATCAGCAGTATATTAAGCACTGTCAGCTCGAAGGCGAAATACAGCCAGGGCATTCTGAGGAACAATGCGGTGAATAGCGCAATTACACGCCAGTTAAATGACAATATGTTGGTATATTTCATTAGCGGCAGGCTTAGGCGGCGGAATTCGTCACGGAACGACTGCGATGCAAAGGTGTTGGGAAAGCTTGCTTTGAGCTGTGTGCGCAGACGCTGCATGTTGCGTGTGTGCTGTTCCTGGTTTACGGTGTAATTTGTGTACACTTTCAGAACAAGGCGTTTCCAGAAGTTTCCTTTAGCCGGTATTTCGTCTAGTTTTTTGCGCAATGCGTCTGCCGATTCAAGCTCGCTGCCTTGTTCCCCTTTTAGAAAGTATAGGTGAAACTGCCGGTAGTAGTCGGCCATGGCTGCCTGTTTGGCATGGCAGATGCCTGTTACAACGGCTATTGTCCAAATTACCCACGGGTGGGCTGAAAAGAATTCGGATGTGGCGTTTTCGCGCAAACAGATGGCTATATATATGGCGGCAAACCACATGTCGCCCGACAGGCCGTCGAGTATTCGTCCTAGCCGGGAGTATTGTTTGGTCATACGGGCAAGCTGTCCGTCGGCCGAGTCGAACGAGTTTGCCCATATTAGAAGCAGCATGCCTGTTATGTTCATCCATAGCGGCGTGAAATAGAACATTACGCCGGCAGCTATGCCTAGAAATATGGATGCTATTGTTATTGCGTTTGGCTTTATGCCGAGTTTTGCCGCCATACACGCCCACATGTAGCCTATCGGGCGGTAAAAGGCGAGGTCTATATGTTCTTCCGTGTCCATGCTTTTAAGCGTGTCGCGGTAGGAGAATTTTTGTTTGTCGGAGGTTTGGATCATTTTTTCGGATATGCTTGTTATTGGCGTGTTTTGGCTTTCACAGCCGATAAAATACATTTTGCTATGTGTGGGGCGGCTTCTTTGCGGCATGGCGCGAAACTTGGCCAGTCGTTGAAGTCTATGATGCTTATGTCGCCTTGTGGGGAGATTATGCAGTCGCCGCCATAAATTTTTACGTCAAGAACTTCTGATGCATGCTGGCAGATTTCGCGCAGCCGGTCTTTGGAAAATTCTATTCCTTGCGATTTGCCGTTTATTGCTTCGTGCCCGTATTTTGAGTGTCCGGCATCGAAGGGGTAGAACCAGAAGAAGAAGGGGGTGTTCTGTACGCCGTAAAATTTCACTAGGTCGCCTACAAGGTGGCGGTTTATCACGGCTCGTTTAATGCCGCGAAGGAAGTATTCCTGAACAACCTCCTGTGCTTCCTCTGCATGCCGTACGTAGCTGACGTCTTCTTTGTGCATTGCATGAAAGTCGCCGCGTTTAATCCAGCATTGTTCGAATCCGGATGAGCGCAGTGCCTCGAGCACGCATTCATTTGTGTTGACAATGAGGCTTTCCGGATATGGTATTCCTGAGCCTACGAGTATGCGTGTCATGCGTTCGCGAGTGCAGTTTTCTATGCCGTAACCGGAATTTATTATTATCCGGCCTTCGTCTTCAAGTTTCTGTAGCTTGTGTATCGATTTTATTTCGCGGCACATATTCACGATTATTTGTTCTTCGACGTTGCCGTTCAGGAACTGTTCCTCCGAATATATGTTGACTATACATCCGCGTTTGCGCAGGTTGTCGGCCACGGCGTTGAAGATTGCCGCGTCGTTTCCTATGTGGTTGGGCGAGTATGCGCCGGCTCGCATTATGCCGGCTATGGTTATTTCGGCCATTCTTAAAAATGTGATGATATGGTTGTGTTGTTGGCTTTCTTATTGGTTTATGAATTCCCGGGCTGTGGCTATGTCGGCGGCATGGTCAACGTCGACAATTTTTGGAAACGGCCATGCCTGCAAACGGAGGCCCGATTCAACAAGCGCGCGCTGATAGTTGCGCATGCGGCTTATGCCGGTGCCGATGCATGTGCGGAGCACGTCCAGAGCCGGGGCCGTGAGGCCGTAGATGCCGCCCGATATGTATTTCATGCCTTCGAATGGCTGGTCTTTGAATCCTGATATTTTCATGGATCCGGGCTCTACGTCTACATACAGTGGCTTCTCGTCGTCAATAAACGAAGTAACGCCCATATAGCCGTCTGTGCCGGCCGGGGCGTTTTCGAATGCTTCTACGTAGGCTGCAAAGTCGTCGGCTCTAAAAATGGTGTCAACAGTTGTCAGCACGAATTTTCCGGATTCCGGAAATGCCCGGCTTACTTCCCAGAAGGAATGCATAGAGCTTGGCGTGGTTTTTACCACCAGGCGGAATTCCGTGTCAAGTTTCAGGCTTTCCAGATATTGGCGTACCTGTGTCATTTGTTCGTTAACAATAATGGCTATTGATTCGGCGTTGTTGTCGAGCATTATGTCGATAAGGCGCTTTATCATTGGGCGGCCGTCGAGGTCGACCAGCGGTTTTGGCAGTGCCACCCCCTCTTGAACCAGGCGGGAACCTTCGCCTGCGGCAATTATGGCGTAGTGCATTGTGTTGTATGATTATTATTCTTTTTTGTTGTTTTCGCCCAAGTCTAGAACAACGTTGTCTTTGCCTTTTTCGAAGTATTGTTTCCGTAACGGGTTTCGTGTGGCGGCTGCATGCCGCTGGCGGTTGCGGACAATGTCAATGGCCATGTATATAGCTTCGCGCATCGATTCGGCCGAAGCTTCGCCTTTGCCTGCAATGTCGAATCCGGTACCATGGTCGGGCGATGTCCTTACGTAGGGCAGTCCGGCTGTGAAGTTTACGCCGGCATCCATTGCCATTGTCTTGAACGGGGCAAGTCCCTGGTCGTGGTACATTGCCAGAATGCCGTCAAAGTGCCGGTAAGCGTCCGAGCCGAAGAACCCGTCGGCGGCATATGGCCCGAATGCCAGTATTTGCTGCTGGCATGCGTCGGCTATGGCCGGTGCTATTATTTCGGTTTCTTCTGTTCCGAGCAGGCCTCCGTCGCCGGCATGCGGATTTAGTGCCAGCACGGCTATGCGTGGGGCGTTTATTCCGAAATCGGCTTTAAGCGAGCGGTTGAATATTGTTAGTTTTTCAACAATGTTTTCGCGAGTTATTGATTGGGAAATTTTTGACAAGGGCAGGTGGGTTGTAACCAGGGCCACTCTTAATCCTGATGCGGTGCAAAGTTCCATCAGGCTTTTATTTCCTTCGCCAAGGCTGGCTTCAAGATATTCGGTGTGTCCCGGAAAACAGAACGATTCGCTGTGAATGGCCTCTTTGCATATAGGCGCTGTAACCAGGGCGTCAATGTCGCCGGCGCGAAGGTCGGCTACGGCTTGTTCCAAGGCGGTGAATGCGGCTTCGCCTGCTGTTTTCGATAATGTGCCTGGCTCTATATGGGTGTCTTCAGGAACAACGTTTACAATGTTTACCTCGCCTTCGCGTGCGTTTCGTGCCGTTGTGGCCGTTACTAGTTTTACCTCTGGCAGTTCCATGGCCTTACGGTAGAAAGCCGCTATTTTTGCCGATCCGTATATTACCGGGGTGCATATTTCGGCCATTCGTGGGTCTTCGAAGGCCTTTAGAATCACCTCGTAGCCGATACCGTTTATATCGCCGTGGGTGATGCCTATCTTTAATGGTTTCAAGCTCATAGATTGTGTTTGGTGTTTGTGCGGAACGGATATGCCCTTTCGGCATGCCGCCTTTTCCGCAATTTCACCGCTAATTTACAAATAAACTGGCAAACTTAGAGCCGGTTCCAAAAAATAGTCGGTTAATTTCTGTGCGGACAGTGTTTCTGTAGGGGCTATTGTAGGAGTATGAAAAATCTTGAATCTTTAGCTTTAGAGGATGGCGCTTCCGGTCGAGGTGTTGAGCTGATCAACTCCGGCACGCTGTATTTTTTTGCCGAAATCGAAAGTATAGGTCACCTTTACCATGCCGCTGCGTGATTGAAAAATTTCCCAAATTTGGAGTAAATACACTGAGGTATGGGATTGGTTATGGGTTGGAAGACAGCGACGGGAGCATGATATGGTGCCACATGGCGTATTTTGTGGCGGTTTGCCGCCATTGTGGCGAAGCGTTGCCTGGTGTATAGGCGTTGCCTGCTGCTTTGCCTGACCACAATATGCCGTTTGACAGCAGCCGGTGCCTGTTGTGGTAAATATGTGCCTGTACGGTGTCGCCCCGTGCTTCGGAAATCTGTCCGAGTATGCGCCACGGCGTGCTGTACGAGGGCATCTGTGCCGTGGCTTTCAGCAGTGACTGTTCTGCCGACAGGGTGTCGCCAAGGCGGAATGCCGTGTAACCGTAACGGGCATTTTCGGCCGGTGTGGCGTTTTTCCCGGTTTGTCTGCCAGCAGGGTTGCCTGCAGTTGTTTCATGAACGCGGTGTCGGCTGTAAGCATTGTGTCGTGCATAATTATGTCGAGCAGGGCCGGCGTGAGCGTGACGTATCGGGCCATTGCGTTTGTAGCTTGTATCTTTTCTCCGGCGGTATATAGCACGCGAGCCTTGTAGTAGCCCGTCGGGTCGGAAATGTCGCTGTTACAGGCGTTGCCTGTATCGCCTTTAAGCATTTTTGTGTATTCTGTCAGACTGGCGTTGAGTTTGTCGGTTTGTCCCGACGGTTGCAGCCTGCCATATGCACGGCTGAGTATTGCCGTGTCGCCTGTTGCGGTGTATGCGTTTATCTCTACAATGGCTTTGGCTGTTTCAAGATAGGGATAGGTGCCGCCGTTGTCAAGTATGCGCAGTGCTTTTTCGAATTCTCCGTTTTTAGATAGCGCTGCGGCCTTGGCGGTAAGATTGTACAGGTTTGTGGCACGGTATGATGCTGTATCCACGGCAATTAGGCATAAGGCAAATATAGCGGTGCCTATGACGGATGTCTTTACGGAATACCTGTATTCTTTGCCATGGGGTTGGAGTAAGGCAAGCATTATGCATGTAAGAATCATTCCTCCCGGTCTGTAAAGGACTGTGCTTTGTGTCATTTCCTTGAACGCCAGTGCTGTCAGCGTGCATGCGCATACAATGGTTGTGCGCCGGTGCCTGCCGCGCCATGTGGCTGTTGCCGCCATTATGCCGAGCAACGCGTAGAGAGCCAGTCCTGCCGCACCTTTTTCCACCGCTATCTGCGACAGCCAGTTTGGAGCCAGGTTTGTCAGTGCTACTGAATTGTCGGGGTCGTTGATACGGTCAGTAGCCTGCATATAATTGCCCGTGCCGTGTCCTGTTACAGGCCTCTCCATGAATACCTGCAGTGCTGCTTCCGTGCCGTTTACACGTGACATGGTGCTTTGCTGCTGCGATGCTGTGCGGTTCATGCCCGAGGCTGTTGTAAATTCGCCGTGACAGAATATTCCCACTATCACTGCCGCCACAGCAATTGCTCCTGCGCGTTTCAGCCCCTCTTTCCATGGCCGGACAAATAGAGCCAGTGTGGCTGCCAGCAGTATCAGTGACAGTATCGCGCCACGCGAAAACGACAGCATTATTGCGAAGCAAACCAGCGTTCCGGCAGCACCGGCCCATCGGCTTTTCCCAATGAAGCAGAAACCGGACGTTATAAGCAGCATGCTTGTTGCCATGTTAAGTGTCAGGCCCATAGGATTGAGCAGATAGCGAAAGTTATAGCTGTTTTCAAAGGCTGCATTCATGACAGCGCGTTTGAACACGATGAATGTTCCGCACATGGTAATGGCCAGTATAAGACCTATGCAACATATTCCGGACACAAGCATGCGGCGGTTTACTCCGCAACGTACAAGCGCATAAACGGCCAGTGCCGTTGTGGAAGGTCCTAGTGACAATACGCTTGACGAAGCGTTGACCGATGTGAGGCACTGTGCAACGTCGCTGGCCCATATAAGTAAAACGGCTATGTCTATGTCCGACAGCGGCCGGGGAATACGCCGGCAACCTATAGCCACGCATGGCAGCAGCAATGCTAGTTTTAGGCACCAGGGTCGTCCATGCAGAATACAGATATTGCCGTCATGGCAACTATCACCACAGTTATCGCCGTTGTCAACCGTCTGTTTGATACCATGGATTATTTGTTTGGGTTGCGGCGGATGCGGTTGATGTATGGCCGTGACAGCCCGTAGAGCATGTAGCCAATCATTGCCAAGAACAGCAGTTGTCCGAATATGTTGTGTATTATGGCGAATGGTGGTGTCACGCCCGATGAAAGGTAGGTGAGTAATTTTTCAGCTTCTAGTGGGAATGTAGAGCAGAAACGATAAATAAATAGCGGTATTACATAGAAAAAGAAATATCCCATGAACAGGTTTACGACAACCGAATATATTACGAAAATCCATTTTTCCCGACCGCGCATCAGCAACAGGTATGGTTTTTCGCTCGTCTTGCGCCCCATAAGGCGAGCTAAAGTATATCTTAATGTTGACATTGACTGCTGGCGCAGATTTGGCACGCCCAGCAGGTCGGTTGCTATCCAGTAGCCGTCGAATCGGAAAAACGGGTTCAGAACCAGGACGAAACCCAGGTTCATTGCCAGAATAAGGTAGCGCACGAAATCGCTATTTGTAAAGTAGTAGACGGCAATTAGCCCTATCAGTATGTATAGCTGAAAGTATATGCCGCCAAGGTTTACCGCCATCCGTTTTTTCCGTGGCAGGCACCATGCCTTGGTTACGTCGGTGAAAAATATCGGGAAAGTAAGGTACATGGCGAATCCTATTCCGCCGTGTTTTATACCCATATAACGGCATGCCGATGCATGGCCTAGCTCGTGGAGAAACGACGATGCACACAGAAACAGTACCAATCCTACCAGTATTGTAACCGTTAGTCCGCCATCGAACCGGCGCATGCCGGTGGCTGACAACAGGAACCAGATATCCATTGCCACTGCGGCAATTGTTACCGGCAATGCATAACGCATTCGGAACAGGCATTTAAGCGCGTCGGTTAGCCGTGAAATTTCCGGGCCGTCAATAAACTGTTTGCTATACAGAAAACCCCGGCTTGCATTGTTTGCTTCTTTCTCGAATATGGGATTGAACACCATGTCGATGCATTCGCCTACATGTTCAGCCGTGTATTTTTGCTTGTGCTTTTCAACAAATGCGTCAATAGCGTCTTGCCGCGAACCGTGGTCTTGCAATGTTTCCAGCAAATCAACGACAATGGCGTTTGCCTCGAACATGTTGTCGCCGTATTCCAACAGGAACCGTTCTTCCGAAGCAGCCGAGTCCAGTTTGTGTATCTTGATGTCGCGAAATTCCTGCATAAATTTTGCGGTTACAGTACGGCGCTTCCGGTCGATGTATTTACGCGGTCAACGCCGGTTCGCTGTATTTTTTTACCGAAGTCGAATGTGT
>SSTG01000116.1 GCA_004801635.1 Muribaculum caecicola | reverse complement strand
AGAACGTATTGCATTCGCTACTCGCTCAAATATGCCACGCAAGCCGATAAAATGGCAAAAAAACAAAAAAACGACTCCCTTGCAACAGAGGCAGCAATATCACTTCTAAAAATATACCCCAAAACCGGGCTTATAAAAGAACTGTCCCAAATATTGAACGATACCGACATATCCAAACTAACCAACAAACAACTGTCTGAATTTTACATAAATGCAGCCATAGCATACGCGCATATCATGGACATATATGCCGTATATCATGATGTTCAAAAAGAATACAAGACAGACTGGATGTATTATTATGACAAAGCTATAGATGTATGCAGCAACGACATACTACTTACAAAGTACCTGCAGACAAAATATTTTTTTATTGTAGGCGACTACTACGCATCTGCCGACGCGGCTCGCTCAATACTCAGCAAAGTTCCTTGTTCCAACGAATTGTACGGAGAGGCGGCCCAGATTCTGGCACGTTGTTATCAGGCTCGCGGAAAAACACTCGAACAGACATACTACCAGGCATTGGCCGCAATATCGTCAGTAACGCGCGCCGACCGCGAGAACATGGCACTAAACCTATTGGGAAACCTGATTTGTTCAGATAAAAGACACATGCAAAGGGCACATAGCTATCTTGCTTCCGCAATAGAATTTTCTCCGTACAGAAGCAATCCGGCCCAAACCGACATACTACTGAATTCAATAAATAACATAAACCTTGGCTATCGTGTAAAATGGAACAATAACATGCTTTTGTTCTGGTCACTAATGGTATTCGTGCTATTGTCGTTAGTGCTGCTAGCCGCACTGCTAGCCCGAAACAAACGCAATCTTGACCACATAAAAAAAGAAAAGGACCTGGCAACACGTGCAAACAGCAATAAAGAATCGTTTATGAAAAACTTTTTGGAAATGTGCGTACTATCTACAGAACGAATGAACGACCTGTGCCGCTTTTCTTTACGCAAAATAACAGCAAAGCAAATTGATGACTTATATCAATACATCCGTTCTGGACGAATAATGAACGAACAACGGAAAGAATTCCTGCGATTATTCGACAAATCGTTTTTTCTTGCATTTCCTACATTTGTTGACGAACTAAACCAGCTGTTACGGCCCGAAGAACAATACACCATAAGCGCCGACCAGATGCGCCTGCCGCCTGAGTTAAGAGTCTATGCAATGATAAGGCTTGGCATAACAAATGTGTCGCGCATGGCAAAAGCTATGGGCTATTCCACTAATACCCTGTATGTATACCGTGGCAAAGTCAAGGCAAAAGCAGCAAACAAACAGACATTCGAGTCTGATTTTGCCCGGATATGCACACCTTAAGATACCGGCACCCTCTTTTGAAAAAGCCTTTTAATTCGTAACTTTGCCTAAACAGAAACATTACAACGCTTATCAGGCAATACGACAATTTATGGCAACAAGCTATCTGCAGATTGAACAACTAACCAAAAGTCACGGCGACAGAATGTTGTTTTCCGACGTTACATTCGGCATTAACGAAGGAGACAAAATAGGGCTAATAGCCAAAAACGGCACAGGAAAAACAACTCTGTTATCGATACTGGCAGGTCGGGAAAGTGCTGACAGCGGAACTGTCACGTTTAAAAAAGACTTACGTGTGGGGTATCTTGAACAGACACCCGTTTTCAACCCAGAACTTACAGCCCTAGAAGTTTGCCTTAACGGCAACAATACGCAGGGACAAGCTATTGCGGAATATGAATCGGCATTAGCCAATACCCCGGGAACAGACCTTGTGGAAGCAATGGCCAAAATGGATGCTGCATCGGCATGGGACTTTGATGAAAAAATAAAACAGGTACTAGGCAAACTTGGCATTGACAATATAAATCAGAAAACCGGACAAATGTCCGGAGGGCAAATAAAACGCGTTGCAATGGCCCGGGTGATTCTTGACGAACCAGAACTGATTATACTTGACGAACCAACCAACCATCTTGACATTGGCGCTATTGAATGGCTTGAAGACTATCTTAAGTCGTCACGCGTAACCCTACTGATGGTTACACATGACAGATATTTCCTTGACCGTGTTACAAACAAGATTATAGAAATAGACAACCGGAAAATATATACATACCAGGGCGACTATTCATATTATTTGGAAAAACGGCAGCAACGAATAGAATCCATGACTGCCGAAAAAGCAAAAATACAAAACACTCTCCGTCGCGAACTGCAGTGGATGCGACGCCAGCCACAGGCTCGCGGAGGAAAAGCCAAATTCCGAATTGATGCATACCACAGCCTGGAATCACGTCACAACCAGATAAACTTGCAAGACAAACAGCTGGAACTTGGCGTAAAGTCGGCCTATATAGGTTCAAAGATTTTTGAAGCCCGAAACGTTTGCAAATCATATGGAGAAAAAAAGCTGCTTGATAATTTCAGCTATACGTTTGCTCGCTATGAAAGAGTTGGCATAATAGGCCATAACGGTGTAGGAAAGTCCACATTCATAAAGATGCTTCAAGGAATTATAAAACCCGATTCCGGAAGCTGGGATATTGGAGAAACTGTAAAATTTGGTTATTACTCACAAGAAGGAATAAACCTTGACTCTCGAAAAAAAGTAATAGACGCAGTTACCGATTTTGCAGAAGAAATAGTAATCAACAACGGCGTACACTATTCTCCAATGCAATTTCTTCAACATTTCCTTTTTTCACCGGCCGACCAACAAAAATATATCGACAAGTTAAGCGGTGGCGAAAAAGCCAGACTACATCTGGCACTGGTGCTTATGCGTTCGCCCAACTTCCTTATTCTTGACGAGCCTACAAACGACCTGGATATAGTTACACTCGGCATTTTAGAAGATTATCTGGAATCATTTAAAGGCTGCCTTATAGTTGTAAGTCACGACAGGTTTTTTCTCGACTCCATTGTCGACCATCTTTTTGTGTTCGAGGGAGACGGTATAGTTCGCGACTTCCCAGGAAACTATACCGAATACCGTGCCCAGAAGACATCAGACACAAAAGTAAATATACCCATAAAAAAAGAAACAGCCACAAGCGGCAACAAACCCCAGCGCGTTCGCAATGAAAACAAAATGACATTTAAAGAACGCAAGGAGTTTCAAGAACTTACAGATGAAATAGACCAACTGACACGCGAGTGCAACCAGATGGACATTATTTTCCAATCAGGCGAAGCAATAGCAGACATCGACAAACTGGCACTACGCTACCAACAGATAAAAGACCTGTTAGACGAAAAAGAAATGCGCTGGCTGGAATTATCTGAAAAATCCTGATAAGACGGCTGCCGGCATTCTAAAATTCGCTGGAAAAATGGAAACGGATTTTAGGGAAGTCACTTTGAGCCATCTGAAGGACATAATTAGAATCGGCCATAAATACGTCACGGCCTTCACGGTCAACAGCCATGAACTGATACTTACGTTTTTTAAATGCTTCGAGAGCCTGTGAATCGTCACTGTCCACCCAGCAGGCCTTGTACATTGACATAGGTTCCCAACGCACAGAAGCGCCATACTCGTGCAACAGCCTGTATTGTATCACCTCAAACTGAAGCTGCCCAACAGTTCCAACTATTTTTCGGCCGTTGAACTGATTCACAAACAACTGTGCAACACCTTCGTCCATTAGCTGCTGCAAGCCTTTATCTAATTGCTTCGACTTCAATGGGTCGGTATTCTCTATGTATTTAAACATTTCAGGAGAAAAGCTTGGCAACCCTTTATAGTGCAGGATTTCCCCATCAGTAAGTGTGTCACCAATCTTAAAATTACCGGTATCGGGCAGTCCGACAATATCTCCTGGAAAAGCTTCGTCAACAATGTTTTTTTTCTGAGCCATAAATGCCGTCGGAGCTGCAAAACGCATCATTTTCCCACTACGCATATGCTTATAATTGGCATTACGTTCAAATTTACCTGAACAAACCTTGACAAAGGCTATACATGACCTGTGGTTAGGATCCATATTGGCATGAATTTTAAATACGAATCCGCTAAAAGCCTCTTCTTCCGGATTTACCCGGCGCTCCACAGCTTCAACAGGCCTAGGCGAAGGAGCTATCTTAACAAAACAATCAAGAAGTTCCTTAACACCAAATGTATTCAACGCAGAACCAAAAAACACTGGGGCAAGTTTCCCCTTAAGATACTGGTTTGTATCAAATTCCGGGTAGACACCATCAATAAGTTCAAGGTCGGCACGAAGCTTTTCAGCGTCTTTTTCACCTACAGCCTCGTCAATGCGCCTATCATTTACATTTTCAATTTCCACACGCTCCGTTACCTGTGTTTTGCTTGGCGTAAACAGGTCTAACGAACGTTCAAATATATTGTAAACACCTTTGAACTTTGCCCCGATATTTATTGGCCACGACAACGGCCTTACAGATATTTTTAATTCCGATTCAAGTTCGTCAAGGATATCAAACGGATCCCGGCCTTCCCTGTCGAGCTTGTTTACAAAAATTATAACCGGCGTATTTCGCATCCGGCATACTTCCATCAACCGTCGGGTCTGCTGTTCAACACCTTTCGCAACATCGACAACTATTATAACAGAGTCGACCGCAGTAAGAGTCCTGTAAGTGTCTTCGGCAAAATCCTGGTGTCCCGGCGTGTCAAGTATATTAACCTTATAGTTGCCATATTCAAAGCCCATTACAGAAGTAGCAACAGAAATACCGCGTTGCTTCTCAATCTCCATCCAGTCGGAAGTAGCAGTTTTCTTTATTTTATTCGACTTCACCGCACCGGCCACATGTATGGCACCACCGAAAAGCAGCAATTTTTCGGTAAGCGTGGTTTTTCCGGCATCAGGATGCGATATAATGGCAAACGTGCGTCTACGGTCCAGTTGTTCTGATATTTGCGACATTTTGGCTATTCTATAGGGTTACAATTTATTTTATATCTACAATACGGTTAAGACAGTGAGCCAGAGAATCCTCCCAATAAGGAGTTTCCACGGCATAAGTGGCACGGATTCGCCGCGTGTCAAGAACGCTGTAATATGGCCGTTTAGCCACAGTGGGATAGTCGGCGGCCGGAATAGGACTGACACTAACCGCCCCGTTACCCGACAAACGAAAAACAGCCTTGGCAAAATCAAACCAGGATGCCACTCCTGAATTAGTAAAATGATATATGCCCGGCACCCACTGGCGCGCGGTTACAATTTTTGCAATTGCCTCTGCCAGATCAAGCGCATATGTAGGAGTGCCAACCTGGTCAGTAACAACAGAAAGAGGAATATTTTTTTTTGCCAGAGACAACATTGTTTTCACAAAATTATGTCCGTGAGGCGAATATAGCCATGCAGTACGCACAATTATCGATTCGGGAGCAAGAGCAATCAAGGCAGTCTCCCCCAACCGTTTCGAAGTTCCATACTGCGAAATAGGGTTTACCTTGTCACTTTCACAATATGGCCTGTTTGCATTTCCATCGAACACATAGTCGGTTGATACATGAACAATTTTTGTTCCTGTTTTCGACGCTGCATTAGCCAAATTTTTTACTGCCTCAACATTTATCTGCGTGCATAAAGCTTTTTCTTCTTCAGCTTTTTCCACGTTGGTATAAGCTGCACAGTTAACAATATGCGTAAATTCATGCTTGGCAACAAATAAGTCCACTGCCTTAAAATCAGTAAGGTCGAGCAATTCAACATCGGTATAAATGGTATTACCAGGCACAATACGTTCTAACACATTGCGCATTTCCAGGCCAAGCTGGCCGTTACAACCAGTAATTAATATCTTCATAATTCTTAAGACTCACTTAAATGCGAGAATAAAATCAATGCAAATTTAGCGATTATTTCTCATTCACACAAATTGCCCGATTTTCAATATATATTTGTAATACACTGGCTACCAGTGGTATATTTTAATAAATCAACAAAATTGAGAGGTAAATTAATTTAATATACCTATATGCTAATAGTGATTGCTAACCACATCCTTTTGCATATTTTTATCAATGTACACATTTGATATTAGCGTCTGTAACACCGGCCAAAATTTCGCGAGTATTATATCAGACCTGTATTAATGTAAAAATACACTCGTAATAAAGTTATCCCGCCTATTTTTTTTAAATTTCTGTTGCCAAAAGCAGTAATATGCGTATTATTTCTAATATATTAATTGTCTTTTGCAAAACTATATATTTTTCTGACTGCTTAATCAATATCCCATACACATTTATATAAATACAAAGGCTACACCACGCCAACCTTCCGGAAATATCGCTTACGCCCAGCCAGCACAACCCACTGACAAACAAGGAAAACCAAATGCATGAAAATTTTTATTGATATTTTTTGCCAAAAAAGTTTTGTCATAAAAAAAAAAGGGTGTACCTTTGCAACGCAATCGGGAAAACGGTTGCACCAACGCGAAAATAGCTCAGTTGGTAGAGCACGACCTTGCCAAGGTCGGGGTCGCGGGTTCGAGTCCCGTTTTTCGCTCAAGAATTAGAGAACTTAAAAATATCAAGTAAGACTTTTACGCAGTCATACCCAATGCGAAAATAGCTCAGTTGGTAGAGCACGACCTTGCCAAGGTCGGGGTCGCGGGTTCGAGTCCCGTTTTTCGCTCAAGAATTAGAGAACTTAAAAATATCAAGTAAGACTTTTACGCAGTCATACCCAATGCGAAAATAGCTCAGTTGGTAGAGCACGACCTTGCCAAGGTCGGGGTCGCGGGTTCGAGTCCCGTTTTTCGCTCCATTCTGCATATAAGCCTACTTGAAGTCCGGGTGGTGGAATTGGTAGACACGCTACTTTGAGGGGGTAGTGGCCGTTCGGCTGTGTGAGTTCGAATCTCATCTCGGACACTTTTAAACATTGCACATAATTGAATTTCAATTATGTGCAATGTTTTTTATATATTTCCGCCAACCATATGTCAACTAAGTTAACACATAGCACGGCACATAGTAAAAATCCGGCGCATGGTAATAAACCTGTGTTAGGACAATTAAAAGTTATACCTTTGCAGAAAATTAAACCTGCAATGGAAAAGAATCCTTACATAGAGTTGGCGGAGTGCCTTCTGCCAGAAGATATGGTCGAGTATTTTGAGGTTGTCAAGGTTGAGAAGACACCGGAGACCCTCGATGTGACATTGGAAGAACGCGACAATGGAGTCGAGGGCTACAATCCGGGGCAACTTCGTCCGAATGGCTTCTATGAGGAAAGCGTCGTGCGAGATTATCCGGTCAGGGGACGCAAGATGTCGTTCCACATCAAGCGTCGACGCTGGGTGGAGGTCGAGACCGGCAAAAGCGTCAGCCGACGTTGGGATTTAGTCGCCGAAGGTACCCGCTTCTCGAAAGAGTTTGCGGCTTTTTTAAAAGGTATGCTTGGACAGATACCCGATTACGGGCCGCTCTCTTGAATGGTTCTTTGATATCGACGGAGATCTGTTTGAGCGTCAGTACAAGCGCCATCTGAGCGGCTACTGGCAATGGAAAGACTCGACCGAGGGTCTTCACGCGGAGCAATGGCGTGTGTTTCCACAGAATATCGGCCCGCACCTGAGCATCGACGAGACCTCGTTAAGCCGCGGAGAGCTTTATACCATCGTCACCAACAAGGATGCTCACGGCAGAAAAAACGCCATCGTGGCAATAGTTCTTGGGACAGATGCCG
>SSTG01000115.1 GCA_004801635.1 Muribaculum caecicola | reverse complement strand
AATAGAAACGACTGGGACCGCCGTTCCGTAAATAATTCTATTGACAGCATTTTCAAGGTAAAGGGCTGTCTGGAATAAGGCATCTGTCAGAAGAAGGCCTTAGCGGCTTTATTATGTGCGGCATATAAGTTTTGATACGCATAACGAAACAGCGGTAACAGCGGTAACCGGTAGAAGTAACCAGGTGGCACCGGACATTTCAACAACAAGGAATATTGTCATTATCGGAGCCCTGATAACTCCTGACATAACTCCTGCCATGCCGCAAATAATCAGTATGCCGGCCGGAACAGGGCTGAATACGGGCCATAAATTATAAACTACACAGGCAAAAGCCCCGGCTATACCTCCGGCAAACAGGGTAGGCGCAAAATCGCCGGCAACACCTCCGCCCGAATTGGTGGCGTATGTTGCTATGGCCTTTGTCAGAAGAATTCCTCCAAGGGCATATGCCACAAGCCATTTGTGCTGTATTGTTGCTGCAATGCTGCCGTTGGTTGATGCCGCCATGTCTCCGCTGGCTATGCTTGTCAGCACGCCGTATCCCTCGCCGTAGAGAGCCGGAAACATAAAAAGGAGCACCCCGAGCAATGTGCCTGACACCAGGTTGCGCACCACTGGCTGTTTTATGGATTCCACCATCCGGCAGGTATATGATCCGGACATCCTGTAATAGGCGGAATATGCCCCGCATACCAGCCCTAGAAGAATAATAGCAGGAAACGAGTGCATGTCGAACGAAGTGTCCGGGCCGGCAATCGCCAGGTCGTGAGTACATCCGCTTAGCAGATATGCCGTAAGTGCCGAAGTGAAGCACATTATGGCCAGAAGCAGCATAGGAACCACTCCCATAGCCATATTAAGAACCTCTATAGTGAAAAACATGCCGCCAACCGGTGCCTTGAAAATGGCGGCTATGCCGGCACCTGCCCCACAGGCCATATATGTTAGCAGCTGTTCTTTTCCAATGCCTGTAATACGGGCAATGTTGCTGGCTATAGCGGCCCCGGTATATGATATGGGGCCTTCTGCCCCTGCCGAACCGCCGCATCCGAGGGTTAGTGCACTGGCTGCAACCGGGGCCACAACAAGTCTGCCGGGCATATTTCCATGTTTTTGTGCAATATTCTTTTTGAGCTGTCGCGTGGCATGTTCCAAAGGCATCCGCACCACGTGGCGCACAAGCCATCCTACAAGCATAATTCCCATTATTGCCACCAGGATAAGATGCCAGTTTCCGCCTGTTATGTCAAATTCCGACGTGACAATTTTCGAAATGTTTTTTATAAGCCATTTCAATAGCCAGGCCGCTGCACCGGTAATAATTCCGGCGAGCAGTGCCGCGGAAAGCGGCCTTAACAGGCCCGGCTGTCCCGATAACGGCAGTCTATCAGTAAATAATCCCTCGAATCTGAACATAATATCAGAACACAGGTTGTTGTCATATAGTTTCCTGAAATAACGGTTTTAACGGCCGTCTATGATAAAGCTTCTTGTACGGCGTACGGCATAGGCGCGTGCCGCCGGCTGGCCTGGAACGGTTATGAACAAGTGTACGGCACCGGCCAGTTCTTCATGAACCACGTTTGTCCCCAGGTTTTTCAGCCTGTTGGCAAATATTCGTCCGGAATCGCGCAGTATGTCGCGTCCGGCAGCAATGAAGAGCGTTGGCGGAAACTGGCGCAAAAGACTGTCGGGAGCTAGTAATGGCGACACCAGTATGTTGGTCGTGTCTGTTGTGTATGCCCGGTTAAAGGCATCCATGTAGCAGCCGTCAAGTCCGAATCCCCGGCTATATTCGTTCCACGACGGGGTGTTGTCGTTCCATGCGCTTACAACCGGGTAGAATGCAACTATAGAATGCAGCGGCGGCAGCGAGCACTGTATTGTTTTCAGCGCGGTTGCAAATGCCAGGTTTCCGCCCGAGCTGTCGCCGCCTATTGATATGCGTGCGGAGTCTATGCCCCATTCGCCGGCATGTTTGCGCGCTGATGCCACTGCTGCCATGCAGTTGTCCAGCCCTTCGGGAAAAGGGTGTTCCGGGGCCAGGGCATAGTCTACTGCCAGCACGGCCATATCCCCTTCCGCAACCAGGTTGCAACAAAATTCGGCACAACTGTTAATGCTGCCTATGGTCCAGCCTCCGCCGTGCAGGTATACCAGCAGGGGCAGCTTGCTGCCTATTGCGTCCGAAGGCCTGTAGAGCCGCATGTTGCCGAGGTTTGTTGCGCAAACGCCCTTTGGCACAGGTGTTTCCTTGTTTCTTGAATTCCTTAAATTTTCAAGATCGCCGGTGTCGCCGTTTATTGCTTTGAGAACGGCGCTGGCACAGGCCTGTTGCGAGCCGTCTGGAATGGTTTTTAAAAAACTGTCGGCTTCAGCCCTGAAGTTTTGCCGGGCAATAACGGTTGTTGCCACAAGGCATATTATTAAAAATGTGAGAATACGCATAACCGTGTAAATTTACTGCATCTTTATATATTTTTATGCATGTCTGTGCTTATTTCGAATAGAACCCTTTGTTATGCAGGGACGTTATAAGTATAGTTGTTAATTTATTAATAGTAACTATGAATTTTCTAACAAACGAAAAACTGACCATTGTCGGCGCTGCCGGGATGATTGGTTCTAATATGGCGCAGACGGCACTTATGATGCGGCTTACGCCTAATGTGTGTCTTTACGACCCCTACGCTCCGGCGCTTGAGGGTGTGGCCGAGGAGCTGCGTCATTGCGGTTTCGAGGGAGTAAACATAACTTTTACGTCCGATGTCAGGGAGGCGCTTGAAGGCGCTGCCTATGTTGTAAGCAGTGGCGGTGCGGCACGAAAGGCCGGCATGACCCGTGAGGACCTGCTGAAAGGCAATGCCGAGATTGCGGCAGAGTTCGGTAAGAATATCAAGGCTTATTGTCCCGATGTGAAGCATATTGTGGTGGTATTCAACCCTGCCGACATAACGGGCCTTATAACGTTGGTTTACTCCGGGGTTGAGCCGTCGAGGGTGTCTACGCTGGCTGCACTCGACAGCACGCGCCTTGTTTCGGAACTGGCTAAATATTTCAAGATTCCTTCCGGCGAAATACAGAATGCGCGCACTTATGGCGGACACGGCGAACAGATGGCCGTGTTCGAGTCGACGGCAACCGTAAATGGAAAACAGCTTAAAGAGCTTGTTGACAACGGTATTATACCGGCAGCCGACTGGGAAGCTATTAAGGCGCGCGTGGTGCAGGGGGGCAAGAACATTATCGAATTGCGCGGACGTTCGTCGTTCCAAAGCCCGGCCTACCTGTCGATAGAGATGATTGCTGCCGCCATGGGAGGAAAACCGTTCCGTTGGCCGGCCGGGGTGTATGTGAACGACTCGCGCTTCAAACACATAATGATGGCCATGGAAACAACCATAGGCAAAGACGGGGTAAAGTATGTTGAAGTTGAAGGCACGCCTGAAGAAAGCCGTGAACTTGAAAAAAGCTACGAACACCTTTGTAAACTGCGTGACGAGGTTATACAGATGGGTGTTTTGCCCCCTATTGCCGACTGGCGTCGCTTTAACCCTTACATCGACGAGTGTACCTGCAACAATAAATAAGTATGCGTATGCGCGCGTACATTAATATAATAAATGTGAGTTCGACATAATACCCGAGAAATGCCTGTGTACCGGTACGATATATGTATTTGGCAAATATGTAACCACCGTACATGGAACATCTCCGAGGTACATGCACTCTAATCACCCCGGCATTCCCCGACGAGTCCTGCACAGCAGCCCTCGTCGGGGTTTAATACATGCATGGCCTGTATATAATTCCTATATGTACGGTCTCGGTTCCGATTAGTATGAACTATTTTTTCAGTAGTGTTAAATACAGGCTGATATGTTAATTCCGGGGCTTAATCATTAAAATAAACCAATAAATGTTTGCATATGATAGTGAATAAATGTTATATTTGCAAACTGAATACCGGAAAAATAGACCGTAATCAAAATTCAAAACATAGATAATAAAGTATCTAAATATAGTAATTATTATTAATTTCAAAATGAAACCTTGCCATGAATGACGTTAAAAGTCTATTCTTGTCGCTGCAAGGCAAAAAGTCACTAGGGGGGGGTAAGAAACTGTTATTCAGTTTATTGTCCCTATTCATGGCGACTCTTGCCTATGCGCAGGACATCACAGTGAACGGTACGGTTGTCGATGACACCGGAGAACCCGTAATTGGAGCTACCGTAATGGTTGAAGGCACCAGCAATGGTACCACTACCGACCTTGACGGTAATTTCTCGCTAAAAGTTGCTAAAAACGCAAAACTTAAAATTACGTACATCGGTTACGACCCACAGACTCTTCCGGCTAAAAACGGAATGAAGGTAGTGCTTAAAACCAACTCTGTTGTTTTGGGCGGCGTGGAAGTTGTGGCTTATGGCGTGCAGAAAAAAGTTACCGTTACCGGTGCTATTGCCAGTGTAAAGGGTGAAGAACTTACCCGTACGCCGGTTGCTTCGGTAAACAATGTGCTTGCCGGCCAGCTGACCGGTGTGACAACGGTGCAGACTTCTGGTGAGCCTGGTGCCGATGCCGCCACAATTTATGTGCGTGGTAAAGGAACCTGGGCAAAAGACGGTGCCAAGCCCCTTATACAGGTTGACGGTGTTGAACGTAGCATGGAGGGTATCGACCCTGAAGATATTGAGAGTATCACCGTGCTTAAGGACGCTTCTGCAACTGCCGTATTCGGTGTGCGTGGTGCAAACGGTGTAATCCTTATTACTACCAAACGTGGTAAAGAAGGCCAGGCACGCGTTGATGTCAGCACATCGTTCTCGTTAGTTACGCCTACCGAAATGGTTAAGCAGGCCAGTTCGTACGAATATGCAACATTCTACAACCAGATGCAGCTTAATGACTACGAAGGCCCAATGGAATCATTTACGCCGCAGTTCTCTGACGCAATTATTCAAAAATTCAAGGACGGAAGCGACCCGATTCGTTTCCCTAGCATACGCTGGGCCGACTACACAATGAAAAAACGTACGCTCCAGACAAAGAGCAACGTAAACATAAGCGGTGGTACAAAAGACGTGCGTTACTATGTTTCTGCCGGTTTGATGACACAGGGCGGTATGTTCAAGGAGTTCGGATATGACGAAGGCTTCTCATATAACTATGAGCGTTTCAACTACCGTGCCAACCTCGATCTTGACGTGACACCCACCACTACTATCACACTCGGTGTTGCCGGTTTGATTTCAAATCAGAAACGTCCGCGTTCAGGCGAAGGTACAACAGCGCTTATCCGTGCCATGTACCAGGCTGTGCCATTCTCGTCGGCCGGTATAATAGACGGACGCCCTATTTTCACTACTACCGATGTCGGTGCCGACGGTCTTGCCCTGCCAATTAATGGCGGAAGCGGCTTTACCTATATTCTAGGCTCTGGAAATACAGGTGGTGCATACCACGATAACTATAACAAGCTTGAAACAGACCTTCAGTTGAATCAGAAGCTCGACTTCATAACCAAGGGGTTGTCGTTCCGTGCCAAAGGTTCTTACAACAGCCAGTTCGGCGTTCGTAAGGAAATTACTGTGAACCGTGCCACTTATAACCCTGTAATGCAGCCGGATGGTTCTATCCTTTATCGTAAAAACGGTAACGATGACAAGCCTGCATATAAAGAAACACCTTCAAAGGCTCGTGACTGGTATGCTGAAGCAGCTTTGAACTATAACCGTACTTTCGGCTTCCACACAGTGGGCGCGCTTGTACTTTATAACCAGAGCAAGACATACTATCCGAAAGAATTCTCCGATATCCCACAGGGATACGTTGGTTTGGTAGGCCGTGTTACCTACGACTACGACAACCGCTATATGGCCGAATTCAATATCGGTTACAACGGTTCTGAAAACTTCCACCCCGACCGCCGCTTCGGTACATTCCCTGCCGGTTCTATTGGCTGGATTATAAGCAATGAAAAATTCTTCCAGCCTGTTACCAAGGTTGTCGATTTCTTGAAGTTCCGTGCTTCTATCGGTTTGGTTGGTAACGACAAGATTGCAGGTACACGCTTTATGTATACATCTGACCCGTTTGGACAGAACACCGACCTTGCCGCACGTCCGGCTATCGGTTACGCCTACAACTTCGGTATCGACAATACGACATCTACCCCCGGATGGGTTGAACTTCAGAAGAATAACCCTGATGTAGGTTGGGAAAAAGCCCTTAAGCAGGACTACGGTGTCGACATATATGTGCTTAACTCTCGTTTGCGTGCAAACTTCGACTATTATCGCGAACACCGTACAAACATCCTTCTGCAGGACCTTACCGCCCCGAGCTATGTGGGTTATGCGGTGCCTTATGCAAACCTTGGTGTTGTTGACAGCTGGGGATGGGAAGTCAGTCTTCAGTGGAACGACAAAATCAACAACGACTGGCGCTACTGGGTTAACGTGAACCTGTCGCACAACCAGAACAAGATTAAGGAAATGAAGGAAGCCCCGTTGAACAACGATTACCAGTACCAGAAAGGTCACCGTATCGGCGCTCGTTCACAATATAAATTCTTCCGTTTCTACGACTCCGAAACTCCTGCCCTGTATGAAGCTACATTCGGAAAGCCATATCCTGAACAGCTTATGGAGCTTAAAGATGGTGATGCAGTTTATGTCGACCTTGACGGCGACGGCAAAATCACACCTAACGATATGACTCGCGCCCTAGGTTATACCGACGACCCACAGTATGTGGCCGGTCTTAACTTCGGTGTTGTATGGAAAGGCCTTGAACTGAGCATGCAGTGGACAGGTGCATGGGGTGTTAGCCGTATGATTGAAGACGTGTTCCGTAATCCGTTCCAGTCTCGTACAGGTAATAACGACGGCGGTCTGCTCTCGTACCACCTTACCAATACCTGGAATCCTGACGCACCAGGACAAAACTATGAATATCCGCGTGCTTCATGGACACACTACAATAACAACTATGCCACATCGACACTTTACGAAAAGGATGCAAAATACCTGCGTATGAAAACAGTACAGCTGTCATATACAATCGATGCTCCTTTTGTCAAGAAAATCGGTATGCGCAATATGATGGTTGCATTGAGCGGTTACAACCTCCTCACCTTTACTCCCTATAAATGGGGCGACCCAGAGTCGGTAGGCAGTGCCCTGCCTCAGTATCCGGTGCAGAAAACCTATACAGTTACTCTGAAACTTAACTTCTAAACTATCGCGATGAAACTAAATATAAAGCATCTGCCCGTTATCGGTTTGCTCGGCCTTGCCGCTTTGAGTGTAGGCTCTTGCACCGACGAAGTGGCTTTCGGCGACAAATTCCTGGAAAAAGCGCCGGGTGGAACCAATACGGCCGACTCCATATTCCATAATCCGGAATATACCCGTGGTTATCTGGCCCGTATTTACAGCCGCCAGTACTTTAACCTTATGGAGTCTTCGTCAAACACATGTCCGCAGCACCTTAACTATTGGAAGGGTATGCCCGACATGCTTACCGACCTTCATTTCACCGTATTTGCCAAATCATTGTTGTTTACTGCCTACTATGGCGGTATGTTGACTTCGACTGCCGACCAGTACGGTAATCACACTGTGTATCCTTATAACAATGAAGGTATCTGGGAAAACGTACGTGCCTGCTGGCTTATAAT
>SSTG01000114.1 GCA_004801635.1 Muribaculum caecicola | reverse complement strand
CACATAAACAGAGAGGGGTGGTCAGTCGCTTGCCGACGCACGGGCGGCAAGAGGAAAGTCCGGGCAGCAAAGGGCACCATGGTTCCTAACGGAAACCCGTTGGCAACAGCGGAGAAGTGTGACAGAAAACAACCGCCGGTTTTCCGGTAAGGGTGAAAAGGCGAGGTAAGAGCTCACCGGACCGCACAGCGATATGCGGTGCCGCATACCTCATGGGCTGCAAGGTCAAGTATACCGGCATTTAAGGACGGCCCGTCCATTGCCGGGGGGTAGACTGCTCGAGCGCGGAGGCAACTCCGCGCCTAGATAAATGACTGACAGCCGGCCGTTCCAGGCCGGCCACATAACCCGGCTTACATCCCCTCTCTTTTTTCTATAGCCACATATGGAACCTCTACGAGGTTCATTCCCATTTCCCCCACTACCCCGCCGAGGCTTCGCCACGTCGGGGTTTTACACATGTATGGCCTCCGGCCAATCACACTAAAGACACTCCAACCCCATATACAAGCCCTCTGCCCACATTCGCAGGCGGCGCACACGGCACGCTTGGCCGGAGGCCATACACGTGTATAACCCCGACGTGGACGAGCGCATTTTGCGCGAGGACTCGTCGGGGACAGCAGCCACTACGGGCCAATACCTCGCAGAGGTTACATATGTGAAGCAGGTATACACAGTCCGCGCCCACGGAATTCAGCGGCATATCGCCCGGAGCTACCGGATTCGCAACGCCACCGCCACAAATTATTTGTTTCTTTCGCGCAAAATAGCTTACTTAGCAGAAACAAACATTCCTGACATGGCAACACAGAAATTCAGTATAGAATACGACATGCGCTCTGTACCTGTAGCGCTACTATGGAACTATATCTCCACTCCTAACGGACTCGGGCAATGGTTTGCCGACAGCGTAAGCGCAACAGGCAGCGAATATACTTTCACGTGGTCGAAACAAAGCGAGAGCGCCACGGTGCTGTCGTCACGCCACAGCGTGGCAATCCGCTTCCGCTGGCACCGCGACTACGACAAGCCCTCACCCAAGCCATACTTTGAAATGCGCATTGCCAAAAACGAGCTTACCGGTGAAACCGCAATTTTCATTACCGATTTCTCGCCGGCCGAAGAACTCGCCGACGCACGCGAATTATGGAATTCACAAATCGAAACCTTGCGTACCCGGTTAGGATGTTAAAAAACATGTTTTTCTAAAAACAGCCATTTAAACCGCTAAAAACGCTGTTAAATCGGGTGATTTGTCAAATTTGAACACAAAAAAAGAACAAATCACAATATTGCCACCAGCGTTTTAATGCCATATTTGCAATGTGATTTGTAACCAATCAATCCAACATTTTTTCTAAAACCTAAAAAACATCATTATGTTTAAAAAACTACTCACTATTGCCATGATAGGCACATCACTCGTGTCTTTCGCTCGCGTTAATATGTTCTTCCGCGATGCTGTTCTAGCCATGCCTGACATGGGTGGCCACTTCTTCTCTTGGCACACAGAAGGCTCAGACGAAGTTCTATACAAATCGCTCCATGAAGGAACAACAATTGAGGAACTCGTTAAATACATGCACGAAGATGCAGAAAAAGTTGACGAACAGCTTGGTCTAGCAAACGGACCTTTCGCCGGACAATGTACAGAAAACGGCTGGTGGCCTGCAAATGAAGCCGATATGTGCAACGGTCCTCGCTACTTCCGCACATGCAAACCCAACGTTACTGGTTTTGCCGCTAAAGAAGACCGTCCCAACGTACCCGTTCCCGTATCAGGCGGCCCTGCAAATTGGACTGAAGCCGGTTACAATGCCGACCACGTAATTATAGCATGGGATTATATTACAAACGTTCCTCACTCTGGCGGCGGTGCCATCATGTTACAGGAATTCTCTGGCTATCAAATGATGGGCAGCATGGCTTATACAGTTTCTGAAAACTGGCAAACCAACTACGAACGCATCTCAATTCCCCAGAACCAGATGGACGAATGGGCTGCTAAAAGTACATATATGTGGATTACTCACAACGGCTGGCAGAACTCACCTAAAGAAATCGTCATCCGCGTTAAAAACCTGCGCCTTCTCACACTTGCTGAAGCTGAAGCTGAATGCGCTTCTTCAACTGGCGACACCAACCTCAGCCTTACAAACGGTAACGGCAACCTTGTAAAAGACGTTGACGAAAACGGCAACGAAATCTGGATGACAACAGAGGATACAACAGGTTACAACCCCATATTCTTCACAAACGGTATCATACCTAACATTCCTGCTGAAAATACATTCTTGAAGTTCGACTATAAGATCTCTTTGAACTCTGGTGCCATTAATTTCTTTGTTGACAAAACCTCTGCCGGTGCACCTGCCCAAATAGCAACAAGCGAAGAAGGCCTCCTTGCTCCAGAAGACGAATCAGCCGACATCACAACTGAAGACTGCCCATGGAACGAATTCTCTATCGACCTTGCCGAAGGCATTGCCACCTGGAAATTTGCCAAGAAATTCGGTTCGAACGACCGCCTATGGATCCAGCTCAAGAACTCTACACCCGACGAAACGCTCCTTTACATCAAGAACGTACGCCTGACAACCGAAAACGGCGGCAGCAGCGCTATCGAAGATGTAGTGACGGACAAAGCCGGAGCCCTCAAGGCTGCAGGTCTTAACGGTGCTATCGCAGTAGAAGCTGCCGGTGCATTCACAGTTTACAACCTTGCAGGTGTAGCAGTAGCTGCCGGCGAAGGTGTTCAGACTGTAGAAGTTGAAGCAGGTCTCTACGTAGTAGTTGCCGACAAAGCTGCTCAGAAAGTTGTTGTAAAGTAAACAAGAGATAAACATACCTTACAAACAAATCATACTCAAATGCCGGGGCCAACGCTCCGGCATTTTTGTGTACATACTCTTATCACACCACACATGGAACCTCTCCGAGGTTCGCTATTCACGACATCACTACCCCACCGAGGCTTCGCCACGGCGGGGTTTGACACATGTATGGCCTCCGGCCAATCACACTAAAGACACCCCAACCCCCATATACAAGCCCTCTGCCCACATCCGCAGGCGGCCCCCCCGGAACGCTTGGCCGGAGGCCATACACATGTATAACCCCGACGTGGACGAGCGCAAAATGCGCGAGTCCTCGTTGGGGTCAACAGCCCCCCTACCTACCCATACCTCGTAGAGGTTACATGTGCGAAACTACTATGGCCCGAATTTATTGCTGCAACCAAACCTTAAATCCAGTAACCTCTGCCCACATACGCAGGCGGCACACACGACACGCTTGGTCGGAGGCCATACACGTGCATAACCCCGACGTGGGCGAGCACAGAAAGCGCGAGTCCTCGTCAGGGTCAGCAATTCCCTACCTACCCATACCTCGCAGAGGTTACATGTGCGGCACGACTTCTTGTATGATAGAAATAGAGTTCCTGCAACAGCAGCCCGAACTATAAAAAGAACCTTGTACCAGGGTAAATGTGGCACATATCAGCCATACTGTAGTTAAAAATGGCTGTTTGGACCAAACACAGATATAATTAGCACAAACAAAACTTGCACGCCACAAAAATATCCTTATCTTTACGCACCAATTTTATGCTATTCCAATCATTGCATCGAACCAAACCAGAATGCCCATGAAATCACGGATTGCACCATTATTAGTTGTAATGTGTTCATGCCCTTGCGCCTATGCCGCTATTGTAGTACCGGGAATAACCGTACCGGAATTTTCAGAACCAGTGTCAGGCAGCGACTGTCCTGACACGCAGACTTACTAGAAATTCAGAAAATAAAAACTCTAACCAGCATATAATAAACATGAAAACCAAACTTTTAACCGCATTATTGCTATTGTCGGCATTTGCCCAGGCATTTGCCACCAAGGTCCCGTTAACGCCTGAACCCAGCCAGTATTCAGGGTTTGACATGACCTACGACGATGCCACCAAAGTGTATACATTTACAATGGCACGCAACCCACTAGGAAATCCAGCCAGACTAAAGTTTCCCAACCTGAAGGAAGACCTTCCTGACAACATTACCAGCCTGGCGTTTGAATACAAAACGTCAAACCACGTAGGCCTTATGTATTTCAGAGTGTATGACGAAGGAAAAACTTCGCCAAAAAAAACTTATGAATACACTTTAGACATTCACCCCGCCGATGAATGGCGCACATGTACCATTGACATAACCGATGCCATGAAAAACAAATTATGGAAATTCGGCAAAGCCGGACGCTGGCAGGAAATGGACTTCTTAAGCAACTACGTATTAGGCAGTACCCTTCAGATACGCAACATACGCTACGACTCAGGCGAGTCAGGCTATTACGACACTCCGCTTAACCCGGAAGCAGAAAACATAATCGAAGCAGAAAACTTCAACTACGGCACAGGTTACTCTGCCCGCCAGTTCGAAGTTCCGCACCACGCTCCATACGTCAACCCTACCGGCGACCTGTTTCCCATATACGCATGGGGCGGACCCGACTTCAACAACCAACGCGGACCGCTGGGACTGAAAAAAGAATTTCAGGACCTTTGGGAATGCGGTTTCAACATGACCCTAGGCTCGGCATGGACCGGTGTTGCACGTGCATGCCTTTTCCCTGACCGCGAAGTTAACGGCGTATACGTTGACCTGTTTGAAGGCACAGGACTAAAACTGCTTGCAAAAGCCGGCCTGCGCGACAACCCGTCGGAAATCCTGGCTATAAAAGACTCACCACGCCTGGCAGGCTATCATATCCGAGACGAACCGCACGTTAAAGACCTTCCGGAAATGGCCGGCTGGTTCGACCATGCCCGTAACACAGACGGCACAAACAAAATATACTACGGCAACATGCACCCGTTGAGCAGCAGTGCCGTAGAACTCGGAGCAAAAGACTACCAGAACCTAATTGACCTTTACATGTGCACGGTTGGTCCAAACTTCATATCGTACGACATGTACCCCGTGCGCCATCACAAAGTAGAAGACTACATATTTCTCAATCCCGACTGGTTTGAAAACCTTGAAATAATAGCCGACAAGGCCCGCCATTACAAAGTGCCGATGTGGACATTTGTACAATCGTGCCAGTCGAGCCATGCCAGCCAGATAGACGAACAGCCCAAGCCGACACGCGAATATATGTCGGTGTGCGCATTCACAGGCCTTGCATACGGCTCGCAGTGCCTGCAATACTATATGTATGCATGGGAACACAGCTGGGAATATAACTACCAGAACGCATGTACCGATGAAAACGGCGAACGCACCGACACATGGTACATGGCCCAGGCAATAAACCGCGAGGTACAGGCCCAGAAATTTGTATTTCTAGGCAGCGAGCTTACAATGTCGGGACACACAAACCCCGTTACACCAAGCGGCTGCCGCCGACTCACTGACGACATGCTTCCCGAAGGAGTTGCATCAGTTACCACCGACGGCTCCGGCATGTGCGTGACAACGCTCCGCAACGGAAAAAGTCTTTACCTGATGGTTGTAAACCCCGATGTTAACAATGCACAGGGCCTTACAATAACCACCACCGCCAACATGCACCGGGTGCTCACCGACGGAACAATAACCGACCTTGCCGCCGGCACCCACAACTACACCCTTAAAACCGGCGAATACATAATTTACCAGGTGAACGACAACCTGCCCGAACATATAGCCTACTACCTGCGCGACGACGCGATAGAAAAACCAGAGCCAGCACCAGGACAGGGCAACACAGCCTACCGCAACAATATTCCCGGAACAGACCTGCGCTCGCACGACGCGGCATCGAACGGATACTATCTGGCAAATATGGGCGACCCCCAATGGCAAGAATTCAACATCAGCAAATATTCAGACTCAACCTCGGGCGCGATATCGTTTGACCAGGCTGTTGAAAACTGGGGATGCTGGTACAACTATTCCTTCTTTGTCGACACGGAAATGGACATGGACATATCAATAAGCCACAGCGTGCCCTGGAGCCAGTACGGACTTGTTGCGTCAACAGGCGTTGAACCCGGCAGCAAATACATGATTGAAAACAACAACATGTTAAACTGGCCTAAAGAATATGCAGCCTCAATGGTACTCGAACTTGACAACGAACCACTGATTCCGGCAAACCAGCCCCTGCGTCCGGCCGTACCGGAAGTATTCAGCGAAGACGGTACGGAATTCAACCGTATCCTGGCCGACAAGTCGCAATGGATACCTACACAGACCCCCGACGGAAAAGCATCTGAGATACTTTATTTCTGGCCAAAAGCCGGAGGCAATAATTCATTTGAACCAACCGTTAATACAACGCCCGACTACACCAACGTGCGCCTGACACCCGGCGAACATACCCTGCGCGTTAAATCGCTCTGCTATCCGTGGCATTTCGACGCCATACACATCACCAAACCTAAAACATCGGGTATAACAGACATTGAAGCCGAAACAGACAATGCACCCGTTGAATGGTATAACCTGCAGGGAATACGCGTGAACCCGGAAACGGCATCACCGGGCCTGTACCTGCGCCGTCAGGGAAACAAAACCCAGAAAATAAAACTATAAATACAATCTGACAATAACAATCTATAAACTAATTCACTAATGAAAATTCGTTCAATTCTTTCCGGTTTTGCCATATTTGCAGCCATTGCGGCATATGCAGCAACACCGTATTCGCTTGGACTAGAAGACAACCTGCCAGAAGGCACCGGCTTTTCGGCCCAGACATGGGATGACAATGCCAAATGCTGGAATCTGACCGGAGGCAAAAACGACTTCGACAAAGTACGTCCAACCGTACAGTGCAAACCACTGACAGAAAAACTAGATGCCGACCTAACCGTGCTGGCTTTCGACTATAAGTCGGACACCCCGGTAGGAAACTTCCAGATGGTTGTATACAACAGCGGCTCAAACGCCACAGGCAGTCCGCGTAAATCCAGCTACATTATCAAAATGCCAGCCTCTGAACAATGGCGCACTGTACGCATAAACATCAAGGCTGCTCGCGGCGGACTCACAAAACTAGGCGTGCCCAAACAGTACATCACCATGGCATTCATGGACTTGCAGTGCCCGTCGAACATGAGTCTTAAAAACATCCGCTTTGAACAGGACGTTTATCCGCCGGTTGAACAGAACCTTGTTCCCGGAAAAGACAACCTGGTTGAAGCTGAAAACTTCAATACGTCAGTTTCACAAGCCACCCACACTTCACGCTACTTTAACACAGCAGCGTTGCCAAAGTACAAAAACCCTGTACCAGGCAAGTTCCCGATCTATGCTTTCACATCGGTAAGTTTTGAAACTGTTGACGAATTTGAAGGCGTAACCGGGCCACGTGCATGGGAACTTCTTATGCAGAAAAAATATAAAGACCTTGCCGAAGCCGGTTTCAACATAACCGAGGGATGCGCTTATTCCGGAGTTGACCGCGCCGCCCTTTTCCCCGGACAAACAATAAACACCGACGAGCCTATAGACCTGTTTGAAGGACTAGACCTGAAAATTATGCTCCGCGCCGGCCTTGACTCCCCGTCCGACCGCAAGAATGTTGTAGGCTTCGCAAAAAATTCGCCACGTCTGGCCGGATATTGTATAAAGGACGAACCCCACGTAAAGGACCTGGATGCAATGGGAAGCAAACTTGCCGCCGTACGCGACCTTGACGACGAGCACCTACTTTATGGAAACCTGCTTCATATAAAC
>SSTG01000113.1 GCA_004801635.1 Muribaculum caecicola | reverse complement strand
TGGAGGCAAAGGTCTTGGCAGTACGACCGCCATAGCGCGACAGCCGGGTAAAATTGACTTTGCCCGGAATCAACGCTACAGTGCGTATTGTTAAAATCAGCCAGTTGAGGAACCTTTTGCTCATTTTGGTTGTAGTATTTTCAAATACCGACTTACACCGAAAGGTGAAGTCTTTGAGAATCGCCAATACGTTCATACGCTAAGTTTTTTATAATGAACGCTTTGGCGATTCATTTGTATTTGATAATTCGTTATATTAACTTAAGTTTCAACTACTTCTGTAATTTTTACCGAATCATTGTTTATTTTTTAGAAGAAATTTTCCGCTTATCCCATTTTGGGTGAGCCGGGTCTTCCGCCACAAGAGCTTCCTTCAAATTTATTCCGAGAGCATCTGACAGCATTGAACCGTAGCCGGGATCTGCATTATAACAGGCCCTTACGTGCCTTTGTTTGATAAATAATGGCACACCTTCCATTGCCCTTGCCGTATTTTCACACGTCTGAAGCTGTTCGTCAGAAGGCATAAGACGCCATAGTTTACCAGGCTGGGTATAATAGTCGTCATCATACTCCCGTTCATCATAATTATAAGCATCACCGTGCAATTCAAGCGGTGGTTCTTTCAGATCAGGCGAATCCTGCCATTCTCCAAAACTGTTTGGTTCATAAGACAATTTACGACCATAATTATCGTCTGTACGCATCTGCCCATCACGGTGATAAAAATTAGACGGACACTTTGGCCTGTTTACTGGAATAAGATTATGGTTAACACCCAACCTATAACGCTGTGCGTCACCGTATGAGAACAATCGGCCCTGAAGCATTTTATCTTGAGAAAAGCCTATTCCCTCAACAATATTCATAGGGTTAAACGCTGCCTGTTCAATATCTGTAAAAAAATTCTCAGGATTACGATTTAGCTCAAGAATACCAACATCGCGAAGTGGAAAATCCTTATGATACCACACTTTGGTTAAATCAAACGGATTAATGTGATATTTTTTTGCTTCTTCTTCGGTCATAAGCTGCACCTGCATCAGCCAACGCGGATAGTCGCCACGCTCAATAGCTTCAAATAAATCCCTCTGGTTAGATTCACGATCTTTGGCTATTACCTTCTCAGCCTCCGCATCTGTAAGGTTCTTAATGCCCTGCAAAGTCCTCAAATGGAATTTAACCCATATACGTTTATTGTCTTTATTATAAAAACTATAGGTATGGCTTCCAAAACCGTGCATATTGCGAAATGATGCCGGAATTCCCCTTGGCGACATAGTGATGGTTACCTGGTGCAAGGCTTCCGGAAGCAAAGTCCAAAAATCCCAGTTACTTGTAGGATTGCGCATACCCGTTCGCGGATCACGTTTAATTGCATGATTTAGGTCTGGAAATTTCAACGGGTCACGCAAAAAGAATACAGGGGTATTATTCCCTACAAGGTCCCAGTTTCCTTCGTCGGTATAAAACTTCATTGCAAATCCACGAATATCTCTTTCTGCATCCGCAGCGCCACGCTCTCCTGCCACTGTCGAAAACCGCACCAGACATTCCGTCTTTTTCCCTACCTCGGAAAAAATAGAGGCGCGTGTAAATTCAGTGATATCATTTGTTACGGTGAAAGTTCCGAATGCCCCCGACCCTTTCGCATGCATTCGCCTTTCCGGAATTACTTCTCTGTCGAAGTGTGCAATTTTCTCAGTATACCAAGGATCCTGAAGCAAAACCGGGCCGCGTACTCCGGCAGTCTGGATGTTCTGATTGTCAGCAACAGGCCGGCCGTTTTCTGCTGTAAGTCGTTGTTTATCCATATAAAACAAATAAAATAGTTCTGTATCTAAAACATTTAGAATAATGATTTGTTCATGTTTAGCTAAAATAGGAATCATTAAACTCCACAACATTACAGCCACAAACGGAGCAGGATTAGACACCAGTACAGAACCTCTCAGAAATATTTTTTGAGCCTTTCAGAAATATTTTTACAAATTAATATGGCTATTTTTGCACTAACAAACATAAATATGCTGAATGAATATGGCAATAAATAATAAGGAAGAAATAAACCCGATAAAGCTTATTTTTAATTATAATAATATTTTCTATAGTTTCTTCTACGATGATTTTAGTGGCTGTATACACCGCTCACGCGAATATGCACTCAATTACGTGTACTCCGGAGAAATGATTCTCGACAACGGAAATGAACAAATTAAAGTTCGCAAAGGTCAATGTGTTTTTATTCCACGAGACCACCACATAACCATGTATAAAAAAACATATAACGGAGAACGTTATTGCGGCATATTCCTTATGTTCACACGCAATTTTCTTCGCGAAATGCACATAAAGCTTGGCTATAACAAAAAAACAATCAGTGCGGAAAAAACAAGTAACAGCGTGGTTATTTTGCCCGACACCGTAGAGCTAGAATCGCTGTTTGCTTCAATGAAACCATATTTAAATCCGGAAGTAAAGCCCAAAGACGAATTTATGGAACTAAAACTTCAAGAAGGACTAATGGCGCTTTTGTCAATCGATATGCGTTTTGCCCCCATAATATTCGATTTTAACGAGCCTTGGAAAATCGACATACTCGACTTTATGGAAAACAACTATACAAGCAACCTTAGCATTGAGGAAATAGCACATTACACCGGTCGCAGCCTTGCCACATTCAAGCGTGATTTCAAAAAAATAAGCAATCTCACCCCAGAAAAATGGTTAATAAGGAAACGTCTTGAAAAAGCATACGAGCTTATGCAACAAGGCAAGAAAAAAGTAGTGGAAGTATATGCCGAAGTAGGTTTCCGCAATCCGTCGCATTTCTCCACCGCATTCAAAAAGCACTTCGGAATACCACCTACTGCGGTTAAAGAAGTATAAAGATTTATGAGCTTTTAAGAAATCAACTTTGAGCCCCATAGCAATCAGCCTGTGGGGCTTTTATTATAATTTTGCCATATATAAAATTAGTATAAATACCATTAAGCCAAACTGTCAGTATATGAAAAAAGTAAAAATAACAGTAATCAGAAAAGATTTTAACCGTGAACTGGCAAAAGAATACGGTGTTGACATGATAACGCCTTGCACCCGTATGAATGTAGGTAATGTATTCTATGCCGGAGCATCGCGGCCCGAAGGCCTGTGCGATGGAGCATGGCGTTCAATCCACCAATATGTATTTGCATTAGCCAACGGGGCAAAACAATTCTGGTTCAACGACTGAATTCGTAAGCCCGGCACCGCAATAAGTTGTTGTAACGACGGTTTGCGCCCGGTATTTTTTCTTATAGAAGCAACCGACGAGGAAGTGTCTTCGCCATTCAAAAAACAATAAAATTATATGACAAAGAATATTTTGACCGTATTTCTTCTATTCTTGGCCACTGACATTTCAGGAATAAACACAGCCATACATGAACAAAAAATAAACCAAAACCACATGGATACATTGAATCTGACAAAAGAATGGGATAAAACGTTCCCCAAAAGCGACAAGGTTGAACACAACAAGGTCACATTTATAAACCGTTACGGTATCACTCTTGCTGCCGATATGTATAAGCCCAAAGGCACAACAGCACATTTGCCAGCCATAGCCATATGCGGCCCTTTCGGAGCCGTTAAAGAACAAGCAGCAGGCTTATATGCCCAGGAAATGGCTAAGCGTGGTTTTCTGACTATAGCATTCGACCCCTCGTTCACCGGAGAGAGCGGAGGTTCACCACGTTATATGACATCGCCCGACATAAATACCGAAGATTTCTGCGCCGCAATAGATTATCTTGTCACAAATCACGATGTTGACCCGGAAAAAGTAGGAATTATCGGTATATGCGGTTGGGGCGGCCTGGCAATAAACGCGGCAGCAGCCGACCCACGCATAAAGGCCACTATTGCTTCCACCATGTACGACATGAGCCGTGTAACATCAAACGGATATTTCGATTCAGACGACAGCATTGAAAAGCGAAATAAATTTCGTACAGAACTATCGGCCCAACGCACTGAGGACTATCGCTCTGGTACACCCAAATTAGCAGGCGGCCTGCCAGAGGTGCTTCCAAAGAACGCGCCTGATTTTCTTCGCGAATACTACAATTATTATAAAACCGAACGCGGTTATCACTCCCGCTCGCTCAATTCCAATGGAGGCCGCAATGCAACATCTCCTATACCTTGGCTGAATTTCCCACTGATGAGCAGGGCCAATGAAATTGAAAATGCCGTAATGATTGTACATGGTGAAAAAGCCCACTCATTATATTTTGGAAACGACGCTTACAAAAAACTGACAATTACCCCCGGCAAAGCAAACAACAAAATACTTATGATAATACCCGGGGCAAACCACACCGACCTGTACGACCAAAAAGACATAATACCATTCAATGCCTTTCAACAATTTTTCACCGAGCACTTAAAATAGCAAAAAAATGAGTTGAACCCTGTGTAGGTAAACATTGTTCTTTAGTATAACTATAATACAGCATTAATGACACTGTACAAAGCCTACAAACTTATGAAAAATATATTAATAGTAATCGGACACCCATCATGGGAACATTCCGTAGCCAATAAAGGTATTGTTAAAGCAATTTCCGGGCTTGACAACAAAATTGTGTTCAGTAATATCAAAACCCTTTACCCTGACGGCAATATAAATATAGAAGCCGAGCAGCAAAAACTTTTGGATGCCGATGTTGTTGTATTCCAATTCCCAATACAATGGTTCGGGGCACCATCCATTATGCACAAATACATGGAAGATGTTCTGACATATGGTTTTGCCTATGGCCCGTCAGGAAGCAAATTAAAAGAAAAGCACTTTATTGCATCATTCACTACAGGAGCTCCAGAAGCAGCATATAGCAGAACCGGGATAGAAGGTTACACCATGGACGAACTGATACCCCCAATAGTAGCAACTCCCGTATACTGCGGTCTGAAATGGAATGGATATGTGTGTTCTTATGGCATGGTGAATGCCGCAAATGAAGCATGCGAATCACATGCCTTACGCCTTATCGAAAAAATAAAAAATTTATAACGATAAAAACGTTGTTCACAAAAGTTTCAGGGCAATGGCAGCACATGCCTCCGCATCGGCCAAAGCATTATGATGGTTTTCAAGATTATAACCGCAAACTGCAGCAACAATATTAAGTTTATGGCTAGGTAAGCTTTTTCCCAGTTGACGACGCGAGGCCCGAAGCGTACAATAAAACTCATATCCGGGATACTCCATATCATATTCGGCAAAGGCTGCTTTCAGGCAGCCTTCGTCGAATGTTTTGTTATGGGCAACCAACGCCAACCCTGCAATACGGCATTCAATTTCACGCCACACCTCTGGAAATGTAGGAGCATGGTCTGTATCTTCTTTTGTTAGTCCATGAATTTCCGTAGTCCAATAACTATAATAATTCGGGACAGGCCGGATAAGGCTATAAAAGCTGTCTACAATCTTCCGGTTTCTAACAACCACTATACCGACAGCACAGACACTTGAACGGATCCCGTTGGCTGTTTCAAAATCTATTGCTACAAAACTACCGTTTAAACAACCGCAATTTGCGCCTAACCGAAGTTTATCATACGCTGGTAAATCATTATTTTGCATAAACAAATTATTGTTTCGAATTACATTTGGGACAAACACCCTTAAACATATAGTTCATTGAGCGAACAGAAAAACCGTCGGGAAAGTCAACTTTGGGCAAATGAATCGAATCAAAGCAAAACACTTCATGACACACTTCGCAATAAAAATGAGCATGGATTTCTTCTTCAAGGCAACAATCTTCATTTGCATTACAAATTTCATACCGCGTCACACCGCTGCCATCCTCAATAGTATGCAGTACATGTTGCTCGGCAAGCAATGCCAAAACACGGAACACGCTCGACTTCTCCATAGTAACCAGGTCGGCCTCAAGATCCTTAAGGCTTAACGGCTTTCTGCTGTCCAATAATGCCTTAAGCACCAATATTCTGTTGGAAGTCGGTTTTATTCCGTTTTTTTCCAAAATAGAGACTACGGTATCATTATCCATACAATATTTATTTTAAAACACAAAGCTAACGAATATTTACCATCAATGCAATATAACAGACAACTACATCCACGGCAAACGCATTCTGTAATTTGACTAAGGACGGTAGGAAAAAAATGCAGGTTAAAGGGCATATTGTTAAATTTGCAATCAGGTTGCATGAATCAATAACTATATTTGCAATAAATTTATTTTATATGGAATTGATAAACTCATTATTATTCATGCTCAACGAAATGTCGCCGTATATATTGTTGGGCTTCCTTATAGCCGGTTTAATGCATGCATTTATACCACAAAACACATTAGCACGGCATTTGTCTGGAACCGGATGTAAATCTGTAGCTAAATCGGCATTGATAGGCATACCGCTGCCATTGTGCTCATGCGGCGTACTGCCAACTGCAATCGCCATGCGGCGCAATGGTGCATCACGTGCCGCATCAACATCATTCCTTATATCAACACCACAAACAGGTGTTGACAGCATTGCGGCAACATGGTCGCTTCTTGGTCCGGCATTTGCAATAATTCGCCCGATAGCCGCCCTTGCAACATCATTTTTCGGAGGCATGGCAGTTGGCCATGTTGAAAATAAAAATATAAATCAAACCGAACAGAACGCATGTAAAACAGACGTTGGCAAATCGCCAGCCGGTTTTTGGCAAAAATGTATTGACGCTCTAAAATACGGATACATAGATCTTGTAGGCAGTATTGGCGGATGGCTTACCGGAGGACTGATTATTGCAGCACTTATCACCGTGTATGTTCCGGCCGATTTCTTTTCAGTAGTAGGAAGCAAACCTATATTTTCAATGATTGCAGTTCTGATAATCGCAATCCCAATGTATGTCTGCGCAACAGGCTCCATTCCTATTGCCTTGTCTTTGATAATGAAAGGTCTTTCGCCCGGAACAGCCCTGGTGCTCCTGATGGCCGGTCCGGCAGCCAATTTTGCATCATTCACGCTAATATCACGCGAATTAGGCCGCAAGCCGGCCATAATATATCTGGCATCAATAATAATAGGCGCAATAGCATTCGGTCTGGCAATAGACTATTTGCTCCCGTCTGAATGGTTTGACATAAGCACAATTCATTCACACGGAATGCATCACCACACATTCAGCCTGTTCAGTACAATCTGCTCGGTCATACTTTCCGCCCTGTTGCTGTTTACATTCATAAAACGATATACCCACAAAAAAATAAAAACAAATAACATGACAAAAACATACACAGTAAGGGGCATGAACTGCACCCATTGTCAAGCAGCTGTAACCAAAGCCATCAGCGAGGTAGACGGCGTTAAACAAGTCGAGGTAAATCTTTCGTCGGGGAAAGCTGTTGTAAATGGCGAACATAATTCCGAGAATGTTATCAATGCCGTACGCAATGCAGGCTTTGACATAACCGAACAAAGCATCTAAAGCTGTCACAACCTATCAGGTCCTCTTTTCAAAACATGTTTTGAAAAGAGGACCTGATAGCCATTTTGAGAAATTACATCAAAAAGAAAGAGGCACCATCAATCACGATGATGCCTCTCCCGATTCTTTAGGCGTATAGTAATTTGTGCGTTAAGACTAGGTTTAAGTCTATTGTCTTGGATTATTTGTGACTCCTACAGGATTCAAACCTGTAACCTTCTGATCCGTAGTCAGATGCTCTATTCAGTTGAGCTAAGGAGCCGTTTTGTTCTCGTTTTCGGATGCAA
>SSTG01000112.1 GCA_004801635.1 Muribaculum caecicola | reverse complement strand
GTTACGGCTGGTGCCAGGCTGATGCCGGAACAGCTGATTGAAAATGCAATAATAAAGGGTGCTGTTGACGGTGTTGTACCGCTGCTTGCCGATGTACTGGCAAGGTGTGGTTCGCCTATGGCGGTTATTGACGGCCCACTGATGTCGGGTATGACCCGTGTAGGCGAGCTGTTTGGCGAGGGAAAGATGTTTTTGCCGCAGGTGGTAAAGAGTGCCCGTGCGATGCGTGCGGCCGTAGACTGGCTTACTCCATATATTAATGAGGAGAAAAAGAAGATGGTTTCCGGTCATGCGGCACGCCGTATGGTTCTTGCCACAGTGAAGGGCGACGTGCATGACATAGGTAAGAATATAGTTGCCGTTGTCATGAACTGTAACGGTATAGAAGTTATGGACTTGGGCGTGATGGTTGCTGCCGAAGATATTGTAAATAAAGCGGTTGGATGTAATGCCGACTTTGTGGCCCTTAGCGGACTGATAACGCCGTCGCTTGAGGAAATGTGCAATGTGGCCCGTATGATGCAGCAGCGCGGTTTGAAGATTCCCTTGCTGGTTGGCGGTGCCACCACTTCGGCACTGCATACGGCGGTGAAGATAGCTCCTTGTTATGACGGCCTTGTTGTGCATACCAGGGATGCTGCCGCGCTTCCGTCGGTAGTTCAGAAACTTGGTGATGACAAATTATGCCATGCAGAAACTAAACGGATAAAAGACGAACAGGAAGCCTTGCGGCAGTCGTTTGTTGGAGAAGGACGTTTGTATACACTTCAGGAAGCTCGCGAGAAGGCTGCGATTGTTCCGTATAAGGAGCCGGCAGCACCTCTGTCGGAAGGCGTGTTTACTTTTGATATTCCTCTGGACGAAGTCCGCGGGCTTGTTAATTGGAAAGCTTTTGTAGCGGCATGGGGTATAGAGGCCTCGATGGGAGCGATAGGCAATGTAAAAGGCTGTGGTCATTGTCAGGCACAGTGGCTGGCGGCTGTGCCTACAGAAAAGATGCCGCAGGCAACACAGGCCATGCAGCTTATAAAGGATGCCAACCGTTTGCTTGATTATATGGCGCGGACTAAACCTGCTGACGGGCTTAGGGCGCGGGTAGGAATTTTTAAGGTGGATGTTTCCGATGAGGATATACATGTAATGTCGCCATGTCCGGTTGTCATACCTGTGCTCAGGCGGCAGACTGCTGACAATGGGGGCAACACTCTGGCTCTTTCAGACTATATTGGAAATTATTTGGGCGTATTTGTTGTTACAGCCGGACGAAAGCTTGAAGATATGGCGGTTAAGCACAGGGAGGGTGGCGACGAATATAGGGCGTTGTTGTGCCAGACTGTGGCCCACAGGCTGGCAGAGGCAGCAACGGAATGGACCCACCGGTATGTGGCAACTACATTGTGGGGATATGCCGACGATATTGCAGCATTGGTTCCTGGCATCAGGCCGGCAATAGGGTACCCGTCTATGCCTGACCAGGGCATTGTTCATGTTCTTGACCGGATTCTTGATTATGAGGAATTTGGTATCGATGTTTCAGAGCATGGGTCGCTTTATCCTACGGCTTCTACTACCGGATTGATACTTCCTAATCCCGACAGCCGTTATTTCAGCGTGGGGACCATAGGTGTTGACCAACGGAAAGACTATGCCCGTAGGCGTGGACTTACGCTTGACCAGTTGTCGGTATTCTTGCCGTGACGGATTGCTGCTCGGCGATGTTGATGTCTTAGGCAGCGTAGATGCCTAAGAGTGATGCGATATGTGAACTGCACTCCAAAAGTTTTGTGTCTAACTTATGGAGTGCAGTTCGGTTTCGTTTTGCTGGGTATTGTATATGACGAAAAATTGTTGTAGGTTTTATAGCCTTAAAAAACAATTTAATCTAACGTGAATTCTTATATCGGACATCACGTTAATCTAGATTATTTAGCGTGCTTGTGGTGAAGATGTGATGCGTGATGCCAGACGCAGAACTTCGCCTACTAGCAGTATGGGCGATGTGCCGAATGTTATAATGAGCCAGTCGCTTACCGACAACGGGGTGACGTTGAAAAATTCGCCGCCTATCTGCACAATAAATATCTGTCCTATGAATATTAGGGTGGCTATCATCAGGAATTCACCGCATTTATGCAAGTGGAAGGCACTGCGACCGGTGGCAAATGCGCGTGCATTAAACATGTTCCAGAACTGCATTAAAACAAATGTTGTGAAAATAAGGCTTAACTCATAGGGCGAAAGTGTTCCTGTATTCCAAGCTTTTATATTGAATATGTCGGTAATTGAATTTATGTGTGTATTCTCAAAAATATATACCATTCCGAATAGAATTCCGAACATTATCAGTCCGGTAGGTATTATGATATTCCACATAGGCCGTGTTATAATAAAGCTTGAACGGTGCCTTGGTTTGTTTTCCATCACTTTTTTTGACGGGGGAAGCGAAGCGAGTGCCATGGCGGCAAATGTGTCCATGATAAGGTTTACCCATAGCATTTGTGTAACTGTTAGTGGTGATTCATAACCAATAAAAGCTCCGGCAAGCACTATTAGGCATGCTGCAATGTTTACCGTTATCTGGAACAGGATGAAACGCTGGATGTTTTGATATAATGACCGTCCCCACATTACGGCACGGCCTATTGACGAGAAAGAGTTGTCGACTATTGTGATGTCGGAGGCTTCTTTTGCCACTGAAGTGCCGTCGCCCATTGACAGGCCTACATGGGCTGCCTTGAGTGCTGGTGCGTCGTTTGTACCGTCGCCGGTTACAGCTACCACCTGGCCTAGCCGCTGGAGTGATTCGACGAGGCGTTTTTTGTCTAATGGCCTGGCGCGTGCAATGATTTTTATTTTCATTGCAATGTTGTCTATCTGGCTGTCGGTCAGGCTCCCGAATTCAGGTCCGGTAATTATGTTCGTTTCGTTGTCGTTTTCTGTCCAGAGGCCTATTTGCCGTGCAATTTCTATTGCTGTGCCAGGAGTATCGCCGGTTACAATCTTTACATCTACTCCGGCCTGGCGGCATTCGGCTATGGCTGCAGGAACTTCGTGCCTTATCGGGTCGGCTATGGCAACAATGCCGCAGAATGTTATATCAGTGGCAGAAATAAGGTTGCCCGATATGGCATTTTCGCTTTCAGACAGTTTTTTGTAGGCGAACCCCAGTGTGCGCATAGACTGGCTTTGCCATTTTTTGAGCCTGTTGTGTATTTCATTTACTGATAGCTGAGGTGCTGTATGACTGCATATTGAAAGAAGTATTTCCGGTGCGCCTTTTACAAACAGGTATTTTTCGCCATCTTTGTTGGCAATGACGGTTGCCATGTATTTTTTTTCTGTTGTAAATGGTATTTCACCAATTATGGCAACGTTTTTTTTGAGTTTGTCAGGGTCAAATCCCATGGCTTTTATCCATAATAGAAGTGCACCCTCTGTTGGGTTGCCAAGTATGTCGGGGCGTGACGAGCCGTTGTCGCTTATTCGGGCCGTGGTGTTGACTGCTATGGCAAGGGCGTGTAACGTTGCGTTTGGGCTTAGCCTGGAGTCTGGTTGTTCTGGAAAGTATGAGTCGCTGACGCTCATTCTGTTTTGAGTAAGCGTACCGGTTTTGTCTGTGCATATTACAGTTGCGGCTCCCATTGTTTCGCATGCGTGCATTTTACGTACAAGGTTGTTTGTTTTCAGCATTCGGCGCATGCTGTAGGCAAGGCTTAGCGTAATTGCCATTGGGAGACCTTCGGGCACGGCTACAACAATCAGCGTTACTGATATCATTATTGTCTGTAATGTATATGCCAGCAGTTCGGAAATATTGCCATTATTACCGGAGTATTCAAATACAATCATTACCATGGATATGAATACAACGGATAGTATTACTGCTAGGGTTATGCTCTTTTGTGGCTTGTATTTTGGAAACTTAAAAATTATTAAGTAAAAGAGCAGGGCTACGGGGAGGGCTATTGTCCAAGACAATGGTTGCCAGTTGAAGTAGAACAGCAGTTTTGCCACTATTATAAGTCCGGCTATGGTATAGCTGGCATTCGATATCAGTCGGCCAAGGCTGTCGAGCTGTATGTTGAGCGGAGTCTTTACGGTGTTGTCTATTTGAGCTGCCTGATATACGTGGCCGTTTTCTGTGTTGTCGCCTACGGCTATAACATGGGCGGTGCCGTGGCCTTCCATAACTTTTGTGCCGCGCATTACGTGGTTTGTGGGAAATGTGGCCTCGGTGTCGGCAAGATTCTGGTCGGCCGACTTGTGTGCAAGAGGTTCGCCGGTTAATGTGGATTCGTCAACACTCATAGAAACGGATTCCAGCAATATTGCGTCGGCAGGAATTTCTTCGCCCTGCGATATTAATATTATATCGCCTACAACTACATCTTTTTTGGGTATCGATAGGGGCTTGCCGTTACGGATTACGGATACTGCATCGTCGTCACGAACCTGATTGAGTATTGCAAATTCTTTGTCGGCCTTGAGCTCGAATATAAATGCCAGTCCTGTTGCGAGTATTATGGCTATGAATATTCCGGCAGGCTCGAAAAACACACTTGCGCTTTTAGCCAATCCATAAAATTCGTAGAGTGATATTCCAACAGAAAGTATTCCGGCAATTAGCAGTATTATAATTAGCGGGTCGTTGAATTTTTTTATTAACTGGTGCCAGAGCGGCTCTTTTTCAGGAGGGGTAAGTATATTTGTTCCGTATTTTTTACGGCTTTCTATAACCTGTTGGTCGGTTAGTCCTAATGACGGTTGTGTAAATTGCGTGAAATCTGTGATTGTTTCGTCTGAAATCATTGTGTTCGTTTAATTTAGAAACAAGCCGGCACACATATGATACTTAGATGTAAGATGTGTGCCGGCTTTATGATGTTAAGTCTGGTTTTACGGTTACTCAAAAATATGACGTAATCGGCTGAAAATTCGTTTTTTTATTGATTCGTCAGCTTTTACGTTGGGTTGGTCGCGAAGCTGTTCTATGGCTTTGCGTTCTGTTTCGTTGAGTTGTTCGGGAATGTATACCATTATGTTTACAAGCTCGTCGCCGTTGCCGTAGCCTTCTGTGTTGGGCAGTCCTTTTCCACGAAGGCGCAGTACTTTTCCTGGCTGTGTTCCTGCAGGTATTTTTACACGGGCTTTGCCGGTTATTGTCGGTATGTCGACAGAGCCGCCCAAAGTGGCAGTAGGAATGTCGAGCATCAGGTTGTATATAATGTCGTTTCCGTCGCGAATCAGTTCGGGGTCGGGTATTTCCTCAATAACGATAAGCAGGTCGCCGTTTATTCCACCATGACGGGCGGCATTGCCTTTTCCTTTGATCGACAGCGTCATGCCGTCCTGAACACCGGCCGGTATGGTGAATTCAACAACTTCTTCCTGTCGAACAATGCCTTCGCCGTTACAGAATGTACATTTTTCTGAAATTGTTTTTCCTTCGCCGTGGCAAGTGGGACATGTGGCCGTACTTTCCATAGGGCCGAGTATTGTTTGCTGAACCTGCGATATTACACCAGACCCGTGGCAGGTGGGGCAGGTGTTGAACGCTGTTCCGTCTTTTGCCCCGGTTCCGTTGCAGTGCTGGCACTGGACGTAGCGCGGCAGCTTGAGTTTTTTGCTTACGCCTTCGGAAATTTCTTTAAGTGTAAGTTTTACTTTTATGCGCAGGTCTGTGCCTTTTTGTTGTCTGCGCCTTCTGCCGCCTGCCGCTGAACCGAATCCGCCAAAGCCGCCGTATGAGCCTCCGCCAAAAATATCGCCGAAATGTGAGAATATGTCTTCCATAGACATACCTCTGGCATGGAATCCTCCGCCACCGGCTCCTCCGAATCCGGACGGGCCCATTGACGGACCCCATTGGTCGTATTTGGCGCGTTTGTTGTCGTCAGAAAGCACGTCGTAGGCTTCGGCTGCTTCTTTGAATTTTTCTTCGGCAACCTTGTCACCGGGATTTTTGTCGGGGTGATATTTTAGCGCAAGTTTCCGGTATGCCTTTTTTAGTTCATCCTTAGTGGCGGTTTTGGCTACACCGAGCACTTCGTAGTAATCTCGTTTATTGTCCATTGTTTATTGCAATATTTTTCAAAACCGGAATTATTGGCCAACAACTACTTTGGCATGACGTATAACTTTGTCATGCAGCATGTATCCCTTTTGAACGGTATCAATAATTTTCCCTTTTTGGCTGGTATCGGGAGCCGGGAACATTGTTACGGCTTCGTGCATGTCGGCATCAAAATCTGTTCCAGCTTCTGTGTTTATGACCTGGACACCGTTTTGTTGCAGGTATTTTATGAATTTGTTGTAGATGAGTTCAACGCCTTCTTTTATAGATGAAGGGTCGGAACTTTCGTTTATTGCCTGAAGCGAGCGTTCGAAGTCGTCAATTATAGGTAACAGTCCGCGCAGGGCGTTTTCGCCACCGTTTTTAATGAGTTCGCTTTTTTCCTTTATAGTGCGTTTGCGGAAGTTGTCGAATTCGGCCATCAGGAAGAGGTATTCTTTTTTCTCTTTTTCAAGTTCGGCCGTTGTCTGCTCAAGTTTTGATTGCAGGTCTATTTCTTCTTCTATGGCTTCGTCGGGTGTAGAAGGGCAGTTGTCATTGTCGGCAATGACATCGTTTACCTCTATATCTGACTGTTGTTCCAAGTTTGTTTTTTCTGCATCTTCGTTATGCTTGTTCTGATATTTATTTTCCATAATGGTTTTAATTATCTGGTAATACTGTTTGGAGACTTACAAAAACAATGCCTAATTTGCTTTTACGCCTCGTTAGTTATTATTCATAACAAGCATTACTTAATATCGTTCATTTTTGTATGTTACCACTGCAATACTGACACGTGGCTGATATAGTTTTTGGGCAACTGTGTAAGTAATGCTGACATTCTGTCAGCATTGTCTTTATGAAATATGCCGTAGACCGATGCACCTGAACCGCTCATGGCACAATAACATGCGCCGGCATTGTAAATTTCTTGTTTTAGTTTCTTAATTTCCGGAAATTGCGGAAATACACTTTCTTCGAATTTATTTACAATTGTATTTTGCCATTGTATTGGCGGCAACGAGATTACTGCTTCAGGTAACGATGTTATAGGAGCCGAAGGTGTCACGCCCTGATAGGCTTGTTTTGTTGAAACAGATACATCTGGCTTTACAATGAGTACTGTGTATTGTTTCAGTGTTATGGGCAGGGGGGTGAATATGTTGCCTATACCGGTGGCTCGCATAGGTTTGTTGTAAATGAAAAACGGACAGTCTGCACCTATTTCAGCGGCATAGGCTGCCAGCGTAGCCTGATCGAGTCCCAACTGGAACATTTCGTTTAGTCCGCGTAGTGTGAATGCGGCATCGGAACTTCCGCCGCCAAGTCCGGCTCCGTCAGGAATTATTTTGTGGAGGTATATGTTGACAGTCGGTATCGGGACATGTGAATTAAGAACGTGCCAGGCTTTTGTCACTAAGTTTTTTTCCGGGGGACAGTCGACGCGGTTTCCTGTTACGGTGAGTTTTGTGGCATTGCTTTCGGAAGGTACAATTTCCAGTATGTCGTGCCAGTCGACAGGATAGAATATAGTGTCGATATCATGATAGCCGTCATTACGTTTTTTTGTAATTTCCAGGCCTATATTTATTTTTGCGTTTGGAAATAGCAGCATTGTTATAGGTTTTCAGGTCCTATCATTATAGATTCTCTCTTAAGGAGAATGTTGCAGCCGGTAAGGTTATTGCTGATTAGGGAATCGCATTGTTGAACGGTAACTTGCCCGACAGGGTATGGTAG
>SSTG01000111.1 GCA_004801635.1 Muribaculum caecicola | reverse complement strand
ATATTGGATACTGCCCCCCCTTGTTCGTTGTCCTTAAGTAAAGATGGTTTACTTGCGGATACCTAGCTCTTTCTGGGCTATTATGGCACGGTAACGCATAATGTCTTTCTTGATAAGATAGTCAAGAAGACGACGGCGCTTACCTACCAATGCCTTAAGAGCACGCGCTGTAGTATAATCTTTGTGATTTGACTTGAGATGCTCAGTCAAATGAGCAATACGGACTGAGAATAATGCTATCTGAGCTTCAGGTGAGCCAGTATCAGTCTTGCCCTTACCGTATTTCTCAAAGATGTTTACTTTTTCTTCAGAATTTAAATGCATTCTTAAGATAGTTAATTGGTTAGTAATTGAAATATATAATATCGAAAATACGGCCACATTACCGCCGCTTTTCGAAGTGCAAAGTTAACACTATTTTTCCAAATGACAAAATCATTTTTTATAGACAAAATAGCCAGGCCTCATATTCGGAAACATGCCTAACAGGATAACCATAGCTACAGTAAGACAAAACACAAGGTATGCGCATAGTCCTATTATCTACAGGTTAAAACAAAAGCGGACGGAAAACCATTCCGGCTGTCCCGTCCGCTTAAATCGTAAAATATATAACCTAGCTCCTGCATAACCGTAGGATATCCAGATTTCCTAGTCAAGGTTCTTATCCTTTGCCGGATTACGGAAATGAATTTTACCTTCAATGTACTCCTGTGTGGCTATAAGTGTTGGCTTCGGCAACTTTTCATAATAGCGCGATATCTCTATTTGCTCGCGGTTTTCAGATATTTCCTCAAGGTTATCGTTGAGTGAGGCAAATTCCTGAAGTTTTTTCTCCAAATCATGCTTCATTTCACCGGAAATCTGATTGGCACGTTTGGCTATTATGCAAACCGTTTCGTAGATATTGCCAGTGTCCTCCGACATTTTAATAAGGTCACGAGTGGTTGTGTTAAGCGGTGCGTTGGATTTCTTGTAGTCCATTATCGTTATAGAGTTTATTTAGTTGCTTTATTTAGAGATATACAAAGTTTATTCTTTTACATATTTTTGTGCAATGCGAAGAATATTGTCGGCTTCCTTCCGGTTAGGGCTTTCCGGCCAGTTATTGATAAACGAATAATACTCGTCGATAACATCACGGAAACGGTCGGCTTTCTTTTCTTCAACACTCTGTGCCGCTTCCTGATAGCGCGATTTGAGTATTAGCATTTCAAGATCTTCCTTGTACTTTGAATATGGATAATTCTTTATGGCATTCTTTGCCACCACTATAGACGAAGCATAATTATTGCCCATATACGGGCCAAGGTTATAGTAAAGCTGGGCATTTTGAAGTTCTTTAAGCGTCAGCTTGTCTTGAAGCTCGAATATGGCATTCTGTGCCTGTGGCACCTTGTCGCTTTTCGGGAAATAGTCAAGGAAAGCCTGCAGTTCCTCAATAGCCTTTATTGTCGTACTTTGGTCAAGCTGCGGCTCCGGAGAATCCAGATAGTAGCCATAACCGGTATAAAAACGAGCCATTTCAGCATACGTGCCTTTGGGATAGCGCATGTAATACGTGCGGAAATATGCCCCCGAATTCTCGTAATCCTTGTTTTCGTAATGGCTAAGCGCAAGCAGATACAGCGATTCTTCTGCCTTTGACGTGCCTTTAAACATTGTTACAATATCGGTTAAAACCGTTGCCGCCTGTGCATATTTTTTGTTTTCAAAAGCCCGGCGGGCAAAATCCAGTTTGGCATCATAGTCTGTACTTTTCAGCATGCGCTGATATTCACCACACGACGCTACCGGGAGTAGGACTACCAGCAAGCCTATAATATACAAGTATTTACGTATGCTCAACATATTAGTGCAGAATTCCGTAGTGAATTCAAGCTACAAAATTAGCAATAAATTATTTAACAACCGTATCTTTTGCGTAGTTTTTGACAAACCGGGCATTTGTTATTTCTATTTAACATTACATAACCAATAAAACCGGCCTCACAAAACTACAGCGTGTTGTGCCGGGCACTCGATTCGGCAATACGGTTTGCCATTATAACGGCACGCGTTATGTGGTCGCAAACATGGTCGGCACCGACAAGATCCTCAATACCTGCTTTTGACAGCACGTTATGCACCTGCTCACTAACGCCGGAAAGCACTACGTGTATACCAAGTTTCTGCGACGAACGAACCAGCAGCTCCAGGTTGTGCACACCTGTAGCATCTATAAAAGGCACGCGGCGCATACGGATAATACGTACAACTGGTTTCTCACTCATAGAGGAACGCATGATTTCATCGAATTTAGTGGCAACACCGAAAAAGAACGGGCCGTCTATTTCATAAACTTCAACACCTTTCGCCACGTCTAGAACCTCGTGCAGTGTAGTGTCCGACCCTTCTGCCGCGTCAAGCTGCTCAGAATAAACACGTATCTGCGTATTTTCCATCACACGGCGCAGGAACAATATGATGGCAAGCAAAAGCCCGATTTCAATAGCAATGGTAAGGTCGAATATAACTGTAAGCAAAAATGTAACCACAAGAACAGATACATCGCTTTTTGGAGAGTGCATTATGCCAACCACCGTGCGCCAGCCGCTCATATTATATGCCACCACAATAAGCACAGCTGCCAGACACGACATCGGCACCATATTTATCAACGGCATCATAAATAGAAATATCAGCAGCAACACCAGCGTATGCACTATGCCGGCAACCGGCGTACGGCCACCGTTCGTTATATTAGTCATTGTACGGGCTATTGCTCCCGTAACAGGAATGCCGCCGAAAAACGGAACCACTATATTGGCAATTCCCTGACCTATCAGCTCAGTATTTGAATTAGTCCGCGAGCCAGTAACACCGTCGGCGACTGTTGCCGAAAGCAACGACTCTATGGCACAAAGTATGGCAATGGTAAAAGCCGAAGGCAACAGCAGGTTAACCGAATTCATTGTAAACTCAAAGCCTTGCGGAGCCGGAATGTCGGTTGACAGCGCACCAAAGCGGTCGCCAATGGTTTCCACATTAAATCCAGGCAAAAACCGCTCCAACATAAAAGTAGCCGCTGTGACTACAATAATCGCAATAAGCGAGCCTGGGAGTTTTTTAGAAATAAGAGGCGTTGCCGTTATTATAACAAGCGACACGATACCAACCAGCACGGTATAGAAATCCACGTTTCCCAGATTAGAAAAGTAGATGCCCCACTTAGATATAAAGTCGCCAGGCACGTTAGTCAGACCAAGTCCCAGAAAATCATTTATCTGCGTAGAAAAAATAGTAAGCGCGATACCGCTTGTAAAACCGACCACTATAGGATATGGAATGAATTTTATAACAGTGCCTAAATGAAACATTCCCAGCAGAACCAGTATAAGGCCCGCCATAACGGTTGCCACTGCCAGCCCGGTTATTCCAAAATTCTGAATTATACTGTATACAATAACTATAAATGCTCCTGTAGGGCCTCCTATCTGCACAGAGTTACCGCCAAAGGCAGACACGAGAAAGCCGCCAATAATAGCTGTTATCAACCCTATCGTCGGACTCACACCTGAAGCTATACCAAAAGCTATCGCTAACGGCAACGCAACTATGCCAACTACAACTCCGGCAACTAAATCATCCTTAAAACGTTCCGCCGAATAATGGCGCAATGTTGAAAACAATTTGGGTTGAAAATCTATTTTTCCAGTCAAATTCATGTGAATCAAAGATTTGAAATTCTAAAAAAATGCATTAAGCATTGTTGTTTCCTTTTTAAGGCTGCAAAGTTAACCTTTTTTAGCGGAACAAACACGTGTTGCAGAATTTAATTAACATTACTTAATAGAGCATTCCCTGTATGCCCGGACATACAAATATCAGGCACACAGGGTATGACAATATCGGAAACGGCTAAACCGTTTTAAGAGAAATTAGTTTTACGCATATCTCCATGTTCTACAAACGTTGTGTGGAAAGATAATGCAGCCTTGAGGCTATGCGGTGTATGCCCTGCACCAGACATTTTCAGATAGAAGCGTAACAAATCTTTATAATCAGGATTTACGCAGTTGTCAATTATGCGGTTAGCGCGCTGCAACGGGTCGAGGCCGCGCAAATCGGCAATACCCTGCTCTGTTATTATCACATCAACAGAATGCTCGCTATGGTCAACGTGCGACACCATAGGCACAATGGTGGATATAAGGCCGCCTTTTGCCGACGACGGGCAACTGAATATGCTTATATATGCATTACGTGTAAAATCGCCCGAACCGCCTATACCATTCATCATTTTAGAACCAACCACATGTGTCGAATTAACATTTCCGAATATGTCAGCCTCCAGTGCCGTATTCATGGTTATAACGCCAAGCCTGCGCACAACTTCCGGGCTGTTAGAAATTTCACCTGGACGAAGAATTATACGGCTGCGGAAGAAATCAATGTTGGCATGCACCTGAGCCATTGTATCATCTGTCAGCGTCATGCCGCATGTAGATGCAAACCGGCACTTGCCCTGCGCCATAAGCGATATTACGGAATCCTGGATAACCTCTGTATACATGTCGAACGCCGGAATTTCGGGCGAATCGGCCAGACCGGCCAAAACAGCGTTTGCCACATTTCCCACCCCGCTCTGCAATGGCAGAAACTCTGGGGGAATAAATCCACGTCGAAGTTCTGACAAAAGGAACTGGCACACATTTGCCCCTATCAATTTGGTTGTCTCGTCAGCCGGCGCAAAAGCATGCACCCCGTCTTTTGCCTTTGTAGGAACCACGCCTACAATCTTTTTGGGGTCTACTTTAAGCAACGGAGTTCCAATTCTGTCGGAAGCCTTGTAAATAGGTATTTCACGACGATACGGAGGGTCGAGCGGAGTATATATATCATGAATACCCTCCATTGTTTCCGGTATTTCCTCGTTAAGCTCTATTATTATCTTATCTGCCATAGAAGCAATGGTCGGGGTCATGCCCAAACCACTTCCAAGCAATATTTCACCATTGTCAGTTACGCGTCCGGCCTCGATAATTGCCACGTTTACTGGGCCGAATGTGCCATAACGCAATTTTTGCGACATCTCAGACAGATGAACATCAAAATAATTAATATCATGCGCATTCAGTCTTTTACGGCTATCGCCGTGACTTTGATACGGACTACGCATTGCAATGGCATTAGCACGCGCCAATGCCCCGTCAACATGGTCGTTAGTCGATGCACCTGTAAAAAGGTTTACCTTGAATGGACGGCCCTGGCTGTGCTCGTATTCAGCCTTGGCGGCAATAGCCTCTGTTACTACTTTTGGTGTTCCGGCTGCAGTAAAGCCCGATGTGGTGACAGTGTCGCCGTTTTTTACAAAATCGGCAGCTTCCTGTGGGGTAAGAATCGGATAAACCATTGTACAAAATTTATTTGGTTTGTTTATTGGACTTTGTCTATACTCGTTTTTTTGACGTTGTCGGCAGTTTTTGTAATTTTGTACAAAAATAGGAAAAAACATCCTTTACGGCAAAATTTATTTTCCAGGCTATCAGCCAACTTATAACAACATTTTTTATGGATAATTCCAACCCTGCTACAATCGACACCAACCAGCGCAAAATATACATTGAGACCTACGGCTGCCAGATGAATGTTGCCGACACCGAAGTCGTAGCCGCAATAATGGACACCGCCGGCTACAGTGTCACAACAACTATCGACAATGCCGATGCCGTTTTATTAAATACTTGTTCAATACGAGACAATGCCGAACAAAAAATATTGTCACGCCTTGAATTTCTGGCATCACTCCGACGCAAAAAACATGGCAAGCTTATAATAGGGGTTATAGGCTGCATGGCCGAACGGGTAAAAAACGAACTTATTGAACAACACGGTGTAAACCTGGTGGCCGGCCCGGACTCATACATGGATCTGCCGTCTTTATTTGCCGCAGCCGAAACCGGGCATAAAGCAATCAATGTAGAGCTGTCTACAACAGAAACATACCGCGACATTATTCCTAAGAAAATTACAGGAAACAGGGTTTCCGGATTTATATCCATAATGCGCGGATGTAATAATTTTTGTTCATACTGCATTGTACCGTACACTCGCGGCCGCGAACGCAGCCGCCACCCGGAAAGCATACTGGCCGAGCTGGCCGATTTGCAAAAACGAGGGTTTGCAGAGGCAACACTTTTAGGGCAAAATGTAAACTCCTACAGGCACGAACAGCCAGACGGTACAATAGTGGACTTTGCCTCGCTATTGGAAATGACAGCCAAAGCTGCTCCGGATATGCGCATACGCTTCACCACGTCGCATCCCAAAGACATGACAGACCGTATAATAGAAACCATAGCCTCATACCCAAACATCTGCCGCCATATACATCTGCCGGTGCAGTCAGGCTCCGACTCCGTGCTAAAAGCCATGAACCGCAAATACACGTCGGCATGGTATATGGACCGCGTAAACGCAATACGCATGGCAATGCCCGACTGCGCCATAACTACCGACCTATTCACCGGGTTCCATGGCGAAACAGAAGAAGACTTTCAAAGAACCCTACAGCTTATGCAGGAGGCAAAATTTGATTCTTCTTTCATGTTCAAATATTCAGAACGCCCCGGAACACTTGCCTCGCGCACCATGCCAGACAACGTTCCTGAAAATGTAAAGATTGACCGACTGAACAGAATGATCGAGCTACAGAACAAGCTGTCGGCCCAAAGCAACCAAAACGACATAGGCAAAATATTCGAAGTACTTGTAGAAGGCGTATCAAAACGGTCTACCGAACAGATGGTTGGGCGTACAATGCAAAACAAAACATGCGTTTTCCCCCGTGGAAACGCCCACATAGGGCAACGTGTAACCGTACGTGTAATTTCCGCATCATCGGCCACACTGATATGCGAACCCGTTGTTTGATTGCCAAAGCATATGGCACTACAATCACCTGATAGCAAACCGAATCTCTGGAACAGGAATTTTATTTCCATATGCACGGCAAATTTTCTGCTGTTCTTTGCATTCTACCTGCTATTGCCGGTATTGCCGCTCTATCTGCGTGACAATTTTTCCGCATCCCGTCAAAACATAGGTATTATTCTTGCCGGGTACACTGTCACCGCCCTGATAATTAGGCCATTCGCCGGATTTATTGTTGACAGTTACCCTAGAAAGTCCGTACTTCTGGCCTGTTATTCTTTTTTCTTCGTATTGTTCGGCGGATATATAGCAGCAACAACAATACTGCTATTTGCCATAACACGCGCGCTCCACGGATTTGCTTTCGGCTTGTTAACCGTATCGAACTCCACTGTAGCCATCGACGTAATGCCGTCACAACGGCGCGGCGAAGGCATAGGTTATTACGGCGTAGCCAACAATCTGGCAATGGCAATAGGCCCTAGCATATCGATGTATATGTACGATGCCGGCTTAGACCCAAGACTCATATTTATAGCGTCACTAATGTCGGCCGGAATCGGTTTATACCTAGACAGCACACTCAAACTACGCGAACGTCAAACAATAAGCGATAAAGAAAAACTAAGTTTCGACCGCTTCTTCTTAACAAACGTCGGTCCTGAAAGCCTTGTAGTAATAACGGTGTCGTTTGCATACGGCATATTGACTACCTATCTGGCCATATACGGAAAAGAGGAAATAGGCATTGAATCCGGCACCGGGCTATTTTTCCTGCTCCTGGCATTAGGCCTTATCGGTGCCCGTATTATGTCGGCTAGATGGACAAGGCTGGGCCTGCTCACAATAAACATGGCCGCCGGCATGCTTATGGCCATTGCCGGATTTGCAATTTTCGTTTTTTGGAGAATTGCACCTGCATTTTATTTATCGGCACTTATATTAGGCTGGGGCTACGGAACCATGTGCCCATCCTTTCAGACAATGTTTATCG
>SSTG01000110.1 GCA_004801635.1 Muribaculum caecicola | reverse complement strand
AATTCACGTTAATTACTCATTATATTCTTCAAGATATGTCTGGCAAGCAAGAGCCAGTTCGTCATACCATTCTTTGCCAAAATAAGCTGTTAATGGTTCTTTCAGAAACTCATAGAGGCGTATTTCATTTTTTCGCCCCAGAACCTCGGCAGCTCTACAAATTTTCCATCTATGATAATTAACGGCTGTAAACGAAGGGTATTTTGTAAGACGCACAGGATATAGATGGCAAGAAGCCGGTTTTCGAAAGTCCTTTATCTTGCCCTCCCGGTATGCTTTCTCTATGGCACACAGACATGTGCCGTTTTTTTCAAAACAAGTAAAAACACAGTCTTTTCCGTCAACTATACTGGTAACCAGATCTCCTTCTTCGTCAACATATGCTACTCCGCTGTCGCTTATAACCTGTTTTGCCCTAGGTGTGATATATGGTTCTACAACCGGCAATATTTTTTTTAGCATTTTCACTTCTTCGTTTGTCACAGGAGCACCGGCATCGCCTTCTATGCAGCATTCTCCCAAACACTTGTCTAAATCGCAACAAAAAAAACGTTCGGCAAGGTCGAGTGAAACAAGAGTGTCTTTTATCTGAAGCATAATTTCTTCGCTATCCATTAGTGATTATTATTTACGGCTGATTTTAAAATTGCAGTACCAAGCAACCGGTCATACCTTTTACCCGGCTGACGATAATACACGCTAACAGTATATTCATTATCCGTCTGGTAGAAATCTCCTTCAATTCCGGCAGTGGCACTTGACATCAAGTCAGGCATTATATACTGGTAATTGTACGATCCTTGTTTTAGAAGTATTGCTGTACGATACACACCCTCGGAAGGTTGGTAGCGCATTTGTGTTTCCGGACCGATAACGCGGTTGCCTAGGTCCCCGTCAATATAAATAGGCAATGGTGCCTGCATCCCACCTGGCAACTTGAGTTCAAAATGAGTCATAACATAATCAGCCTCGGTATCTGCATCGGCCGAATTATATTCACGAATTCTGAAACGGCCTTTTTGGGTAATGTCATATGAATATCCCGACGTAGCCCTCACCGAATCTGTATGAACTTTCATGTGGTATATTCCGTTAGCAAAATCAATTTGTTCGATATTCATCCCCGGATATAGGGTTGAAACTGTTTCAAATCGACGATATTCATTGCCTGCTGGAAAAATAAGCGGACGCAAATGGCTGTAATGCGCGCGTTTACCTGTAATGAATTGAGGATGCGTAATTGTTGTTGAATTATCGTTACGTGCATTTTGCTGCACTACGACAATCAGCCTGTTTGACAAATCGTCGAGCGACAAATCATCACCTCCGTCCACTTCAATATTAAGTTGCTGGTGTCTTGCCCTGTGGTCAATGTCTGTTGACGTTTCAACATTTCCATATATACCCACTGCCTGTTCTGATACCTGAAACCTCACCTGCAATAATTTTGTCTCGGGATTATCATCGCGGTATACATATAGTAGGTAATTGCCCGACACAAGCGGCATCATATTTTCATTTGGTAATATTATGCGATAATTGACATAATGAACGGTTGTCGACCGGGAATACTGAAAATCACCAACTTCTGCATAGTTGAATCCGTCAAGAAATTCACTTTCAACCAAATTGTCAGGCTTCCATTCTGCATTGCAATGTATTAGCGAATACTGCAGATTAGAATGTTCTTCAGCTAGTTCGTCAAAACTTATAACTATACGATCGTTTGATTTAAAAGATATTATGGGCGGTAACTGGTCATTTCCGTCAACATGTGCCTGTATTGTGCGGAATCGGTCGGAAAAACTTCTGGTAGCCGTACTTAAACCATTGTTTTGTGCTACAATATTGAAAACAATGGCAAATGTAAAAAGAGCAATAGCCGCCAATCTATATATAGGTATGCAGCATCGGTTCATCAGCCAGCTGATTCTAGGTTGTTATGAATAATTCTTACAGTGTCCTCTATCAGTTCAATGCATGGCCGTTTGCCTATAGTTTTAAGTTCACGACACAAAACCGTATCATTCCGGTCTATAAATTCCTGGGTCATAATACGGACTTTTTTATATGTTGTAGGCTTGTCGGTTATATTTTCACCAGACATAAACCCTGACAATGTAGACATTGCCATAACGCAACCACACGTCAAACCTTGGCCGCCAATACCGCCGCCATGCCCAATACTTAGTGCTGCTGCCTGATTTTCTGTAAGGTTGTGTATATCGGGGAAAGCAAGCATTACGCATTGCGAACACCCATAGCCTTTGGCTCGCAATTCACGAGCTATTGACAAACGCTCATTCAAAGATTTCAAAATTATTGACATAATTTATTGCTATTCCCAGTTAATCGGCGAAATATTATGATCTATTAAATACTGGTTTGTTCTGGAAAAAGGTTTGGAACCAAAAAAACCACGATAAGCAGAAAGCGGCGACGGATGTGCAGATGTCAGCACAAGATGCCTTTGCCTGTCAATAAAAGCACCTTTTTTAATTGCATATGATCCCCAAAGTATAAACACAATATTATTTCTTTCCGAATTCAAGCGCATAATAACCTCGTCGGTAAAACGTTCCCACCCTTTGCCTTGGTGTGATGCAGGAAAATGTGCATCAACAGTAAGTGTGGCATTAAGCAATAACACTCCCTGTTTGGCCCACCGGCTCAAATCGCCGTCAGTAGGAACTTCAGGAAGACCGATATCGTCTTTTATCTCTTTAAATATATTTAATAACGAAGGAGGCAGCGGTACTCCGCTGTTAACAGAGAAGCAAAGACCGTTTGCCTGATTAGGCCCATGATAAGGGTCCTGGCCAATAATAACAACTTTTACCATATTAAACGGGCATTGGTCGAATGCTGCAAAAATTTTACGTGCCGGAGGATAAACAGTTATTGCCGGATTACGGTAACGTTCCCTGACAAAGTCCGTTAGGTTTTTAAAATAAGGCTCCTCCCATTGTCGTGACAATGCAGTGCGCCATGTATTATCTATTTTAACTTCCATGGCAATTGCTAAAATTACTGTACATTCTAAACTTATTATATTGCAAATCTACAAAAAAAAACGTACTTTTGCACCCGAAACGAGTAAAAAGCTATGTTATGTGCCCGTAGTTCAATGGATAGAATAATGGATTCCGGTTCCATCGATTGGGGTTCGACTCCCCACGGGCATACACTGCAATGTAATTTGTGCATGAGCAGGGTTCGGTAGCTCAGTCGGATTAGAGCAACAGCCTTCTAAGCTGTGGGTCCTGGGTTCGAGTCCCAGCCGAATCACAAGCGTACTTATTCAAAAACATTGAATAAGTACGCTTTTTTCATAATAGAGCACATTTTCAGCATATAGTAAATGCTACAACTTCAAATACCAGTGTATCCCGAATAGATCAAGATGAAGAAAGAAGATTTAAAAATAGTATTCTTCGGCACCCCGGAGTTTGCCAAAAACAGCTTGCAAAAAATTTTTGAGAACGGATATAACATTGTCGGTGTAGTTACAATGCCCGACAAGCCTGCAGGGAGGGGACATAAAATGTTACATTCGCCCGTAAAAGAATTTGCAATAGAGAACGGCATAGAACTTATGCAGCCGCAGAATTTAAAATCGCAGGATTTTATAGACAAACTAAAATCGTTGAATGCCGACCTTTTTGTAATAATTGCTTTCAGAATGCTTCCTGAAGTTGTATGGAAAATGCCTCCAATGGGAACATTCAACCTTCATGCTTCATTATTGCCAAAATACAGGGGGGCGGCACCAATAAACTGGGCTGTAATCAATGGTGATTCAAAAACCGGTGTAACTACCTTCTTTCTCAAACATGAAATTGACACTGGCGACATAATTGACCAAGAACAAATAGACATATTGCCGGATGACAATGTCGGAGCCGTACACGACAAACTTATGAATCTTGGTGCTGACTTGACGTTAAAGACAATATCACGGATAATAGAAGGAGATCTTGCTCCCAAAAACCAGTCTGAACTGCTCAACGGTGCCGAGCCTACGCTTGCGCCTAAAATATTTAGGGAAACATGCCGCATAGACTGGAACCGGCCTGCATTAAAAGTTCACAACCTGGTTCGCGGCCTGTCGCCATATCCGGCTGCTTGGAGCATTTTTTTTAACGACAGTAACGAATTAAATGTCAAGATTTTTAAGACATCCATAGGCGAACCTACAACTCTGCCATGCGGTTCTATAGTAACTACTAAACACAGTCTTGAAGTTGCATGTGCCGACAGGATGCTGGTTGTTGAACAAATACAATTAGCCGGGAAGAAGAATATGTCGTCGGCTGATTTTTTACGAGGCACAGACCTGTCAGGATACAAAGCCCGATAAAACATAACTATTATCACGGATTATAATAACATTGTTCAAAAAAAATCTGACAGAATTAATTGAAAAATCACTACCTTTGCACAAATTTTATTGACTGTAAACAATGGCTCAGAAACCTTCTATACCTAAAGGAACGCGCGATTTCTCTCCAATAGAAATGGCGCGTCGCAACTATATATTCGATACCATCCGCAATGTATTTGCTCTGTCAGGATTCAAGCAAATTGAGACTCCGGCAATGGAGACGCTGTCAACACTTATGGGCAAATACGGAGAGGAAGGCGACAAACTGTTGTTCAAGATTCTTGATTCCGGTAATTATTTGAGCGGTATCGACTGCGAACTTCTTACAGCCGGCGAACCATGTGGCAAATTAACATCACAGCTGTGTGAAAAAGGGTTGCGCTATGACTTGACTGTTCCATTTGCCAGATATGTGGTTCAGCACAGGGCTGATTTACAACTGCCGTTCAAGAGATTCCAGATACAGCCTGTATGGCGTGCCGACCGGCCGCAAAAGGGTAGGTATCGCGAATTTTACCAATGCGATGCCGATGTTGTAGGTTCAGACTCACTGTTATGCGAAATAGAACTGTTATCCATTATTGACGAAGTATTCAAACGTCTCGGCATACGCACGGTAATAAAGCTTAACAACCGGAAAATACTAGCCGGTATTGCAGAACTCATCGGGGCTCCTGATAAAATTGTCGACATAACCGTGGCAATTGACAAACTAGATAAAATAGGTATTGACAACGTTAATACCGAACTACTTGAACGAGGCTTGTCGGAACAGTCGGTAAAGGCACTCCAGCCAATACTGGCAATTGACGGCACGACAAAAGAACGCCTGCTTAAATTGCGCGAAGTCCTAGCTTCTTCTGAAACCGGTATAAAAGGTATTGAGGAATTAGAAACAGTTATAAACGGAGCTGAAAGTTTCGGTGTAGAGACCCAGGTGGAATTGGATGTGTCTCTTGCACGTGGACTGAATTACTATACCGGCACCATTATCGAGGTAAAGGCACTGGATGTACAGATTGGCTCAATAACCGGTGGCGGACGTTATGACAACCTTACCGGCGTATTCGGGATGCCGGGCGTATCGGGTGTGGGAATTTCGTTTGGTGCCGACCGTATATACGACGTGCTAAACGCCCTAAACCTATACCCTGAAACTGCAACCGCTGTAACTACAGTTATGTTTGCAAACTTTGGCCACGAAGAAGCAATGTATTCTTTGTCGGTAATAAAAAAACTACGCGATGCCGGAATTTCTGCAGAAATTTATCCCGATGCCGTAAAAATGAAAAAGCAAATGGCATATGCCGATACACAAAAAGTTCCGTTTGTAGCAATAGCCGGAACAGAAGAAATGGAAGCAGGTACCATAACATTGAAAAATATGATTGACGGCACCCAGCAAAACCTGAGCATAGCCGAATTAATAAATACTCTCGCCATCAGCTAAAACCTCTAAATTATGAAAGAGCTTTCTAAAACATACACCCCATCAGAAGTAGAAGACAAATGGTATGCTTATTGGATGGAAAACAACCTGTTCCATTCAGAACCAGATCATAGAGAACCATATACAATAGTTATTCCGCCACCAAATGTCACCGGCATTCTGCATATGGGGCATATGCTGAATAACACAATTCAGGACATTCTGATACGTCGTGCCCGTATGAAAGGTAAAAACGCGTTATGGATTCCGGGAACTGATCATGCCTCAATTGCCACTGAAGCAAAAGTTGTGGCAAAACTGGCTGCCGAAGGTATAAAGAAAAGCGACCTCACACGAGAAGATTTCCTTAAGCACGCTTGGGAATGGAAAGAAAAGCACGGAGGCATTATTTTAGAGCAGTTAAAAAAACTCGGTGCCTCATGCGACTGGAGCCGTACGGCATTCACAATGGATGAAATACGGTCGAAAAGCGTAATCCATGTATTCTGCGACTTGTACAACAAAGGCCTTATCTACAGAGGCAAACGAATGGTTAACTGGGATCCGAAAGCATGCACGGCACTTAGTGACGCAGAGGTTGTATATCGCGAGGAACACAGCAAACTATATTATTTACGTTATAAAATAGTTGGCGAAGACGGTTATGCAATAGTGGCTACCACGCGTCCGGAAACAATTATGGGCGATACGGCCATGTGCATAAACCCCGACGATCCCAAGAATCAGCATCTGCGCGGCAAAAAGGTTATTGTGCCATTGGTTGGACGCGAGATACCAGTAATAGAGGATTCGTACGTTGACATTGAATTTGGAACAGGCTGTCTAAAAGTTACTCCGGCTCACGATATGAACGACAATATGCTCGGTCAAAAACACAGCTTGGAAACTATTGACATTTTTAACGAAAACGGTACAATCAGTGACGCGGCCGGAATGTACGTTGGGATGGACCGATTTGACGTTCGTAAACAGATTGCTATTGATCTGGAAAAAGCCGGACTTATTGAAAAGGTTGAAGATTACGAGAATAAAGTCGGCTATTCGGAACGCAATCCCGACACAGCTACAGAGCCACGTTTGTCTGACCAGTGGTTCCTAAAAATGAGCGAGATATCCAAACCGGCACACCGTGCTGTTATGGACGACGTTATTCGTTTTGTTCCTGAAAAATTCAAGAACACATATAATCATTGGATGGAGGAAATCAAAGACTGGTGTATTTCTCGCCAGTTATGGTGGGGACACCGCGTACCGGCATATTATCTTCCGGATGGTAAAATCATTGTAGCCGAAAATATAGAATCGGCTCTTGAACAGGCCATAAGCCTTACCGGTAACGCCTCCTTAACCATCTCCGACCTAAAACAAGACGAAGACTGCCTTGACACATGGTTCTCGTCGTGGTTATGGCCGATATCGCTATTCAACGGTATACTTGACCCGGACAATGAAGAAATAAAATATTATTATCCGACTTCCGACTTGGTTACAGGACCGGATATTATATTTTTCTGGGTTGCAAGAATGATTATTGCAGGTTTTGAATATCAAGGTAAAAAACCGTTTAACAATGTTTACTTTACCGGTATTGTGCGAGACAAACTTGGACGCAAAATGTCAAAGCAACTTGGAAATTCACCCGATCCGCTGAATTTGATTGCTCAATACGGGGCAGATGGCGTTAGAATGGGTATGATGCTTTCTGCACCTGCCGGTAACGACATTTTGTTTGACGACAAATTAGTTGAGCAAGGCCGTAATTTCTGCAATAAAATCTGGAACGCATTCCGTCTGGTTAACGGCTGGGAAGTTGACAGCGAGATAGCCCAACCAGAAAGTGCAAAACAGGCAATAAACTGGTTCAATGCAAAATTGAACCAAACTTTGTCGGAAATAGACGATTTATTCTCAAAATTCCGAATTTCGGAAGCGCTTATGGCTGTGTATAATTTATTCTGGGATGAATTTTCGTCCTGGTATCTTGAAATGGTTAAACCGGCCTACCAGCAGCCTATAGATAAAGAATCGTATGAAGCCACTCTGAACTTCTTCGACACACTTCTTAGAATACTTCATCCGTTCATGCCGTTTATAACAGAGGAACTTTGGCAGCATCTATCCCCACGGAAAAACGGAGAGTCGGTTATGTA
>SSTG01000010.1 GCA_004801635.1 Muribaculum caecicola | reverse complement strand
AATACCTTTTGGACACCGAACTTCTCTCCCTCAGATATAGTATCGAACGAACGAATGCATGGATGGATTCCTTTCGATCCGTTCTCAACCGTTTCGACAAAACTGCTTCCAGTTGGAAAGGGTGGAATCTGTTGGCATTCCATGTGATATTTCTTAAACATATTAACAAATTCAAAAAGTCAAGATGACTTCATTACATTAGTTCTGGCGGTTGTGGCAATATTGTGCACTACCGCTGTTTCGTATGCGCAGAATGCGCGTATGCCGGCGGTGCCGGTTGATTCGGCTGTCCGTATAGGCCGTCTTGACAACGGGCTTACGTATTACATACGTCATAACGAATACCCTAAAGGGCTGGCCGACTTTTTTATTGCGCAGAAGGTTGGCTCGGTTCTTGAGGAAGACAATCAGCGTGGTCTGGCTCACTTTCTGGAGCATATGTGCTTTAACGGGACTAAGAATTTTCCTGACAGTACATTGCTGAACTGGGCGGAATCGGTAGGGGTGAAATTCGGTCAGAACCTCAATGCCTATACTTCGACCGACGAGACTGTGTATTACCTGAGTAAGGTGCCTGTGGAACGGACCGGTGTTCAAGATTCATGCCTGCTTATTCTGCACGACTGGGCCGACGCGCTTACGCTCGACCCGAAGGAGATAGACAAGGAACGCGGTGTGATACATGAAGAATGGCGTTCGCGGAACGTTGGTATGCAGCGTATTAACGAAACCATTATGCCGGTTATATATCCCGGGTCGCGTTATGCCCACCGTATGCCGATAGGCACTATGGAAGTGGTTGACAATTTCCCGTATCAGGCATTGCGTGATTATTATGAGAAATGGTACCGCCCCGACCTTCAGGGTATTGTTGTGGTGGGCGATATTGACCCCGACCGTATAGAGGCGCAGATAAAGAAACTGTTTTCCGGAATAAGGCTTGACGAAAACCGGGCTGAACGTGTTTATTATCCGGTGCCTGACACTCCCGGTACTATATTTGCTATTGGCAAGGATAAAGAAATTGCACAGGCACGTATCGAGATTGTATATAAGCATGACGCTTATCCCGATTCGTTGAAAAATACGATGGATTATTATATAAGCCAGTACGTTATAGACATGGCATCGCAAATGCTTAACACGCGTATGTCTGATATGATGACAAGGCCTGAAACACCGTTTACTGCTGCAGGAAGCTATTATGGGAATTTTGCTTATTCAAAGACAAAAGACGCGTTTTCCGTTGTCGGTATTGGCAAAGGCGATTCAATAACGCCTACTTTAGAGGCCGTTTACCGCGAATTGCTTCGTGCGGCAAAGGGTTTCACCCCTTCGGAGTACGACAGGGCGCGTGCCGAATATCTGTCACGGCTTGAAAGTGCTTATAACGGACGCAGCACAAGGACATCTAACTCTTTAGGTTTTGAATATGTCCGTAATTTCCTCGATAACGAGCCTATTCCCGGCATAGAGAAGGAGTATTCAATGATGAAGTTCTGGGCCGGACAGATTCCTGTAGAGATTATAAACAAGGTTATTCCCCAAATGATAGGTAAGGATAACCGGCTGGTAATAGCATATCTTCCGGATAAGGATGGCTATGTAATACCCGATAGTGCGGCTCTGAAAACAATTATGGCGGCAGTGGAGGCGGAGGATATTGTGCCTTATGTTGACAGTGTAAAAACCGAGCCTTTGATTCCGAATCTTCCAAAACCCGGAAAGATAGTGGGCGAGAGCTACGACTCGCTGTACAATGCCGAAAAATGGGTGTTGTCGAATGGTGCCACCGTATTGGTGAAGCCTACTGATTTCGACGATGATCAGATTGTGCTTGTAGCTGCTGCCAACGGCGGAACTTCCGCGTTGCCCGATTCTGAAACAGAAAATATTATGTATCTGCCGAATGCCATGGCCTTTTCGGGGCTTGGCGAGTACGGAAACTCTGACTTGCAGAAATATATGGCCGGCCGTCAGGCTTCGGTTAATTTAGGCCTTGGTGCTGCCACGCGTACAATATCTGGTAATTGTGTGGTTAAGGATTTGCAGACAATGATGGAGTTGCTTTACATGACTTTCACTGCTTTTAATATCAATGAAAGTGATTTTGCAGCAGGTCAGGAACTGAACCGCGGATTACTGCACAACCAGGAGGCGATGCCTATGTTCCATTTTCAAAAAGCTGTTTCAAAAAATATTTATGATTCTCCGCGCAACCAGTTGCTTAGCCTGGGTGTTATAGATGCGGCCGACCGTCAGGGCATACTGAATATTATCCATGACCAGCTTGCCGATGTGCAGGACTTTACGTTTGTCTTTACCGGTAAGATAAATACCGATTCGCTTCGCCGATATGTAGAGCAGTACATAGCGCCGATACCAAAGGGAAAATCACTTGCCGGTGTTAACGAGGCTGAGTTCTCTGTAAAACCGGGGGCTTTGACCGACATATCGACGTTTAAGATGGATACGCCTCAGACTTATGCCGCAGTAATATTGTCGGGCTCTATACCGTATAATGCCCGGAACAGCTTTGTGGCATCAATGGCCGGGCAGGTACTTACGGCACGGCTTCTTAAACAGATTCGCGAAGATATGGGAGCAACATATTCTGTTGGCGCATATTGTAGCCTTAACCGTCAGGGAACAGTTAATGCCATGTTGCAAACGGCATTACCAATGAAACCGGAAACTAAAGACGCCGTTCTTGCCGCCATTGCCGCCCAGCTGGAGGATATGGCTGTTAACATATCGGACGCCGAACTGGCAAAAGTTAAGGAATTCATGTTGAAGTCACAAACAGAAAACGAACGTAAGAACGGCCCGTGGGCAGGTGCCATGTCGGGTTACAGCCTGCGTCCGGTAGATACGTTTATATGTGCCAAAGAAACTATCACCGGCATTACCCCGTCTGACATAAAGGCATTTATAAAAGAACTTCTCAAACAGAACAATTACAAGGTTATTGTGCTGGATCCGGAAATGTAATTTCTGTTTTAATTGTAATGCAAAAACTGTGTATGGGTTTTTCTGTACACAGTTTTTTGCATTTTTGTTTAATGGATTTGCAAGTTACAGTAAAATTAAATTAATTTGCGACTGAATTCTAAATATTAGTTTGTCTATTATCATATTATGAAAATTTATTACTATTTGTTGGCTGCCGCCATTGGTGCGGCTGCTTGCGCGTGTACTGAAAAAAGTAATTTAGCGTCGCCAAACGGAAATATAAAAGTAGATTTCCGTCTTACAAAAGACGGGGTTCCCGTATATTGTGCAACTTACTGTGGCGATACCGTGGTTGCACCCTCGTCGTTAGGTTTCGATACAGAGCAGTTCGGATCTCTTACGGGCGGTTTTAAGCAACTGTCTGTTATACATTCCGATTTTGATGAAATATGGCAGCCTGTGTGGGGCGAGTTCGATTCAATACGCAACAACTACAGACAGATGGTTGTGGAACTGGCTTACGAAGCCGATACAGCCGACATACGTATGAATGTTGAGTTCCGTGTGTTTGACGACGGGTTTGCATACCGTTATGTATTCCCCTCTCAAAAAGTGAAGGAGCTCACAATTATTGATGAAAAATCGGAATTTGCCATGACAGCCAACCATACGGCGTGGTGGATTCCAGGCGACTACGACACTCAGGAATATGAGTATACGCGTTCGCGCCTTAGCGAAATTCCGGCAAAGCATGAGGCCGCGCTGGTTGGTAATGCCTCGGCAACACCATTCGATAAGAATGCCGTACAGACCTCGCTGATGATGCGTACCGACGACAGCACATACATTAATATACACGAAGCGGCTTTGGTCGATTATCCGGCTATGCACCTTGTATATACCCCGGAAACGTATAAGTTTATATCGGCACTGACACCTGCCGGACAGTCTGGCCATGCTGCCGTAATACATATGCCGTTTTCAACCCCTTGGCGCGTTGTAATGGTGAGCGATCGGGCTACCGACATACTTGCTACCCAGATAATATATAACTTGAACGAGCCTGTGGCGCTTGACGACACGTCGTGGATACATCCGGTTAAATACATGGGCGTATGGTGGGAAATGATTACAGGCAAGAGCCAGTGGTCGTATACTGATGCGGAAAATTTTGACCTTGCCACGTTTGACTATTCTAAAGCCCGTCCGCATGGCAAGCACGGGGCAAATAATGAAAATGTAAAGCGCTATATCGATTTTGCTGCCGACAACGGCTTTGACCAGTTATTGGTTGAAGGCTGGAACACCGGTTGGGAGGACTGGCTTGGAAAGGAAAAGGACTATGTGTTTGACTTTGTTACGCCTTATCCGGATTTCGATTTGAAAGCACTTAACGATTATGCCCATTCACGTGGAATAAAGCTTATGATGCACCACGAGACATCGGGCTCTATACCGAATTATGAGCAACATATGGATACGGCTTATGCACTTATGAACCGTTATGGCTATGATGCTGTTAAAAGCGGATATGTAGGTAATATACTTCCTAAAGGCGAGTATCATTATGGTCAGCGCCAGGTTAACCACTATCTTGATGCAGTAAGGCGTGCCGCCGACCACCACATAATGGTGAACGCGCATGAGGCGGTACGTCCAACCGGGCTGGCACGCACATATCCTAACCTTGTGGGCAATGAAAGCGCAATGGGTACGGAATATCGTAATATGGCACCTGGCCATGTAACCATTCTTCCGTTTACACGATTGAAAGGAGGGCCTATGGACTTTACTCCGGGTATCTTTGAAATGGATCTGGGCAAGTTCTCACCCGACAATACGCATAAGCGCGCAACTATTGCCGGCCAGCTGGCATTGTATGTAACTATGTACTCGCCTTTGCAGATGGCTGCCGACATGCCCGAGCATTATGCAAAGCATATGGATGCATTTCAGTTCATCAAAGATGTACCTGTTGATTGGAGCGACAGCCGTTATCTCGATGCCGAGCCTGGAGAATTTATAGTAGCGGCTCGTCGCGGAAAGGGTTCGGACAACTGGTATGTGGGTGGCGTTACTAATGAGCAGGCCCGTACGGTAGATGTGTCTATGTCGTTTCTGAAGCCGGGAGTTAAATATCTGGCAACATTCTATACTGATACGCCCGAGGCGCATTCCGACACTAATTCGCAAGCTTATGCCATACATACGGAGAATGTAACTTCCAATACCGTTTCATCGGTTTACATGGCTCCCGGTGGAGGCTTTGCCATCAGCATAGTGCCTGCCGAATAACCATGCTTATTGCATGAAAAACGCCGCTGGTTGCTGTTTGCTGACCGGCGGCGTTTGTTGTATGATAGATTATGAATTTACTTGTTGTTGTGCTTCCGGCTTTAGCCAGCGGTCGAGCCAGCGGAAGAATACGCGTTGCCAGAGTATGGCGTTCTGGGGCTTCAGTATCCAGTGGTTTTCGTCGGGGAATACAAGCATTTCTGCCGGAACGCCGCGCAGACGTGCTGCATTGAATGCCATCATGCCTTGCGAGGCAAGTATGCGGAAGTCGTATTCTCCGTGGGTTATGAGGATAGGGGTATTCCAGCGGTCTACAAATTTGTGGGGCGAATTGGCAAATGAGCGCTGGGCAACTGGATTGGACTTGTCCCAGAACGGGCCTCCGAGATCCCAGTTTGCAAACCACATTTCTTCGGTTTCGAGATATTGCGACTCAGTGTTGAATATGCCTGCATGGGCAATGAGGCAGGCAAAACGGTTGTCGTGGTTGCCGGCAAGCCAGTAAACGGAAAATCCTCCGTAGCTGGCACCTACAGCGCCTACGTGTGCGGCATCGACATAGGGACGTTGTTTTACGAAGTCGACGGCGCTAAGGTAGTCGCGCATGTTCTGGCCCCCGTAGTCGCCTGAAATCTGTGCGTTCCATTCTGTACCGAACCCGGGGAGTCCGCGACGGTTGGGTGCTATGACTATATAGCCTTTGGCAGCCATCAGAGCCAGGTTCCAGCGGAAACTCCAGAACTGGCTTACTGCCTGCTGTGGGCCACCCTGACAATAAAGAATGGCAGGATATTTTTTTGTCTGGTCAAAATCGGGTGGAAGAAGTACCCATGTGAGCATTTGTTTGCCATCTGTTGTCGGAACCATTACTTTTTCAACGGTAGGCATTTTTATTTTGGCAAGCAATTCTGTATTGACGTTTGTAGTTTGTGTAACAGTGCCGTCGGCGGCAACGAGGCAGAGTTCGTTTGGCGCGGTCATTGAATGGCGCATTGAAACAAGGCTGCCGTCGGGCAGGGGTGCAAGGGCGGCGTAGTCACACAGCCCGGTTGCAATGGTGTCGATTTGTTGTGTCTCGGCATTGATTGAGAATACCGGTGTTACGCCGTGGTGGTGGGCAATGAAAAACAGTCCTTTTGAGTCGGGATGCCAGGCAATGTCGTTTACGGTATAGTCCCAGTTGGCTGTAAGGTCGGTTTTCTGTCCGGATGCCAGATTTATTACGAATATACGGTTTTTATCGCTTTCATATCCGTCGTGTTCCATCGACAGCCATGCCAGGTGCGAACCGTCGGGCGAGAATACCGGGTTTGTATCGTAGCCCATCATGCCTTCTGTGAGGTTGCGCGTGGCTTTGTCGGCAAGTGTGTACAGATAAAGGTCGGAGTTAGTTGACAGGGCATAGTCCATGCCGGTTTTCTTGCGCGAAACGTACACCAGGCTTTTGCCGTCAGGAGCCCAGGCTATTGATTCTATTCCGCCAAACGGTTTCATCGGGGCTTCGTAAGGCTCGTCAGCCATAATGTCCTCGGCCGAGGTTACGCTTTCGCCGTTGAATTCTCCAACGAATGGGTGGGGTATTTCTGTTACCCATTCGTCCCAGTGCTTGTACATAAGGTCGTCAATTATGCGGCCTGTTGCCTTGGGCAGGTCGGGATATACGTCTTGTGCTGTACGCGAATATTTAATATTTGAAATCATTACTATGTGCTTCTCGTCCGGGCTGATGCGGAAGCCGCTGATTCCGTTTTCGTTCTGATATATGCATTTGCGGTTGGAACCGTCGGCGTTCATTGCCCACAGTTGGCCTTTGCCGTCTTCATCGGGGTATATGAAGGCAATCTTGTTTCCGTTGTCAAACCAATGCGCGTTTTGTTCGGAAGCAGGTGTGTGTGTTATACGTCTGGCATCGGAGCCGTCGGGGTTCATAACCCATAGTTCGGTGTTCGATTTGTTTTGTTCAACACTTTCCCATGCTACTGAATATAGTATCTTTTTCCCGTCGGGACTGGCTATTGGTGAAGATACGCGACCCAGGGCTTCAAGAACGGTATCGGTGTAGCATCCATCAGATACGTTAATGTCGGGGCGCTCTATTATAGACTGGCTGTCGGCAGTTTTCTCTGACTGACAGGATGTGGCTCCCACAAGCAACGCTGCTGCCATGATTTTAGATAATGATTTTAAATTTTGCATATAATGAAGATTTAGTACTAATCAGAAAATGCTAATATACGAAAAAAAAGGATTGTGGTTTATATATTTTATTGAGGAGTAGGTGCGTTTTTTAGGTTAGGCAGAAATATGGCGACAATACCCAAAAGAGGCGTATATGCACAGAACTTGTAAACGGCTTCAATACCGTAAGTATCGGCAAAGTTGCCAAGAATGGCTGACGCGATGCCTCCCACTCCAAAAGCAAATCCGAAAAATAAACCTGATATCATGCCAAGTTTTGTAGGCAATAATTCCTGTGCATATAAAAGTATGGCCGGAAACGCTGATGAAAGCATGAATCCTGAACAGAAACTAAGTATAACTGTCATTGTAAAGCCTACATGCGGCATAAGAAGTGAGAAAGGAGCGGTGCCCAGTATAGATACCCATATCACTAGTTTGCGTCCGTAGCGGTCGCCTATCGGGCCGCCTGCCAGTGTGCCTACTGCCGTTGACACTACAAATACAAACAGGCATATCTGGGAGGCTGAAATGCTGATGCCGAAGCGGTCAATAAGGTAGAACGTGTAGTAGCTTTGCAATGATGCCATATATATGTACTTGGAAAAGATAAGAATTATTATTACACCTATGGTCATTACTGTTGCGGTTTTTGACAGAGGCATGTGCAGTTTGTGCCCGGTTGCGCCAACTTGTTGACTGCGTGTTTGCAAATAGTTTTTATACCATTTGCATATGGGCGACATGGCCCAGAAGCAGAGTATGACGGCGACTAGGAACCACAATACATATATGCGCCCGTAAGGTGCTACTATTATTGCAACGAGTAACGGCCCGATGGAACCGCCAAAGTTTCCGCCAACTTGAAATACCGATTGGGCAAGGCCGCGGCGGCTGTGGCCGGCAAGTGAGGTGATTCGTGATGCTTCCGGATGCAGGGTGGCCGATCCGAGGCCTACTGTAAATACGGCAACCAGTATTCCCGGCATTGTGTTGCTGCATGCAAATAACACTATTCCTACCGCTGTGCAGCACATTCCGGCAGGCAGGCTTAGTGAAAAGGGGTGTTTGTCGAAAACATATCCTACTACTGGCTGGAAAATTGATGCTGAAAGCTGATAGATGAGCGTGATGAGTCCTATTTGTGCAAAATCAAGTCCCATATCGGCTTTTAACATCGGATAGACAGCTGTTATCACCGACTGCAACAAATCGTTAAGACAATGTGAGGCTGCTAACGCCAGCAGTACCGGAAATGCCGGTATAGCCGCTATTGCGCGTAATTTTTTAGAAAGGTCCATAGGTTCCGGTTATGAAAAAATGTGAATCAGCGTGCAAAGTTACGTAAAAACTACATACCGGCCTAACTGTTTGACTGAATAGGAATAGACAGCAATGATTTCTCATTAAATTTTAACTTTGTGAAAACCTTTTTACTCCGGCATTGTTTTAGAAGTATAAAAACATTAATTCACTCAACTATTACAATGTTTATGAAAAAAGCTTTATTAATGATTGCAGTCATGCTGGGTAGTGTGACAGCTTTCGCACAGAAAATGAACAAAGCCGAGGTGAAACAACTGCAGAACTTCGTTGCTCAGACATCAGAAAAAGGCGGAACTAATGGCGAGGCACTTAAGATTGTTGATATGAATGCTCCTTCTACATGGGAGGGCATTACTGTAGAAAACGGCCGTGTGGTGGCAATTGATTGGAAAGACAAGCATTTGGCCGGAACTCTTAACTTGTCAGGATTTACAGCCCTTAAAAAAGTAGACGTGTCACGTAACGCCCTGACTTCGTTAAATGTTGAAGGCGATGCCGCTCTTGTGGAACTTAATGCTTCAAGAAACAAGCTTTCCGAGCTGACTCTGGGCGGAAACGCGGCTTTAAATAAATTGACTATTTATCGTAATCGTCTTACCGATATTGATGTTACTGGAACTCCTCTGCTTGAGAACCTTAACTGTTCGAACAACCTGTTTGTTGAACTGTCGGTGGCTAATGCAACACGTCTTAAATCGCTAAATTGTCAGGGCTGTCATTTGGAAGCTCTTGACGTTCATGGCTGTGCAACCCTTAAGAATCTTTATTGCGGATATAACAAACTGTCTTCAATAAACCTTTCGGGAGTAAGCGGTCTTACCAACCTTAATGTTGACGACAATGAAATTGACAATCTGATTATTTCAGGCCTGCCATCGCTGTCTACATTCATTTGCTCGGATAACCGAATGACCAACCTTGTTCTTCGCAATTGCAACAACCTTATTGACCTGGTTTGTTCTTATAATAACCTGACTTCTTTCTCGGTTGACAATTGCCCGAACCTCCAGTATGTAGACTGCTCTTACAATGACCTTACTTCTTTGTCGTTGCCAAACCTTACTTTCCTGCAGCGACTTATCTGTAACAACAACCAGCTGACAATGCTTGATGTTTCATTCGACTCGGCTTTGAGCTATATCAACTGCCGTTACAACTACATTACCGACTTCCGTACCGTGGCTTGCGACAACTTAAGGATGGTTGCCTGCCAGTGGAACTACTAATAATATCAGTATATAAATAAAAAAGGCCGGTTTTGCCGGCCTTTTTTATTTATATTGTTTTGTATTAGAATGAATATGAAATACCTAGCGAGCCTGAAATAGCGTGAACTTTATAGTCGGCTACAAACGGCTTTGCTTGAACAGCCTGTATGGCTGGCTTTAGATTTTCTGGTATCACTCCTGCCGCAGACATGTCTGCCAGTTTTTCTGCAATAACATCGGAGTAGGTGCAGCTGGCATTATTAACGCCTAGGCCGTGAACATATAATACGCAGAAGTCAATTGATAGGTTGGGTATTGGACGGAACGAGAATCCGGCACTAGGCTCCAGTTTTGTCATTGCCGGTGTTTCGGGATTATATCGGTTTTTGTCAACAGGAGGAAGGTCGACAATGAATCCGGCCCGTATATCGAAACGTTTTGTAATTGCGTATTCTCCACCAAGGCGGAATGTTAGCGAATTATGGTAGTTTTTGCTTATTATCTGGTCGGGAGCTGATTCGGAGTCAAAATCAATAACAAGTTTGTCATAGCTTTTCCAGCCGGTCATTTGCATGTCGAATGCCAGTTTTAGGCGGTCGATTGGCTTGTATGTTGTTCCTACGGATAAAACCCACGGCATAGGCATAGATGCTTTAAACTGTGTGTTTAGCACATTAAGATACGGGCTTAATATTTCTTCTGCCGCTTCGTTGGAATATATAACAGAGGCATCGCCGGTAGTAACTTTCAACTTTTGTTCGGTGCGGAATGCCGCCCCAATGCTCCATTTTTTACTTATATCGTACATTATACCAAAATTTGCTCCCCAGCAAACTTGTGACGTACCGGTAATATTTACAGAAGCAGGAGTGTCGTCGTATGCATAGGCTTTGTTTGACAGCATGCCTAGAAGCGCGGTTGTGGCATTGGTTGTAACACCTTTGTTCAAATTTACATTTCCCCACGACATCATTAGTCCGGCACCTATTGATAAACGAGGTGTGATTTTCCAGGAAATTGTTGGCTGAATAGTGTATGATTTCAGGTCTACACTTTGATTTAGTAAAGCTCCTGGCCAGTTTTTGCCCCAGTCAATGCTTGACCCGTAGGGTATATACATGGCTATGCCGGCTTTTAGATTGTCGTATATGCTGAATCCTACGGAAGCCATAAACGGTGTGCTTACTTTTGATGCGTTATGGTATTTTTTTCCGTCATCAAGCGTTATTGTTGCTTTGGGTGAAAGTCCGTTTATGGACGCTGAGAAACTCATGGTCTTGTCCATAAATGCCATTCCGGCAGGGTTGAAGAACATGCTTTCTGATTCGAGTTTCTGGGCTACGCCGGTATGTCCCATACCGCCTTGTTTTGCACTCAGGGTGTTAACCTGGTATCCTTCGGCCCATGCAGCTGTAAAAGCAGCCATGGCGGCTACCGACAGAATAAATTTTTTCATTTTGTTACTTTGTTTTGTATTCTCCCCCCAAGGGGGGTGGTTAAACGTGGCTGCAAAGATAGTTTAAAAAAGAACTGTAAAACAAAGAAATCTGGAAAAATTGAACATAATGCAGGTGAAATAGACCAATTATTGGGCGTGTTTGTGTTTGTGTGCTCAGTTTTATGGTTTTCAGGTTCAGATTCTGTTAACTTCTATGTAATTTTGCAGTTTAAAATTTATAAATAATAATGGCAGACAACAGGAAGGCTGGCACATGCATATACTGGCAGTTGTTTTGGTCTTTTTTTAAGATCGGGGCGTTTACATTCGGTGGCGGGTGGGCAATGATTTCCCTTATAGAAAGGGAAATGGTTGACAAGTATAAATGGATTAAGCGAGACGAATTTTTGGATTTGCTGTCGTTGTCGCAATCATTGCCGGGAGTTATGGCTGTTAATATTGCTGTTTCGGTTGGCGACAAACTGAGAGGGCTTCGCGGATGCGTTGTTGCTGCAGCAGGAACAATACTGCCGTCATTTTTAATTATTTTGGCAATTGCCGTATATCTTACTCCCGACACTATAAATAACAACCGGGTTGTGAATGCTGTTTTTACGGGTATCCGTCCGTGTGTTGTGGCACTTATTATTGCTCCGGTGATAACATCGGCCCGTTCGGCTAATATGGGCTGGCGAACAGTATGGATTCCGATAGCTGTGGCAGTTTCTATTGCGGTGGGACTTAGCCCGATATTGTTTATTGTTATAGGCGGTTTTGCCGGCTGGTGGTGGTTGGCGCGCCATGAGTCAAAACGTCGTTTAAATAATTGAATTCAGATAGTGTTACGATATGGCTGTATATATAAAGTTGATATGGGCCTATATGAAGATAGGCCTTTTTGGTTTTGGCGGCGGTTATGCCATGTTGGCATTGATTGAGCGAGAGATTGTTACTCCGGGATGGATTACAAAGCAGATGTTTACGGATGTTGTTGCGGTGTCGCAAATGACTCCGGGCCCTATCGGTATAAACAGCGCTACTTATATTGGATATGCTGTGACAGGCAGCGTATGGGGGTCGGTAGTGGCAACCATTACCGTTGTGTTGCCATCGTTTTTACTTGTGCTTTATGCCGGTCACTTTATTCGCAGGCATAAGGATTCAACCGCTATACGCGGCATTTTTGCCGGTTTGAGGCCTGTGGTTATAGGTTTGATTGCATCGGCTGCCATACTTATGATGAACAGGCAGAATTTTATTGACAATACCTGGAGCATATTTATATGTGCAGTATCGTTGGCAGCGGTTTTATTGACCCGTATCCATCCTATTTTTATAATCTGTCTTGCCGGTTTGGCAGGCTTTGTTATTTATTATTAGTTTGCTATGACTTATAAAGAAGCTACAGAATTTCTTTATACGCAGATACCTATGTTTCAACGGGTGGGTGCTTCTGCTTATAAGCCCGGATTGGAAACCTCAGTAAGGCTTGAGGGGCTTTTTGGTAATCCGCACGAACGTTTTTTGTCGATACATGTGGCAGGTACAAACGGCAAAGGGTCGACTGCGCATACGTTGGCGGCAGTGTTGCAGTGTGCCGGTTATAAAACCGGACTTTATACATCGCCCCACCTTGTGGATTTTAGGGAACGTATACGCGTGAACGGAGAAATGATAGGCGAAAGTTATGTGTCGGGTTTTGTCGGACGGTATAAAGAACTGTTAAGTTCGGGAAAAATACAAGGACAGCTCCCGTCGTTTTTTGAACTGACAATGGTTATGGCCTTTGAATATTTTGCAGCCAGTAATGTCGATGTGGCCATTGTGGAAACCGGACTTGGAGGCAGGCTTGACAGTACAAATATAATAACTCCGGAATTGAGCGTTATAACAAACATATCGTATGACCATATGCAGTTTTTAGGAGATACTCTTGAAAAAATAGCGGCGGAGAAAGCCGGTATTATAAAGCCCGGAGTACCTGTTGTGGTAGGTGAGTCAGGCACAGAGTCTGTCAGGGCCGTATTTGAAAAAAAAGCAGATGAGGAAAAGGCTCCGTTAGTGTTTGCGTCTGACCGCAGGTGCTATGACAGTTATGTGGAAACTGACGGTATGATTGTGTATAACAACACGCCATTCGGCCGCCTCACAGGTGAATTGTCGGGTAGTTGCCAGTTGCTTAATGCCGCAACAATAATAACGGCGTTGGAAGTGCTGCGAAAAAAAGGAATTAAATTTTCTGATGCCGATGTTCAGTGCGGGTTTGCAAACGTGTGCAGCCTTACCGGTTTGGCCGGGCGGTGGATGAAAGTGTCTGACAATCCGCTCACCATATGTGACACTGGACATAATATAGGCGGCTGGCAATATATTGCCGGACAATTAAGCCGCTTTAAAGGTATGCGCCGCATGGTTGTGGGTTTTGTGTCTGATAAGGATGTTTCGAACATTTTGCGGATAATGCCTCATGACCGTGCAGACTATTATTTCACACAGGCATCTATACCGCGGGCAATGAAGGCCGGCGAATTGGCCGCAATGGCTTGCGAGCACGGCCTTTCGGGTAAAGTTTATTCAACAGTGGCTGATGCTTATGATGCGGCCAGTGCTGATTCTATGCCTGGCGACGTGGTGTTTGTGGGTGGAAGCACTTTTGTTGTTGCTGATTTTTTATCAGATTTGAAAAACCGTAATTTGTTATGAAAAATTTGGCGAAGGTAAAGCAATTGTGTAACTTTGAACAATAGAAAATAAATTACATGTAAAATGGAAATAGAAGGAAAGATTATACTGGCACTACCAGAGCAGAGTGGTGTTTCAAAAGCCGGAAATAATTGGAAGAAACGCGAATATGTTCTTGAAACAATGGAGACATATCCTAAGAAAGTGCATTTTGTGCTGTTTGGTGACCGTGCTGACCAGTATCCTTTATCAGTAGGCGAGCAAATAAGATTAAGCTATGACATAAACAGCCGCGAGTTTAACGGGCGCTGGTATACATCAATCGACGGATGGAAAGTGGAAAAAGGTGCGGCTGGTTCACAGCAGGGCCCGTATGATTCTATGGCAGGAATGCCGGTTCCGCCGGTTTCTGTTCCCGATTTGTCGGCTGATGCTACAGACGACCTTCCTTTTTAATGTCAATAGTCGGAATTTATAATTAAGGGTTGCGCTATAAGTTTATAGCACAACCTTTTTGTATAGCTTTATTTTGGATTCATAAGGATTAATATATTTTAATTCCCTGAAAGTAGATTGCAATCTACTTTCAGGGAATTTTTTAGATGCACGGCTATGAATGGCAATACCGGTGGTTTATTCAATGCTGAATATGTGTGAGAAGCCGGTTATGTCGAAAAGTTCTTTTACCGTCGGTACAAGGTTCTTTATAATAAGTGTGGTATTGTTGGCTTTGGCTGTTTTTAAAAGTATTACAAACGCGCGTAACCCTGTGCTGCTGATATATTCCATTCGTTGGCAGTCAATGCATATACTGCCATTTTTCAATACACGCAGGGGTTCTACGGCGTTTATGAATTCCGGTGCAGTCTGTGTGTCGACGTTGCCTGATACGGCTACGTCGAAATGATTGCCTGTTTGTGTTAAGTAGACATTCATCGTGATGGTTATTTGTTGATTATACGTTTAAGAATCAAGTTATTTGTGTTGTGTGAGTGTTCGTATGAGAGTTGCGACATGTACCGACGCATTAAGAAGATTCCAAGTCCGCCTATGCCGCGGTTATCAACGTTGGCTTTTGTGTCTATGTCAACCTCATGTTCCAATGGGTTAAACGGTTGGCCGGAGTCAGTTATACGGAATTCGGCTTCCCCATCATGACACAAGGCCACAATTGTAATACGTCCCTTTACGCCGGGCGCGTATGCATATAAAATAATGTTTGAGACAGCTTCCTCCAATGCAAGTTTTATACCTTTTATTGTAGAGTCGTCCCAGCCTTGACTCCTTCCGATTGAAAGAATAAAGGCATTCAGTGCGGCAATTTCTTCAATGTCGTTTATTATGGTTAATTCTTTTCTAATAGCAATGTCCGGGCTTTTTTCAGAATATCGGTTGTAGGTTATGGCCATTATGGCAATGTCGTCGTTTGGACGGATAGTGCCTGTATATTGGTGGATTGCTTTAAAAATATCGTTTACCAGCTCTTTGGCATCTACATGGCTGTTGTATTTGTGTGAAGAATTGATTGTACTTTTCATGCGTTCCACTCCAAACATCTGCTTGTTGGCCGACATTGCTTCGGTAACTCCGTCGGTATATAATATTATTTTTTGACCGGGTACAAGTTTTGTTGTCTGGTTTTCATATGCATATCCTCCAAAAAGCCCGGCAGGTATGTTTGGCAGACATGGCAGGGCGTGCGTTCCTTTTTCATTGTCCCATATCAGTGGGGCATTGTGTCCGGCCGAGCAGTAGCAAAGGTGGCCGTCGGCAAGGTTTAACACTCCGCAAATCATTGTTACAAACATGTTCTGTGCGTTATTCTCGGCCAGAGAGTCGTTAATTATTGAAATTATATGTGCCGGCGATGTTGTTTGTGACAATGCCGACTTGAACATGCTGCGCGAAACAGCCATTATAATAGAGGCCGGAACACCTTTTCCGGCAACGTCTCCTATAACAAAGAACAATTTGTTGTCTCGCAGATGGAAGTCGTAGAAATCGCCTCCAATCATACGGGCTGTGATTAATCGGCTGTAAATGTCAAATTCGTCGTGGTCGGGGTATGGTGGAAATGTTTTTGGCAGCATGTCGAGCTGTATTTTCTGGGCAATTTCCAGCTCGCTGTCTGTACGCTGCTGATGGCGTGTTGTTTCCGTGAGTCGTTCTATATATGTTTTCAGCGATTGCTGCATGTGGGCGAAAGCATCACGTAGCCGGCGGAATTCGTTGTCGGTTTCTATTTCGGGTAACGGTGTGTTAAGATTGCCGGCAGCAATGTTGTAGGCCGCATCTGTTATTTTTTTTATGGGGGCAGTAGCTCGGGCAATAACTATCCTTATTAAAAACATCAGTGTAATTACCCCGATAATCAGAATGATGATAATGTTGGTAGTGGTTGTGCCTAGCTGTTGAAGTATTGTTGGCATTGGCGATATGGTGCATACCGACCACGGTGTGTTGGGCATGGGCATAAAGCTGGCCACGGCATCTGATTTGTTGAAGTGCAGGCACTCTGTGCCGCTTTGCCCTTTCATCATTTTTTTGCCTATTAGCCATAGTTCCGGATTGTTAATAGTTCCGGCGTATTTGTATATGGTGGCGTTGTAAATCAACTTTGTGTCGGGGTGTGACAGGAAGGTGCCGTCGGAGCGGTTTATTATGAATGTGCGGCTGTCGGGGTAGGGGCGTAGGGTTTTTAATTTTTGAACGAATCGCTCCAGATGTACGTCGGCCGTTATTACAGCTATTAATTGTCCGTTAGAGTCGGAAAGCGGCATAGAGAACGTGGTCATAAGCCTGTTGCCTGCACCTTTGTCGAAGTATGGCGACGACCACCATGTTTTGCCTGTAGAAGCCGGTTTTGAATACCATTCCATGGAGAAATAGTCGTATTCAATGCTGTTCAGGTGCTTAAATGTATAGTTACCCATCGAGTCAACCGTTGCATATTCCATGAACCAACGTCCTTTTTGTGGATAGCGGTTTGGGGAAAAGGCAATGCCTCCGCCCATTATTAGGTTGTCAGAGTTTATAGTGCTGCAAACAATGGACATAAGTGAGTCGGGGGTGTCAAGACCGGCCATAATGACTGATGCTGAACTAGACACGGCATGTTCTACACGAAGCATGTCCATATTCAGACTTTTTATCATATCTCCAAGCAGTACGGACGAGTACCGTATAGCCATTTCTGTTTCATGCTTGCGGCCGTATGAATAGTACATGGCGGCAATGCAGCTGAATATGGCTACAACGGAAAGAAGTATTTGCAGGCGGAGTCTTTTGCCAAACGATTTTATTAATTGGGCCATTTTGTTCCGATTAGCTTTTAATTTCAGTTTTGTGAATCAGGCTGTATATGTGGCTGTGCCTTATGACAAAAATACAGATTTTATTTTATTTTTCTATTCTTTAAGAATGGGAATGTCTAAATTTGCAGGTGTAATTTTTTAGATAAATGAATAAGGTTTGCTATAGATGCATTGCATTGTGTTTATTTTGCATAATGCAGTACGAGGTTGCATATACGCAGGCTCCTAACAAGGAACTGGAAGATTCGTATTACGGCCTTATAGGCCGTGCCGACAAGGCAATTGAACACGGAGACTGGGCCGGTGCTGAAGAATATCTGCTTACGGCTCTGTCAAATGAACCCCAACACCCAACCAATGTTATGGTTATGTCGAATTTGGGATTGGTGCAGTATAATCTCGGGCGCGACTCGTTGGCGTTGGAAACGTTGTCAAGGGCACACGCAATAGCACCGAGGTCAGTTACTATACTTGCAAACCGTGCCCAGGTACTTGAGGCTATGGGCCGTGATTCTTTGGCGTTTGCCGACTATTCAAAGGTTTTGGCTCTTGACAGTTCGGTGGTTGAACCTCTTTATGCACATGCAATGATTGCCCTTAGGCTCGGATATACAGATAAGGCTGTTGCTGATTGCAATAGACTCCAGGACGTAGCTGCCGACAGTGTGCAGACACATCGTGCCTGGGCTAATGTATATTCTGTAAAAAAACAGTGGCTTGACGCTATTCCGCATTTTACAGCACTTATTGATGCCGGGCCAACAGCTGCCGACTATTGTGGGAGGGCTGTGTGTTATCTGATGTTGAACCGGCTAAACGAGGCTTCTGCCGATATATCCACTGGGCTTGAGCTAGACACTGAAAACAGGGAACTTTATTTTTACAGGGCCTACCTTAACAAGGCAAGATACAGGCATGACGATGCGCGTGAGGATATGCGTCGTGCTTTATCGGTTAAAAAGCAGCCGGATGTCTCGTTCTGATGCAGGAACTACCCATTTTTCGGGAACAAATTTCCAGTGGTTTAGCTTTTTAGGCGTAATCTCTTTTTGTGCTGATATGTATTCTGCAAGATAGTGCCTTAGGTCGCGGTCGGTTGAATAGACAATACGTTCTTTTAGCCGGGAATGTTCTATTCCGGCTCCGTTTGTAAGTAGTTCGCCACCACCGTTTCCACGATAGGAGTTGAGTGCCACGCGGTATGTTTTTTCAGGATTGAATGCAGAGCCGTCGGCCATACTTTTTATTGTAACTCTTGACCCTTTAGGCTTTGTTACATCAACTTCGTATATTATACCTGCGGCAGAATCAAAATTATAGCTTGGATAAAGCAGTGTTGACCGCGATTTGTCGCCTGATTGAACCTTTTGTTTGAACAGCAGTAGGTTATCATTGGGTGATTTCATCTGATTTGTCCATTTCCCGTACGATTCTTCAAGATACCCCTTTATTTCTTTTCCTTTTAGTTCCATAACGTAAAGCAGGTTCTCGTATTTGTACAGGCTGAACATGTCGGCCATGGTGATTGTACCGGCCGGTATGCTTGCATCGTATGATAGAGGGGCAGCCATTGATATGTCGGCTCCGGTAATGGCCAGTTGTAATGTATGTATGAGGTCGACAAATTCCGACGGGCCGAAAAAAGCTTCGCGAGTGCTTATGGTTTTATTTATTGTGCCGATTGTCTGCGACACATAATTTTTAACTGTTTCTTTTTGTGTGGCAAATTTTTTAACGAACGCGGAGTCGGGTTTGTAGCCTGACATGTCGAGCAGGTTTCCTTTTACGGTTTTACCTGTTACGTTTCCATGTTCGTTTACGTTAAATGTCATTATAACGCTGGCTATTGTATTTGCATTGTTTGCCGGATTTATTATTAGCACTGAATCGCGTGCAATATTTGCTATTTTTCGGTTTTCGCGCCGGTGGTCATGCCCCATCATAACAATGTCGAATCCGGGGACGTTTTTTGCAACCTCAACAGACGCGTTTTCTTTATGTCCGGCCAGTATGTTCCCTGACTGTCCGGAGTGGAAAAGCCCTATGATGGCGTGTGGGTTGTGGCGTTGCTTTATAATTGGCAGCCATTTTTGTGCCGTTTCTTCCATGTCGTCAAAGCGAAGGCCTTCCCAAAGGGTTTCGGGTAGCCATGCCGGTATGGCAGGTGTAATCAGTCCGAGAACTGCAATTCTTATACCGTCGTGGTTTATTATTTTGTATGGCTGAAATGCCGGATTTCCGGTACGTTTGTCAATAATGTTTGCTCCGAGTACGGGCATGGCGCAGTCAGATGCATATCGTTTTAATACTTTTGTGCCTGTTTCCATGTCGTGATTGCCTACAGTTGCGGCATCATAGCCGATAAAGTTCAGCATTTCTGCTGCCAGGTGTCTGGATGCCGTGTCGACATAATTATAGTAATAAGCTGTTGGCTGTCCCTGAAGTATATCGCCGTTGTCTAAAAGTATTAAAGGCATCTTGCCGTTTTCACGAGCTTCGGTGACGGCTGTAGCCACACGGGCGAGTGATCCGTCAGAACCATGTCCGGTAATGAAGTCGTAAGGGTAAAAATTGCCGTGTATGTCTGAAGTCTGCATTATTCTGATTTCTATGTTGCGTGCAGACGCAGACGAAATCAAGAAGAAAGTGGCTAGTATGGCAATGTATTTTAATGTTTTCATAACCTGGGTCTTTATTTGTTTAATGTTATGGTTCCTTCCGGTAGAAGTTTCAGTTCCTTGTCTGCAATCAATAACCGTATGGTTTCGACAAGAGTAGCCTGGGGGACTTTTATTATGTCGTTAAGTTCGTTTATAGTGCAAGGGTGGATTGTCAGTGTACGTATTATTGTTTCGGATAGTTTTTTTGTGTCGGGTTTAGCTATTTGTCTTTTGTTGCGGCAAATGTCGCATGTATTGCAGCTGGTGGCATTTTTTTCGCCAAAATATTCAAGCATTATTCTTACCCTGCATGTTTCAGAGCCGAAAGCGTAGTGCTGAATTGCTTTTATGCGTGTTAACATCCGTTCGCGTTGGTCTTCATACACCGATAACGGAAGAAGTACGTGTTTTGGAAGCTCGCGTGAAGTTGTATAATATATATATGGCGTGGTTTTTCTCGGTATATATTGCAAAATATGCATTCTGTTTAACTTGAGCAGTGTTTCGTATACAAATTGTTCCGTTGTCGAGGCTGTTCTTGCAATAAACGATTCGTTTATTGGTACATAGTCGGCAAACAAGCCTGTGTAGCATCTTAATATTGTATTTAATATGTCTTCTTCAAGCGTGGTTACATCGATGTTATACAGTTCGTTTTTATTGCATGTAAGCATAATTCTCGACTGTGTTGAAATATCGTCGGTATAGTCTATGTATGAAGCTTGTGAGAGGAGGTTTAGCGCGCTTCTGACCGTGCGTTCGTCCAGCTTGAATGTCTTTATGAATTTATCGCGGTTAAACTCATAGACATGTCCGTAGCCTTCGCCGACGGCAACGTCTAGAAAGTTTCCTACCAGTTCGTATATGCGTTGTATATAGCTTTTGGGTGGGAATGACTCGTTCACCATACGTGTCAGTCGCCCTTTGTCGTGGCTGGAAGCAATCATTACGGCATAAGCTGGTAGTCCGTCGCGCCCGGCGCGCCCGGCTTCCTGGTAGTATTCTTCCAGCGAACCGGGTATGTCCATGTGTATAACTACCCTTACGTCGGGTTTGTCTATTCCCATGCCGAAAGCATTTGTAGCAACTATTACGCGTACCAAGCCTTGCTTCCATTTTTCCTGTCTGTTGTTTTTTTCCTCAACATCCAGTCCTGCATGGTAGTTCAGCGCGGAAATACCTTCGTTGTTAAGCTGTTGTGCTATTTCAGCTGTGCGCTTTCTGGATCGTACGTACACTATTGCACTTCCATAAGTATGGGTGAGTATGTTAAGCAGCTGATGCCATTTGTGCTGGTCGTGGCGTACAATATACGATATGTTGGGCCTTGAAAAGCTTTTTTTGAAAATATTTGAATTATTGCTAAAATTCAACCGGCATTTAATGTCGTCAACAACTTCGGGTGTTGCCGAAGCTGTGAGGGCTAGTACAGGCGCTTGAGGAAAATGTTTGCGCAGTTGGCTTATTTTGAGGTATGACGGACGGAAGTCGTAACCCCATTGTGAAATGCAGTGAGCCTCGTCAACCACTATTAGTTTTACCGACAACAGTTTTAACTGGGCTATAAAGTTTTCGGTTTGAAGTTTTTCTGGCGATATATACAGCAGTTTAGCCTTGGCCGCTTTGCAGCGGTCAAGCCCCAGGCGTATTTCGGAACGAGTCATTCCTGAGTGCAGGCATACGGCTCGTATTCCTGTTTTCATAAGGTTGTCAACCTGGTCTTTCATCAGGGATATAAGCGGAGACACAACAATTGTTATTCCGCTTAACACCATGGCCGGAACCTGGAATGTTATGGATTTTCCGCCGCCAGTAGGGAGAAGGCCAAGTGTGTCTGTTCCGGAAAGGACAGACAAAATAATATCTTCCTGGAGCGGCCGGAAAGAGTCATAGCCCCAGTGTTTTTTTAGAATGTGGTGGATGTTGTACGCATCATTACACATCGGTAATGCGTATTTCCTTAACTTGTAACTGTATGTGCGGATGGTTGGTTCGCTTGCCTTCTTCAATGGTGTAGCATATGTCGAAAGGCTTGCGCGAGTGTATATGCTCAAAATATCGGCTCATATTGAATGAAATGCCGTTGAACACTTTTCCTGATGTGTTGTCGACCAGTTCGAGCTTTATGTGCTCAAGGTGTTTGCCCACAAGCTTGCTTGTGCCATAGTCAATTACACCGCGTGTACAGAATACCGGTTTTGGATTGCCTGGTCCGAACGGGTTGAATTTACGCAGTAGCGACAGGAATTCCGGTGTTATCTCGGCAAAAGTCAGGTAAGCGTCTATATCGAGTTGGGGTGTCAGTTGCGTAGGCAATATGTGCTCGGCAACATATTTTTCGAAGCGCCTTGTAAATTCCGGAATGTTTTCTTCTTTCATTGACAATCCTACCGCGTAGGTGTGGCCGCCGAAGTTCTCAAGTATGTCGCGCGAGGACTCTACCGCGCTGTATATGTCGAATCCTTGTACAGAACGCGACGAGCCAGTTGCCAAACCGTTTGAAAGTGTCAATACCACTGACGGCTTATAATATAGCTCTGTCAGCCTTGACGCTACTATGCCTATAATGCCTTTATGCCAGTCTTTGTTGTATATAACTATTGATTTGCGTTGCTGTATTTTTTCATCCTGGCTTTCAAGAATAGCGTTGGCTTCGTCTGTAATTCGTTTGTCAAGTTCCTTGCGGTCGCGGTTGTACTGGTCAATAGCCTTGGCTTTCTGATATGCGTCGGAAAAGTCGCGGGCAACAAGCAGTTCTACAGCCTCTCGTCCGCTTTGCATGCGTCCGGAAGCGTTTATTCTGGGGCCTATCTTGAAAATGACATCGCTGATAGTTATATCCCTGTTTGAAAGCTGGCATATTTTTATTATTGCCCTGAGTCCTACGTTAGGGTTGGAGTTCAGGCGTTTCAGTCCCCAGTATGTCATTATTCGGTTTTCGTCGACCATGGGTACTATGTCGGCGGCAATGCTTACGGCAACCAAATCGAGCATATTCTCAAGTTCGGCACTTCCAAGGCCGTTGCTCTGGCTGAACGCCTGCATGAATTTGTAGCCTACGCCGCAACCCGACAGATGCTGGCACGGGTATGTGCTGTTTTCTAGCTTTGGATTGAGTATGGCAACTGCCGGAGGTAGTTCTTCGTCAGGAACATGATGGTCGCATATGATGAAGTCTATGCCGAGCGACTTGGCGTATTTTATTTCATCGATAGCCTTTATTCCACAATCTAGGATAATAATAAGCTTGACTCCCTGCTGGGCTGCTTCTTCTATTGCCCGCATGGAAACTCCATACCCTTCGTCGTAACGGGTGGGTATGTAATAATCAATATTGGAGTAGTAATTCTGAAGGTATTTGTACACCAATGCCACAGATGTAGTACCGTCAACATCGTAGTCGCCAAAAATCAGAATTCTCTCCTTCGACCCCATGGCTTTGTTAAGCCTGTTTACAGCTTTGTCCATATCGGGCATCAGAAACGGCGAGTGCATGTCTTTCAAAGAGGGGTGGAAGAATTTTTCCGCCTCCTCTTGTGTAGTTATGCCCCGTTGTACCAATAGCTCGCTAATAGGCTGGCAATCGGCGTATTTCTCCGCCAATTCGGTCCCGGATTTTTGTTGTTCTGTAGTAAGGGGTAAGTAATTCCATTTACTTATCATTTATGTAGTTTTTATTTTTTGCATATATTTAGCCGGCAGAAACAAACCGGCAGGCTGTAGCCTTGCACCCAGAACCCTTTGGACCTGGTGTTGCGGCAATATTGTGATGGCAGCGATGCATGCGTCATATTGTCGGAGAAAACAGGGCACAAGGCGCGTGTTCCTATGACTTTTCTATGCAATTTGCCGGTTATTTCCGGCAATTCTGTCATAATTATGCCAATATGCAAATATAGCCATAAATTTTTATATATTATTTATGGCTTTACCCCTTTTTATATAAAATTAAGAGAGGACTATTTGTCTATTTCAGGTTGTGATTGTACACGTACATCCAATTGTGGGAACGGGAAATTAATTCCATGTAATGGCAACTCTTTGTAGAAGCGTTCGTTCATATCGAAAAATACGCTCCAGTATGTTGACGAGGCTGTCCACGCACGTACTGTAAGGTCGATGCTCGAGGTGTTGAGCATGTTTAGTGCCACCATAGGGCTGCAGTCGGTTTTAGGAAGTTGTGCGAGTATGCTTTTGTGGCGTGTGTCGACAATTTCACCAATGTTTGGCAGCTTTTTTGTTTTATGGGTAAGGCGGTACCACAGGCTTTTTTTCTTTTCGGGTAAAATTGTCTGGATATTTCCGTCGGTATCATTTATATGGTTGGCCTTTTCTGTGGCAATGAGTCTCTGTTCGCGGTCGTCTTCGACATATTTTTGCACTATACGTGGATCGCTGAACAATATGTCGAGAATAACTTCTCGTGCTTTTGTAACATCGTCGCCGTATGCTATGCTTATGGTCCAGTCTACACGCCGGTAATCTTCCTTGGAATAGTTGTTTATAGAGCCAGTAGACAGTCCGCCGTTAGGTATGAGTATCTGTTTGTTGTCGGGGGTTGTGAGTATGGTGCTGAATATCTGTATTTCCTTGACAGTACCTGAGTAGCCCTGGGCTTCTATATAGTCGCCGATTTTATATGGTTTTAATAATAAAATCAGTACGCCTCCGGCAAAGTTTTGCAATGTTCCGCTTAGTGCGAGACCGATGGCAACACCGGCCGATGCAAAAATGGCAAGGAAAGAACTGGTTTCAAGCCCTAATATGTTTATTACAATAACAAGAAGTATGAAATAAAGTACTATTCGTATAAGGCTTAGTACAAACGTTGTAAGTGACCGGTCAATGTCGCGCTTTATAAAAATAGTGGCAACCAGTTTATGAAGTTTGTTTATTATGAACCTGCCTATGTAAAATATTACTATTGCTATGGCGAGCCGTATCGTGAAATGCACTAGTCCGGTTACTACCATGTTTAGCACATCGTCTATAGCCATCGATCCAAGTTCGGACACTTTTTCTTTTAGCCCTGATGAAATGGTGTCGGCAGCCATTTTGGGTGTTGCTGCATTTCCGGTTATTATTCCTTCAAACTGAGCTTCGGTCATTTTGGTTGTTATATGTTTGGTTATTTTGTTGAGGGCAGCACCACATTGGTATACCATTCTAGTTCGGTATAACCGTATTTGGCGCCGATAATTTCATTGTCAGGATATATGAAGCAGGAAACTCCGTTGGTTTTATCCAAAGAGAACCTGTTCCAGAATAACGGTGTATGGGCCTGAAAAGTTGTCAGGTTGTTCCATACATCATTTAATTCGTTGGTGAGCTGCTGGTTATTGATGCATAGCGATGAAAGATATTGGTACATGTCGTAAAAATATCCGTCGAAGTATGCTCCGTTTATGTTGTAGCCGTATTGTTGAAGTTCTACCCCTTGCGGTATTTTAGTGTTGGCTGCCATTATATTGCGTGCAACGCTGGCTAGTTTCTCAAGCGCGCTTGTGTTGTATACGCTTATTGTACATGACCGGTCAGCCCCGTTTAGGCTGTTGTAGTAGTTGAATGTGTTTTTAGCTGCTTGCACCATGTCGGCTTCAGGGCTGGCAAAAAAGCACTTTATGTTTTTGTCATAGGGCATGCCTTCTGTAAGTACTTCTGTTGGTGATGCTACTATAGCGCTTGCATTGTTGCGCAGTTCGTAAAGTGATTCGATGTTTCCCATGAAGCAGCTGTCGAAATATATGAAGCTGAACGAAATTCCTTCCAGGGCTTCCCTCAACTGGGGTATGGTCATTGCCTGCGACCCGTCCATCCCCCATGAGTATTCCATTCCTGAATTCCTGTTAGGGCTTGAGGGCGTGTGTGAAAGCCATCCGCTTGAGTGGCTCCATAAAATGAGCCCGTAATCGCTGTTGGGCGCAATGCGGCGAGAGTCTTCGCACACCTGGCGTAGTGTTCCTGGGTCGACTGACGATATGTTGTCGCCATATTCCTTGAGCAATTCCATTTTTCCGTCGTCTTTCATTTCATAAAGTGCGGGGCTCTGCTTGCGAGTAATGTTAAAAATAAGCAGCCTGCCTCCGTTAAGGCCGTTGCTGATTACTCCCTGGCGCATTTCTTCAATATCCAGCTGAGAATATCCGCTGAGATTATTGTTGGCTGCAATATATATGAGAACCGTGCGTTGACAACTGTTTTTATTTGGATTGTCGTTGTCGTGTTTACAAGACGTGAAGCATAGAAGTAAGGTTATGTAAAGTATTATCTTATTCATATAATGTGAGGCAGAAATATAGTTAAGTCACAAATTTACAAAAAAAATCGCTTAGTTGTGGAATGAATTTATTTCCATACATAAAGTACGTATCGGCCGGGTTCTATAACCGGTGTTGTAGTTGATAACTTTGTTGTGGTTCCATTTGGCATTATTTGCCGTACTTTTTTTGAGCCGATGCTTAGTGTTACTTTCTGCGCGTTCTGGATGTCGCGGTTAACTATCATCAGGTATTGTTTGCCGTTATTGTGCAGATGCGATACAAGTACCCCCGGTCCGTCGCTGTCAATGGTTAAAAACGGCATTGGCAGCGAGGTTAGGCGGTGGGTGTCGTCGGGAATGTGTTTGCCTGTGTGTGAAACGCTAATAACTTCCGCACCTAGAAATACCGGGGCAAGTGCCTGGATTTCCTTGTTAAGGTTGCGGATAAGGTAGTATACGTCGGTGCGTTTTCCAAATTTGTCAATAGGGGCATGGTAAAAATTCCATGTTTTTGATACTGGTTGCCAGTATGTGAAATACTGTATGCCTTGAGCTCCGTAGGCCAATGCTGAAAAAGCTTCTACTTCCAGATGTGCGGCTCTGGCTACAGGGTAGGGGGTATGTGCTGTTGACAGACAGAATGCCCAGAATGGTACGCCGAATTCGCGTGAAACCCTTTGTGCGCTTTCTAGATTAGTAAAAAGCATTGGCTGTAATACAGCCTCCCCATTGCCGGTTTCATGAACCGGATACATGTCGTAGGAAATGAACGGCAGACGTATTTGCTTTAGAAATTCCCTTAAATAGTCGTCGTATGTGGCTGTGCCAAGATTTTTTGGTTCAACCATTCGGGGAAACAGGTTAAGGTAAACAAGTCTGGTTGTATCGGCAGCATATACACTGTCGCGGAATTGCGACAGGTAGCCGAATCCGGAAACAACAGGTTCGTCGCGCAGAAACCATCCGGCTATTTCGCCGTATTGTTTAAGTGAGTCAATTGATTCTTTTGTGGATGCTTCCAGTTGTGGACTTCCGGCTATTATTTTTATTCCGGTTCCGCGACAGGCTTTGGCAGCTCGGCTTATCTGGGCATTGTCAGTAAAGTGAGAAAACGATATGTTGAATCCGGCTTCGCGCATTTCGTTATAACGCTGCCGGGTAGATGCGCTGTCGGGAATGGAATACCATCCCAATATAGGGAACTCGCCTGGAGTAGGGTTTTTGTATGCTGGTAGTATTGTCGGTTTGGCACTTGATGCGTATATGTTTGTGAATGCTAGTGCGAAAATAATAAAGAAATATTTTGCTGTTTTCATAAAGTGTCCTGTATAACGTTTTTATGGATTGGTTTCATTTGCGAATTTACAAAAAAACGGATTAATTTGCATTGTTTTTAAGCAAAGTGCCATGTATGGTTGTTTGAATTTTATGGCATATTCAGGTAAAAAAAATTTAATATCGAGAAGTCTTGACGCGTTGGTTGTAAAATTAAAGCGTTGGTATGAATATTGTACGACTGGTGTCTGGAGCGATACAAGGTCGAAATTCGGAGTGAATTTTATAAAGACTGTTAATTTGTCGGTGCGGTCTTTTATGGACTCGGAACTGCAAAATAGGGCTTCGGCGCTTACGTATAACACATTGTTGTCAATTGTTCCGGCTCTAGCGTTACTGTTTGCTATTGGGCGTGGGTTCGGATTTCAGAATTTGCTGCAAACACAGTTGTTTGAGTCGTTTCCGGCTCAGGCCGATGCGATAGGTACCGCACTGACTTTTGTGGACAGTTATCTCTCGCATGCGTCGCAGGGGGTATTTGTGGGTGTCGGACTTGTGTTTTTGCTTTGGACAATGATTTCCCTGATGAGCAACATAGAACAGTCGTTTAACAAAATATGGGGAGTGCCGGAAGACAGGCCTCTGGGTCGCAAGGTGGTTGATTATACGGCAATACTTTTCCTTTTGCCGGTTTTGATGGTTTGTTCTAGTGGAATATCTATTGTGGTTTCGACAGCTTTTGTAGATAATCCTAAAATGGGTTTCATATCGCCGGCTTTCAGGACTTTGCTCGATTTTGCCCCGTTTGTATTGACTTGGGTGGCTTACACAGGCATGTACCTTATATTTCCGAATACGCGCGTGCGTTTTAAGAATGCATTGTTGTCTGGAATCCTTGCCGGTACGGCTTTTCAGATATTGCAATATCTGTTTGTGTCGGGCCAGGTATATGTGTCGAAATACAATGCTATTTATGGTAGTTTTGCCTTACTGCCCTTGTTGCTTATATGGTTACAGCTTGTTTGGACCATAACTCTTTCCGGGGCTGTGCTGTGCTATTCTTCGCAGAATATTTTTCAATTTAATTTTTCTAACAATATATCCTCTATTTCGTTAAATTACAGGCGTAAAATAGCTTTGGCAATAATGACTGTGATAATAAAGCGGTTTGAGCGCAGAATGTCTCCGCTTGGAGTTACTGGCTTTGCCGCACTTTATCATTTGCCGTCGCGACTGGTATCGGACCTTATTGGCGAAATGGTACAGGCCGGACTTTTGTCGGTAGTTGTTACAGATAAGCATATGGAATCGAAAGCTTTTCAACCGGCTGTTGACCCAGGCGAACTTACTCTGGGGTTTGTTCTAAATAAGTTGAACAATCAGGGGGCCGATAATTTTATTCCCGGTTTCGACAATAGTTTTGCCGATGTTCTGGAAAAAGTGGACAAGTGTATCGACGATGCAATTGAGCGAGGTGGTTCTACTTTATTGAGCTCACTCAAAATTAATCCGGAGTATTAATAACAGAGCCGGTTTAAAATATTGCTAATTTTAAACCGGCTCTGTTATTAATGATTATATGTGGATTGTTAGCGCACTGCTATTACTTCTATTTCGACTAATGCGTTTTTGGGAAGGGTTTTTACGGCTATGGCCGAACGGGCAGGGAACGGTGACTGAAAAAAAGTTTCGTAAACTGCATTCATGGCGGTAAAATCTGCCATGTCCGATAGATATACCGTTGTTTTAACAACATTGTCCATGCTTAGTCCGGCTGATTCCAATATGGCTTTTACATTGGTTAGCGACTGGCGCGTTTGCATTGTTATGTCGGCCGGCATTGCCCCTGTGGCCGGGTCAATTGGCAACTGTCCGGAAGCAAATACCATCGAGCCGGTATCGATGGCCTGACTGTAAGGGCCTATGGCTCCCGGTGCGTTGGCTGTGTTTATTTGATTTTTCATAATTTATGTTTTTCTAATTAATGACAGCAACCGCCTTCGCTTCCGCAGCAACCGCCTTCACCGCACGACGAACCATTGTCGTGAGAGCATCCTCCGCAACATCCTCCTTTTGCCGGATGCAGTTCTTCGTCAGTTGCATCGCGTACGGTTTTTATGGTTCCTGAAAAACGGGTTGTTTTGCCGGCCATAGGATGGTTGAAGTCCATAACTACTTCTTTGTCGGTAACTTCTACAACTTTCCCGCTTATTTGGAACCCATCGGCTGTAATCATGGGTATGTATGCCCCTGGCACGATACGTTCTGTATCGAATTTTCCGTCGATTTCAAAGATTTCTTTTTCCAGTCTGGCAACATCCTCGGGGTTGTGCATTCCGAATCCGTCAGATGCGGAAACGACGATGTTGAATTTTTCGCCGGCCTGTAACCCTTCAATAGCTTTTTCTAGGGGCTTTATTACTCCGGGGGTGATTCCGAATATTATTTTTTCAGGGTCATCGGCATCAACCTGATGTACCAGTGTTTCTCCTTGCGGTTCTACTGAATAGAGGTCGTATACCATTTCTACATATTTCCCAGGTTCAATTTTTTCCATAATGGATGTTGTTTTTAATTTGTTTCAGATAATAATAACAAGATTGTATGGGATTAATCCGCTAAAATAACATTTTTTATGCCATAGATGAGAACTGGGCAATAAGTGTGGAACTTATTACCATATATATAACCATGCCTATGATGTCGTTGGTTATACTTATAAACGGTCCGGTGGCAAGAGCCGGGTCTATTTTCAGTTTTTCTAATGTTAGAGGCACGAATGTGCCGAATACCGAGGCGAAAACAACAACGGCGAACAGGGAAAGGGATACGGCTATTGTGGTTACTTGCGATATTCCCAGAGTCAGCATGTTATATACGAAAACGAGTAATGATATTATGCTTGCGTTAATAAGCCCGACTCCCAACTCTTTTATTATTTGCTGCCATGTGGTGGCCGCATCAAGCGACCCGTTGGCCAGCCCTTGTACTATTATGGCTGACGACTGTATGCCTACATTCCCTCCGGTTCCGCCTATTAGCGGAATGAAAAGCGCCATTGTTGGATTGACGGCAAACCCGGCTTCAAAACGGCTAAGAATCATGGAATTTGCAAGACCACCAAGCATGCCAATCAAAAGCCAAGGCAGGCGTACGCGCGTTTGGGCAAAGAAACCTGCGTTTGTTGTTACGTCGCCCGACAGACCTGATGCCAGCTGATAGTCGCGTTCGCTTGATTCGCGTGCCTCGTCCATAACGTCGTCTACTGTTATCTGGCCAACAAGACGGCCTATGGAATCTACTACCGGCATGGCTACAAGGTCGTATTTTTCAAATTGCAGCGTTACATCTTCAACAGGGGTGTCGGCACGTATTGACATTGGCTCTGGGTCCATTACATGCTTTATTTTCGATACGGACGGATGCGTAATCATTTTGCGCAGTGGAAATACTCCGCACAGCTTGTTGTCATTGTCGACAACGTATACATAGAAAACTTCTTCCAGATCCTCGGCTTGTCGGCGCATTTCTTTTACGCATTGCGGCATTGACCAGTTCTCGTTAACTATTATCATTTCTGTCGACATTATACCGCCGGCAGTGTCTTCGTCGTATTTAAGCAGGTCTATGATGTTCCCGGCCTGTGTTGCATCGTGCAGGTGCGATAGCACCTCGTGTTGGTCTTCTTCGTCAAGATCCTGTATAATGTCTACGGCATCGTCTGTGTCAAGGTGGTCAATTACTTGTTTTGCAATGTCTTCCGTGCTCATTGAGCTAAGAAGTTTGTCGCGCAGGTCTTCATCAAGTTCTACCAGTACGTCTGCTGCAGTTTCGGTGTCGAGCAACCTGTACACCGTGTCTATTTCATGACGGTCAAGATGTGATATCAGCGTGGCGATGTCGGCCGGGTGCAAGTCGGCTATTTCCTGCTGCATTGCATCCGTGCTGCCTGAGTCTATCAGCTCGCTTATGTGGTCAATATATTCGGTTGTATATTCTTTCATCTGTGTTTTATGACTGTTTTGACGCGTCGGCACGCAGCCTGTCAATCAGATTTGTCAGGTCAATGAATTGCTCTACAGATAATTGCTCTGGCCGTTTGCCTAAAAGTTCGTTGTCTGGCAGTATGCATCCTGCCGGAATAAGCCCTTTGATGGAGTTGCGAATTGTTTTGCGACGTTGTCCGAATGTGGTTTTTACAATAGTGCGCATAAGTCGGGCGTCGCACCCCAGGTTTGTTGTGCTGTTTCTTGTAAGGCGTATTACGCCAGATTTTACTTTTGGAGGAGGGTTGAATACGTTTTCGTTAACAGTGAACAGGTATTCGATGTCATACCATGCTTGTAGCAGCACACTAAGTATGCCGTAGGTTTTCGATCCGGGCTTTGCTGCTATACGTTCTGCAACCTCTTTTTGGAGCATTCCGGAGCAACAGGGGATCAAGTCTTTATAGTCTAGAACTTTAAAGAAAATTTGTGAGGATATGTTGTAGGGATAATTACCGATTAGGCAAAACTCTTTTCCGTTCATGGCTTTTGACAGGTCCATTTTTAGGAAGTCTTCTCCAAGAATTCTGTCGTTTAGCTGGCTGAAGTTGGCCTTTAGATAGTCAACGCTTTCGGTGTCTATTTCTACAACCGTTACGTCGTGGCCGAATTCCACCAGATACTTTGTTAGTACGCCCATGCCCGGGCCTACCTCTAATACGGGTGTGCCTATGTAGCCGTTTAATGTTTCTGCAATACGCCTGGCAATGTTTTCATCGGTCAGGAAGTGCTGCCCTAATGCTTTTTTAGGCTTTACTTGGTTTGTAGAAATGTTCATAATTGCAAAATTAATTAATTTCTATGAAATAGAAGCCGAGTTATATTATTTTGTAAGGCTTTGTTGTATGATTAAAACATCTAGACCTTTTCGGTTGTTGTTGTACTGTT
>SSTG01000109.1 GCA_004801635.1 Muribaculum caecicola | reverse complement strand
GTGTCGGCCACGATACGGCTGGCAATTTCGCCGCATGCTTCGCCGCCAACTCCGTCGCATACAACGAATGTGCGGCATTGTTCCTGCGGTGTGTCACAATCGGGGAAGCGCGAATCTTGTTGCGATTCGCGTTGTCCTAGTTGTGAAAAAGAGTAGGGCTGATATGTCTCTATGCGGTTACACATCCTTGTCGAATCGGAGTCTGGTTTTGCCAAGTAAAATTATGTCGCCAAAATTAAGTTGTATGCTTTCGCCTTCATTTAGCCTTTCAGAATTGACAAGTACGGGATTGGTGGTACGTAGAACGCGTAGTTTGAACTTGTTCCCTGATTCGGTTGTGGTTACGTCAATTTCTATTGACCTGCGAGATATTGTGGGGTCGCCGTCGAGCGAAATATCAGACTGTACTGACAAATCGGTTCTCCCAACGGTTGTCGTGCCGCTTTTTAACGGGTAAGATGCGTTGAACCAGCCGCGACGTAGTTTTGTGAGCTTGCCGCGTATCAGGCATACCGATTCGTCGGGAGTCATTATGCGTGTTTTGCTTTTTGCCCCTATAACGATGCGTCCTTTGCAATACGGGCATGGAAACGCTTTTTCACCAGCTTCTTGCGGGGTGTAGCCTATTGGTTGTTTTTTGCAATGGGGACATTTGAATTCGTAACGCTGTCCCACTTTGAATTCGCCTTCCAGAGTTATGGGGTCGGCCTGGGAGTTGTCGGGCCGGTCTTGTCGGGCCGGTTGCTGTGGCGTTTCTTGCACGACCTCAGGCTTTGGTTTTGGGTTGGGCAAGCGTATTGCCATTGCTTTTTTGCAATACGGGCATGCAATACGTATAATGCCTTCTTTGTCGGGGCGGCGCAACTTGATTTTTTTTCCGCATTCCGCATTCTGACATTGTATAATCAGTATGTCTTTCTGTTCCATTGCCATATATGATTTATAACAGGCTTAAACGTTTATTATGTCGTTGAGGAAGTCCTCGCCGTTTGTCTGGTCGAAATGGCCGGTTTCAGTGGCTGCCAGATAAACGTCGTCGTCAGAAATGCTTAGTTCGGCATCTGATACTGTCATTCCGTTGGCGTCTGTAATTATGTCACCATCGGGAGTTGTGATAACGTCGAAAATTTCGTCGCCGTCAACGTCAACCATCATGAGTTCGTTTCCGTCAGGGTCGTGGAATGATGCCGCTGTGTATGTGTCGCCGTCGACGGTATAAACTACACCTATTTCGTTGAAGTTAATAACATCTGCCGGATCAATGTCGTTAGGGTCTATTTCGTCTTCTGATATAATTGCTTCGGCTATAATGTCCGGGTCTACATCTGGTTCTATAACCGGCTCAACCTCAGGGTTTACTTCTGGTTCTGTAACGGGCTCTACCACAGGTTCCGCAACAGGTCCTTCGGGCGTTTCTACGGTTTGTTCTGTCTGCCCGGTTATCGGTTCGGGCTGAGGGTCGTTTGCCGGCTGCTGCTGTGTTTGTTGCGGTTGCTGTTGTTCCGGCTGTTGGGCTGGTTGCTGTGTTGTACCTGAGCCGGTTGTATTTTCTTCAGAGTGTTCTTCTCTGTCAGTTTCTGTTGCCGCGTATGTTGCCGCTGCACCTGCTGCCGCTCCGGCTCCTGCAATACCTGCTGCCGCTGCTCCACGTTTCAGGCCAGATTTGTCTTTCGATGAGTTTTCTCCGATAGGATTGATTGGCTTGGTGTTCATTGTAGTAAGGTTTTTAATTGTTTCTACGACAAATTTAAGGTTGATTGTGGCTTAACGTCAAATTTTTAAATGAAGTTTGTGCGAACATGCTGCTTTTTTTGATGAATATAGTGTTTTATTGCCAACGGGCAATAGTTATATCCATCATTTCTGCCGGAGCAATGAGTTGTGGATGTTGTTTTTGTTTAGACCGTTGGGTTACATCGTTGTAGATATATTTGAATAATTCTTTTACGGTTATTTTTTTGTCGCCGTTAGAGTCTGATTTTCCGCGTAGCCCCTTTATGGCTGCTTGTGTAAAGAATCCGGCACCTACCCAGGGGTGTTCGAAAGAATATTCATCGCCACGGCATCCAACAAAAAATACCTGGTCTTTTTTCCCTTTTATGGCTTTGGATAGTTGGTTTTTGTCGGTTTTGTCGGTTGCAGAAACCTTTTGTGTTTGTGAAGCCGTTCCTGCGTGACAAGCATCGATGAAGCAGATTTTTTCTTTTGCCGCCGAAGTGGCCAACGTTGCTACAAGGTCGTCATAAGTCAGAGCCTTGTCGTATGTGCATATGGCACCGGGCATACCGTGTCCGCTGAAGTAGAATATAATGCGGTCTGACGATTGGGCTCGGTTGCATATGGCTTTCAGCTTTGACAGTATATTTGCCCTGCTTGCATTAGAACTTGTTAGCAGTGTAATGTCCTTTGTCTGGGTTTCCATAACCCGTTTGAATGCTTTGGCATCTTTTGTAGTCTGGCTAAGGTTCATATCGGTGTTGCCATAGTTGGACACTCCGGTAACTAGTACGAAGGTGCGTGCCTGGGCATAGATACATATTAGCAGAATTGTCAATATTGAAGTAATAAATCGTCTCATAATTGTTTATGTGATTGTGTTTTTAGGTGTTAATGTGGTTTAACGGGCTTTGCATGATGGGCAAATCATGTTTTCTACATCGAATTCCGACAAGGGGCGGCCGCATTTGGGGCATACAATCAGTTTCTGTCTTTTTTGCCGTAGTTGCGCCATGGCTGCCTTGTCGTTTCTGAATAATAGCCCGACAATTATAGGGGCACTTGCAATTAGTATATACCGGGTATTCGGGTCAATGTTGATTCCGTCGATTGAGCCTAGTAGTGCGCAAATAGCTATAGCTGCCATTCCTGAGCATTTGGATATCCATCCGTTGCGTTCACTTTTTGCCTGCATCATGGCCTCGTCGGCCTGTTGCCGGGCTAATGCTTTTTTGAGATTGCGGAATTCGTAAGAATAATCGCCGGGAGTTGATATAAGCTGGTGTCCGGTGAATATGCATCCGTGGTGGCCGCCGCGACCAAGCCTTATCACCGTGTCCTCGGATATTATTTTCTTGTAAACCTGGTTAAATTCTCCGGATGCGTTGCGTATATAAGTTCCGTTGGGCGAATCCAGGTCCTCAAGAGTCCATACGCCGTTGTTGTCAATTGTAACACGGGCGTGTTCGTTGCTTACCGAATCGGCTGTTATTTTAAATGGCTGGTTTCCGCTTCGTCCTATTATAAATGTGCTGGCCATATGCTGTTTATTGGTTGGTTGATTTTGTCGTTCCTGAATAAAGAAGTGCTATTTTGTCTTTATAGTCTCGAAGCAGGGGCTTTGGAACGGATAGTGAAAGTGTATGACCGCAAAAATCACTTAAGTTTAGCCGTTGCCGTACAACGCTTATTGAGTATAAATATGACTGGTTTATAATCAGGCTGCGTCCCAACCGAAGAAACGGGCTTGGTTTTCCTGGCTGGAGTGCTGTGCGTAGAACCTGTTCAACTTTTGACAGCCCCATTGTTATCATTTGCTGCTGCCCTTCGATGTAAGTGATGTTGGTGTAATTACCGTTTGCCTTGAAAAAAGCAATTTTGTCCAAATCTAAAAAAAGTAACTCGTCGCGTGAGTTTAAACATAGTTTTGCCATAGTTTTCGATTGGTTTTATTGTTGTAAAACGGCTGATTGTGTAAAATGCAAAAATAAATAAAATATGGTAATTTTTCAGTTAAAACTATTGTTTTTTATTTGTCAGGATAGAAGGCTTGTTTATTTAACTGTTTTTTTTATTCAAAAAGCCAGACTAGTCTGGCTTTTTGAATAATTTTGGCATCTTATTTTTCCGGGGCGGAGGCATGACGGTAGCCCTTTACTTTTTGCCATGCACCACGTGTGAAGTCGGGTACTTCTACCGGGGCTGATCCGTTTTCTATTGACAGTGCTGTAAGTGGAACCAGCGAGCACCATTCGGCAAGGTCATACACATCCATGTCTAGTGGCAAGCCGTTACGAAGGCAGTATACAAGGCGGTAGTCCATGATAAAGTCCATACCACCGTGTCCGCCTACACTTTTTGCCATTTCTCCAATTTCCCTGACAATAGGGTGGGTGTATTTTTCCAAAAGGGCGGCTTTTTGTTCGTCGGTAAGGTATCTGTGTGAGTTAAGATTTTCGTGGTCGGGTGTTGTGCCTTCGGGCAGGGCTTCCGGTTCGAAAGCATATCCGGCATTGGGATATTTGTTGGCAAAGCCTTTGGTGCCGGTTATCTGGTACATTCGGCTATAGGGCCGTGGGTTCATAACGTCGTGCTGAATGTGTATTGTCTTTCCGTTGGCGGTACGTATCATTGTCATGGTGTGGTCGCCGTTTGCAAATGAATCAACTTGCTGGCCGTTGACATTATTAGCTACTTCCGGTCCGGTGAAAGGGTCGGAGTCCATTGCTACCAGCGTTGTCATTCGGTCGCCTCGGTGAATGTCAAGAAGTTGGCATGCCGGCCCCATGCCGTGTGTGGGATACACGTCGCCACGATACTTCTGATTATAAGCCAGACGCCAGTTGTTGTGGTATTCTTTCCAGTACGGTTCAAGATTGTGTATGTATGCTCCCTCTACGTGAACCGGTTCTCCGAACAAGCCTTGCTGTGCCATGTTTAGTGTATTCATTTCAAAAAAGTCGTAAACACAGTTCTCCAGCTGCATGCAGTGGCGGCGTGTTTTTTCTGAGGTCTCTATAAGGCTCCATATTTCGTCAAGGTTCATTGCTGCCGGTACCTCTATGGCTACATGCTTGCCTTGTTCCATAGCATATACTCCCATAGGGGCATGGTTTACCCAGTCTGTTGCCACATATACAAGGTTTATGTCCGTACGCTGACAAAGTGCACGCCAGGCTGTGTCGCTACCACTATATGAGGCAGCGTCAGGCAGTCCGGCACGGCGTAGAATTTGTTGGGCACTGTCAACGCGGTCAGGTTCGATGTCGCAAAGGGCAACAATCTTGGTTCCGGGAATGTGGGTGAACCGTTCAACGGCTCCCGGGCCGCGCATGCCAAGGCCTATGAACCCTACGCGTACGGTATCTATCGGTTCTGCTGCAAAACCAACCATGTCGGTTTGACCTTCTGCCCGTTCTGGAACTGCTGTTGTTATGGTTTTCGATGCCAGGCCTGTTTTGTTCCTAACGCACGAACTTGAAAATATGGAAGCGAAACAAAGTGCCGCTACCATGAATTTGCTTAGATTTTTCACTGTGTAAGGTATTGGTTTTAAAGTTTTGGAGTAATACGCAAAATTAATCAAAATTACCGGAAACAATTGCTGGTGTATGATATGCATTGAAAAATTTTAGCTATTTTTGTTCGAAATGTGTTAAATGCACTAATATGATAGCTAAATCAGAATCCATGACAAACATTTCGCATGTATTTTCACAATTTGATACAAGAGGAACATTTGGCTGTGCGCAACCGCTTGGAGAAGGCCTTATAAACGATACTTATCTGGTACGTACGGCAGAGCGTTGTTGTTGCGATTATGTATTGCAGCGTATAAACACCGGCATATTCTCAAATGTGGACATGCTGCAGAACAATATCATGGCTGTTACGCGGCATATAAGGCATAAATTAGAAGCTGCCGGCGAACATGATATTGACCGCAAGGTTCTTACATGTGTAGGGTTGAAGAATTCCGATAAAACATATTATTATGACGAGGCTTCCGGGGCGTATTGGCGTATGACAGTGTTTATACCCGGTGCCGATTCATTTAATGTTGTTAATCGGGCGCTTAGCCGCGATGCCGGTATGGCCTTTGGGCATTTTCAAGAAATGTTGGTTGACATTCAGGATACCCTATACGAAACGATTCCGAATTTTCATAATATTGAGTTTCGTCTCGGTCAGTTGCGTGAGGCTGTTGAAGAAGACAAGGCCGGACGGGTTAAAGGTGTGCGCTGCGAATTAGACGCGATAGAGATGCGTGCGGCAGAAATGACAATTTCGGAGCAATTGCATCGTGATGGAAAGTTGCCAAAACGTATATGCCATTGCGATACGAAGGTCAATAATGTTCTTTTCGACAATAATGGCAAGGTGCTGTGTGTAATAGACCTTGACACCGTGATGTCGTCGTATGTATTTAGCGATTATGGCGATTTTTTGCGCACGGCAGCAAATACAGGTGCCGAAGATGACCGAAATCTGGATAATGTGAGTTTTAACATGGATATTTTCCACGCGTTTACCGAGGGGTATCTTAAAAGTGCCGCGTCGTTTCTGCTACCGGTTGAAACGGATAACCTTCCACATGCTGCCGCATTGTTTCCATATATGCAGGCCGTGCGTTTTATGACCGACTATATAAACGGCGACACGTATTACAAGACACAATATCCGCAGCATAACCTGGTGCGCACGCGTGCCCAGTTGAAATTGCTCACTGACGTAGAGCTACATATGCCGGAAATGCACGACTTTATAACCGGGGTTCTTATCCGCTAACTTTTGTCGGATTTATACTAGTTTGGCTAGCGAGTTGGCGATATGCCACATCATTACCGGAGGAACTGCGTTGCCGATTGCTTTGTATTGGCGCGTTTCCGTTACGGAATCGAACCGGAATGTTGTGGGAAACGACTGTATGTTGGCCGCTTCGCGCGTGGTGAAACGCCGGTACCGGTTGCCGATTTTTAAAACCGGGTCGGTTGAATTCAGGCTTACTTTAGACAAATGCGAACTAATGGTGTTACAAGGATGCTCCAGCGACTGGGCACGGCCTTTATTCATTGACTTGTTGGCTCGCAACATGCCGTGAACGGCCCGTTCGCTGAAAAAGTACTTTTCGTTATTGTCGGCAAGTGGGTCGATGGCTGATTTTAGGGGGACTTTTTTGTTGGGTGTGGCAGGGGTGGGGAATTCGAATTTATCAAAATCGGCTTGTTCCCTAAAACCTACAATTATTACGCGTTCGCGTTTTTGAGGCACTCCGTAGTCGGAAGAATTAAGCAGCATGTGCCTGACCATGTATCCGGCTTCTTTGAACTCCTGTATAATCATGGGGAATGCCTGTCGTTTGTTGGCAGAGAGTATGCCTTTTACATTTTCGGCAATGAAAAAGCGTGGTTTTTTTTCTTTCAGCACTTTTACCATTTCGAAAAACAGCATGCCTCGCGCATCCTTGTAGCCCAGGCGTGGTGGATTTTGTGCTGAAATGGAAAACGACTGGCATGGAAAACCGCCAATCAGCATGTCAAAGTCGGCCAGGCTTTTTGTGTCTAGCTCTTTTACATCGAGCACCCGGCATTTATGCTCGAAATTATCGTTATATATACGAGTGCAATATGGATCGTTGTCAATGGCAAGCGACAACTGGAACGGCAGGGCCGGATAGCTTTTGCCGAGATAATCGAATCCTCCGGTCAATCCGAGATCCATGCCTCCGCATCCGCAAAACAGTGAGACGACTTTTAATTTTTCCATTCCAATAGATTTGTCGGTCTGAATTTTTCGGCCGGGAATGAAACATCCATTCCGTCGCGAGGTATGGTTGAGATAATGTCTTCCCTGTCAAGTCCGACAGGGTCGCGAAGAATAAATAGTGTCTTTGAACTTTCGCTGATCATTAACCGGTATACGCAATAACGCTGCCGGTGCGATTTGGCCACTATCCATTCGTGGGTAGACATGTGGAAACTGTACAGTTCTATGCGCTGTTTGCTGATTGTGGTTTTTACTTCGATAAGTCTCAGCAGGTCGGCATCATCAGGGCTTTCAGCGTCGTTGCCCTCGTAACTCTCAATGTCGTAGCCTGGGTGATATGCCGGAGTGTCAACTATTTTTATTTTATTGGCCAGATCCTCCATGCCACCCAGTTTCAAGCGCATTTTTTCGTGTGCGAAAATCAGTGCTTCCCCCACATTGCCTATGTCTTTGGTTGTGCGGTCGCTGTTGTTTATAAGCCAGCTGATACGGTCGCCGAATATTACATCGACAACGTCGCCAGGCCGGATAATATCGGCCAGGTTTGATTTGAATTTGTTGGCATCTAACGAGCTACTGACATAACGGTACCATTTTATTTCCTGAGTGGAAATTTCTTGCGTGGTGAAGTTGCGTCCGTATAAATTGTCATATCCGTCGAACCATGATTTGTCTGTAGTGAAATTGTTTATTGTGTCGAATTCGCCGGGCTTCATTTTGAAATAACCGTGATTCTCTACTAATAATGATGCTATTACCATGTAGTCGAGAATGTCGCCGGCATAGCGTATGACATCGCCTTTCGACCTTGGTTTGTTTTTTGAGCTGAATATAAG
>SSTG01000108.1 GCA_004801635.1 Muribaculum caecicola | reverse complement strand
TGAACCAGCTGAGCTAAACGCCCTCGATTTCTCCGCTAAAGCGATGCAAAGTTAACATCATTTTTTTTCTTAAGCAAACTTTTCCCGGAAAAAAATTCAACTAATGCGGAAAATCTAAGAAAAAGCGCAATAAAAGCGCATAATTAAAAATAATTATATACTTTTATGCATACAAACATTAATTATGCCTTTGCACTATTGCAAATACAACCTTGCAATATGGATTATACAAACCAATCATATTTCAACTTAAACTATTTTATTATGAAACTTACCATTACTTTTAGTAGGTTCTTAGCATTGTGTTGCTTGTTGTTGTCAATAACGCCCCCGGTATGGGCAGATACCGTACAGGTTGGCCAGCTTTATTACAACATCGACAGCGACAGCAAGACGGCATCAGTAGCCAGGCACTCTGACTACAAAGAATATACCCAGGTCGACATACCGGGAACCATTACAGTAGACGGCACTCATTACGCCGTTACATCAGTCGGCCAACAGGCTTTCCAACAATGCGACAAACTCACCGCAGTCAACATTGGCGAAGGCATTACAGAAATTTGCATGTGGGGGTTTGTTCAATGTAAAGGAATGGAACAACTGAACCTGCCCAATTCGCTGACAACAGTCAGGGAAAGTGCTTTTTCCGGTTGCACAGGCTTGAAATCGCTAACGTTGCCCGACAATTTACAGACCATAGAGGCTTACGGTTTCGGGAAACTTAATATAACAGAACTTACAATCGGGGCAAACACCACTCAAATATCATCTGCAGCATTTAACAGCTGTAGCTATCTGCAAAAAATAAACTTTAACGAGAAACTCGAACAGATAGGAAGCAATGCTTTTTACGGCTGCGCAGTTAAAGAGCTATTACTGCCCAAATCGCTTAAAAAAATAGGAGTCGGCGCATTCAGCAACTGTATTAAACTTGAAACAGTTACAGCACAGGAACCGCTTGCCAAAATTGACGACCAGGCATTTTACAAGTGTTCCGCACTTAAAACCATCACCCTGCCTAACACCTTAACATCAATAGGACATGCCGCATTCTATGAATGCATAAATCTGGACGGACTAATCCTTCCTGAATCGCTAAAAGAACTAGGCCCTACATCACTTTACGGATGCATCAGCCTAAAATCAATCAGGATACCAAATAGCGTTACCGTAGTAAACAGCGGCACATTCTATAACTGCACCGGCCTGACAGAACTGTCGTTTCACGACGGCATAACTGAAATAGGACATTCGGCAATGTACGGATGCTCAAACCTGAATTCAGTAAAACTTCCAGCCGGGTTGACAAAGCTCTCGCATGACCTTTTCAACAAATGCACTTCATTAGAAGAAATTAACCTGCCAGCATCGATTGAATATATAGACGAAAACGCATTTTATGGATGCTCTGCCATAAAACACATCGACATATCTGACAAAGTAAACTTTATAGGCAACGGATTCGTTATCGGCTGCACAAGCCTTACAAGTATAAACGTAGCTCCTGGCAACAGCATGTACACCGACATTGACGGCGTACTGTTCAACAAAGAAAAGACCAAACTTCTGGCATATCCCAGCGGAATAAAAGGCGAATACACCGTTCCGGAATCAACACTGAAAATAGACGATTACGTTTTTAACGCAAACAGCAACATTACCGGCATACACTTTCCAAAAACACTCAAAGTAATAGGAATGTCGAACTTCTACGGCTGCAACTCACTAACTACAGTAAGGCTGCCGGAACAACTAGACTCGCTTGGTGCCACATGCTTCTTCTTCAACCCCAGCGTAACAAGCATAATAATGCCAAACAACAACGTATGGATTGGCAATAATGCCCTATCTGCCACAGGCATCACTACAATGCTATTCCCAGAAAGCATAAAGGAAATAGGCGTAGACAACACTAAAAACGAATATTATTCCGTTCTGGGTTCATGCAGTGCCCTGACTAGCTTAAGCCTGCCTTCTACACTTGAAAAACTGAATCCTATTGCATCATATTGCAGCGCAATAGAGGCTATATACTGCTTTGCTGCCGTACCCCCGGTACTTGTAGGAGAAAACGCTGTAGACATAGCCGCCACGGTAAGAGTTCCCAAAGGAACTGCCGAAGCATATGCCTCGGCATGGGCCAGCCTGTATCCAAACCTGAAGTACGAAGACGTACTGCCTGGAGCCGCCACCGTCACAGTAAACAATAACAAGGCTACTCTGAACTGGGAATCGTACAGCGACAATATTTATACCGGCACACCGGTCAGATACACGGTTGCCCTATATGAAGGCGAAAACGAAGACAGAACCCTTATCAGCGAAACCAGGCTTGACGCAAACGGTAACGCCGGCGGTTCAGCCCTAAAACCGGAAAACAATGTTCACAATTACGAATTTACCGGAATTTCAAACAAAACATACAGCTACGAACTTAAGGGTTACACTGCGCTCGACGAATTGTCGATGTTGCACAAAGGCTCGTTCGGAATGGAATCAAGCGGTATCGACAACATTGAAGACAATAATGCCGAAATAATCTCGCAGGAATACTACGACCTTAGCGGACGCAAAATTGCCAAGCCGGAAAACGGCCTGTATGTTGTACGCACCATCAAGGCCGACGGCACTGTAAGTGTAAGCAAACAACAATTCTAATACAATTTCAATAAATAACATAGCCCGTCGGCCATACAATTGGCTGACGGGCTATGTTATTTAACGTGAGTTCGACATACATACACATGAGATGCCTGTGTACCGGTACGGGATATGTATCTGGCAAATATGCAACTACCGTACGTGGAACCACTCCGGCATTCCCCGACGGGCCTGCAAATGTTCATAGACCTCAGCATTAGCCCGACTAATTCCCCATAAGGAACAAAGTAGTAGTTTGTCGTCATATATATTGAAATATGGCCAAAAGCCATACATGTGTTTAAGCGACAAGCACAAACCGTCAATTAACAAACTAAATACACAGCCCATAAGTTCCTTTTGGAACTTATGGGCTGTGTAAAAGCATATATATTTACAGGCAGGCCTGTACCTATAATCAGTTGGCAAAAAGTCCGAATATATATTGCGGATTTTCCATCGAGGTAGTTACAAGGTCGGAATAGAACAAACTTACAACTCCGAGCAGCATAATTCCGGCAACACATATAACCAGCCCCAGACGCTCACTCGCACTTGAACGGAAAGACGGAACCACAGCGGCCTCCGTATTATGTATAAACATTGCCTTAACCACCAGCAGATAGTAGTACAATGAAATAATAGTGTTTATCAGCGCTATCAGAACCAGCACATACAGTTCCGGCGTTCCGGGCTGGACTGCTGCAGAAAATATAAAGAATTTCGAGAAGAATCCGGCAAATGGAGGAATTCCGGCCAATGAGAACATGGCCAGCATCATTGCAAACGACAAACGCGGATTAGTTGAATACAGATTGTTATAATCGTCCATATCAACACGCCCGGTCTTATTTTCGATAGCCGAAATAACGCCGAATGCTGCAAGGTTCGAGAATATGTAAACAAGAACATAGTACATTAACGAACCAAGCCCCTGAGCACTTCCGGCAATAACGCCAAGCATAATGTAACCGGCCTGCGAAATTGACGAGAAAGCAAGGAAGCGCTTCATGTTTTTCTGACGCAGGGCAAATAGGTTACCAACTGTTATTGTCAATATAATCAACGCATACAGCATCCATTCCCAAATGCGGCCGTAATAAGGCCCGAACACCTGCACCATTATTACAAAAAACGCAAATGCGGCGGCACCTTTCGAAATTACCGACAGATACGAAGTTATTGCCGTAGGCGCACCCTGGTAAGTATCGGCAGTCCACATATGGAACGGAACCAGCGACAGTTTGAAACCCATACCGGCTATTACGAAAGCCACGGCTACAATGAGCATTGCCCTGCCCTGTGCCATCGATGCGGCAATATCGGCAAAATAGAGAGTTCCTGACAGGCCGTATACAAACGACAGCCCCATCATAAATACTGCCGACGAGAATACAGCAGTAAGAATATACTTGACTGCTGCTTCATGGCTTTCATACCGGTTTTTGTCGAAAGCTACCAACGCCGCCAAAGGCAGAGAAGCAGTTTCCAAACCAATAATAAACAACAGGAAATGACGTGCCGAAATCATGAAATACATACCCAGCAGCGTTATAAGGAGCAGTTCGTAAAACTCGCCGCGACGTATGCGCATATGCTCTGAATCGGCCCAGCTAACCGACTGTATGAGCACTATAAGCACTCCCACGTTAAGAATGTTCTTTATGGCAGTCATTGTAGGGGTAGCCACGTACATTCCACCAAAAGCCGACACGCTTTCATTGCACACCGGACATACAAATCCGAACACGGTCAGCACGGCAAACAATACGATGCTGAGCATAGAAAGTCCGCGAGGTATCTGACGCGACGAAAATGTATCAAACAAAAACACAATCAGGATAACGAGCAAAAGCCCTATTTCCTGGTGCATTGCCAAAAATTGCGAATAATCCATTTTTCAGTATTTTAGGGCTAGTTACTTTGTTAAAACCTCGATAATCGGCATAAATGACTCACGAATAATTTCGTTAATCCAGTTCGGGAAGCAACCGATTCCTGCCACACACACAATAAGCGTGACTGCCGAAAGGCGCTCCCACCATGTTGCATCGGTAAGTTCCAAGTGATGTTTGTCCTGAACAGGACCGAACAGCAACTTGCCAACCACACGCAGAATATATACAGCGGTTATTACTATAGAGCAGCAGGCAATTATGGTGAACACACGGTGGAACATGTCGTCATTCTGGAACGAGCCTACAAAAATTGTCATTTCGGCAACGAAACCGCTCAATCCAGGCAATCCTAGCGAAGCCATACCGGCTATAACGTAGCAAACGGCAAGGAACGGCATTATCTTCATCAAGCCACCCATAAGACGTATGTCGCGTGTATGAGTACGGCCGTAAATCATACCGATAAGGGCAAAGAATAACGCTGTCATTAAACCATGCGAAAGCATCTGCAACACTGCCCCGGTCATTGCGGTGGTGTTAAGCATCAATATTGCAAACAGCACAAGGCCGCAATGGCTTACCGATGAATAAGCGTTTATGTATTTAAGGTCTGTTTGAACACATGCGCTGAACGCACCGTATACAACCGATACTCCGGTTAGTATCAAGAATATCCACGCAAGCTCGTTTGCTGCAAAAGGCATAAGGAATATTGCCACACGGAAACAGCCGTAACCACCAAGCTTCATAAGCACGCCGGCATGAAGCATTGACACCGCGGTAGGTGCGGAAGCATGACCGTCAGGACTCCATGTGTGGAACGGGAACATTGCACCAAGCACACCGAAACCGACAAACGTTATCGGGAACAGGAAGTACTGCCATCCGTGACTTATATTGTTGTTGGCCGATATTTCAAGAATATTCATTGTCAGGTGACCGTCAGGGCCGGAGTGATAATATATACCAAGAATGCCTAGCATCAAGAATGCCGAACCGCCCATAAGCATAAGGGTTAGCTTCATAGCCGAATACTCTTTGCGTCCGGTTCCCCAAAGGCCGATAAGAAGGTACATAGGTATAAGCGCCACTTCATAGAACATAAACATCGTAAAGAGGTCTATACTGATAAAGAAGCCGAACACACCTGTAGACAGAAGTATAAGCCACAGGAAAAAATCCTTTGGAAGCGGGGTTATTTTCCATGAAGCGAAAGTTCCGGCAAACACTATTATCGACGAAAGCAGTATCATTGCTACAGAAATTCCGTCGACACCCACGGCCAGATGTATGTTCAATGGTTCAAACCACATCCACGAGGCCTGATAGAGCATTATGTCAGTATTGCCGGCGGCACGCAATTCAAGGAAGTCAACTATAAGGTAGACTGAAAGGGCCAGCAATGCCGTAGAGCCGATAACCGCTACAGTACGGATCTGCTTCATGTTGCGGCACAGGAACAGAAGTCCGAGCATAAGCAGCGGTATGACTACAAAATATATGAGAATGTTTGAGAATATCATAATTACTATATTTTTCAGTATCGTGCGTTACGGGATTAAAGCAGGCAAACCCATGTTACGGCACCCAACAATAGCGCGCCTATCAGATAATACCATACATACATCTGTACATGGCCCGACTGCAATGGGCGTATGGCTACAGATGCCCACTGGGTTACACGGGCAAAGCCGTCCATGGTACCGTCAATTATATGGCGGTCAAACCATGCTATGGGGCGGCATATCTTGTCAAATATAACACGGTGGGTAACCCACATATAAAGTTCGTCCCAGTAGAAACGGTGGTAGGCCCAGTTCCACAGACGGGGCATAGCCTGACGCATTTCTGCCGGAAGCGGATTTTCTTTTTTATACATTGCCGTGGCTATGGCTATAGCAACAATGGCAACCAGGAGTGATATTGATGCCACAGACCAGTCCAGGTGCTGGAAATTGGTAAATACACCGTCGTAGGCAAACATCGGCTCGCCGTTCCATGTAACAAGCGTGCCAAACGGAACAAAACCGGCCACACACGACACAACGGCCAATATTACCAACGGAAGTGTCATTGTCCAAGGCTGGTCGTGCGGCGTATGATGCGCATCGGCCACTTTATGCTCTTTCCACCAGAATATCAGATAGTAGAGGCGGAACATATAGAACGCGGTCAAACCGGCAACGAACGACATCCATACATACCATACGATGCTGTTGCCGAAGCAGGCTGTCAAGATTTCGTCTTTCGAGAAGAATCCGGCAAACGGAATTATACCGGCTATAGCCAGACACCCGATAAGGAATGTAACGTGTGTTACAGGCATATACTTTCTAAGCCCGTGCATGGCAGTGTAATCGTTCGAACCGATTGCGTGTATAAGCGCGCCGGCACAAAGGAAAAGCAAAGCCTTGAACATGGCATGTGTGAACAAGTGGAACATACCTGCCATGTAACCAACCCCGTGATGCACCTCCGGACGGGCAACGCCTAGAGAAACCATCATGAAGGCAATCTGCGATATGGTTGAGAATGCAAGCACGCGTTTAATGTCAACCTGTGTACAGGCCACCATGGCTGCATAAAGGGCGGTGAGTGCCCCTACAACTACAATAAAGTCGAGTGCCGCGGTTTCCATCAAATAAAGTGGGAACAGACGTGCCACCAGATAAACACCGGCAACAACCATAGTTGCGGCATGTATCAAGGCTGAAACTGGTGTCGGGCCTTCCATAGCGTCAGGGAGCCAGATATGCAACGGAAGCATTGCCGACTTACCCATACCGCCCATAAATATAAGCACTAAGGCCCATGTTAGAACGGAAGCGCCCATAAACACGGGAACAGCCGAGTTTTCAAATATGCTACGAATGCCGAGAGCCGTTTGTTCACTTACATGATAAACTCCGTCCATACCTTCAACCGGTGCAGAGGTAAGCGACATGAAATCAAATATTCCGGTGAAATACGAAAGCACCAGTATACCTATTAAGAATCCCAAGTCGGCAAAACGGGTAACGATAAACGCTTTCTTCGATGCCGATACTGCCGACGGTTTTGTATAATAAAAACCGATAAGCAGGTATGACGAAGCACCCACAAGCTCCCAGAATATATACATCTGGAAAATGTTAGTTGCCACAACCAGTCCCAGCATGGAAAACGAGAACAACGACAAGAAAGCATAGAAACGCTGGAAACCGTGTTCATAAACACCATGATGATCGCGCATATAACCCATTGAATACAGATGCACCATAAACGATATGGTAGGTATTACAATGAGCATAAGGGCTGAAATCGGGTCAAGCAAAAATCCGAGTTTTATTACAAGGGTTTCAGTAAACTGCATCCATGTGCTATTCCAAAGCACCACCTGCAGACGCTGGCCGGCCTCGTCAACAAATTGCGGACAACCGCTGAAAAAATAGCTGAGAGCCGTATAATAGCTTAGAACCAAAACAGTGCCCATGCCCAGACAGCCCAGGACACCTGCGGTGCGATGGCTCATCTTCATGCCGGTAAGACCCAGCAACAGGAACATCAGCAGCGGAATGGCCAGTATTAATATAGATATTGTTTCCATTTCCGTTTAAAGTTTTAGTTTGTCAAGGTCGCGCACGTCAATATTGCGCACAGCCCTGAATATGTTCACAATAATAGCTATTGCAAGCGCAGTCTCGGCTGCAGCTATTGCAATTGCAAAAAGAGTAAAGATCATTCCTTCCAAAGCTCCGGGATAAAGAAAGCGGTTGAAAACCACAAAATTTATATCCACGGCATTGAGCATAAGCTCGAGCGAAATCAGAATGGCTATCATGTTTTTGCGCGTTATAAAA
>SSTG01000107.1 GCA_004801635.1 Muribaculum caecicola | reverse complement strand
TTGCAACACTGCTCAACGCCATGTCACAAGTTTCAGAGCTAAATCCCGACCAAGCCGAAACCATGACGGCATGCATAACCTTATGGCACGCCATGGAGGCAATCCTGTCGCAGTCTTCACCAGACACGCGCACACAACGCGAAGCAATAGAACGCACAACCGCCTCACTGGCATCGCTGCTATACATGCTGTACTACAGTGTCGGAAAATCCGCACCCATGCATCCGGCACTTTCCGATGCATACCAGACTCTACGGCTACTGTCGAGCCTTGTTGAAATAGACCGGCAGCCACGACCCATATCAGCTTCGATTGCCGACATGCAGTCAGGCGCACTTGCCGCAGGACTTATATAGGTCAGCCATACCAACCACGCTCAAACTACGTCACAGCAGCGTGGGTGTGGCTTCAATTTTCAACAGCTGCTTAAACAAGACTTATATGGGCACATTGAGGGAGCCACAGTGTGCAGAATGACCTGGCGACTGGATGGCACGATCTATATAGAGAATTCACGTCAAATACAAACATCATCTGAAAATATGACAAACGACACAGCTCAAATCATAAAGTTCAATCCGACAGAGCAATAATGTAGTTTGTCGGCATACCTATTTTAACGTCGAAAGCATCTGCCGCATACCCAAATACAATCACGCCTCGGAAAGGGGGCGTGATTTTTTATTCCACAAAAAAACATTTTAGCACTTATAAACGTTTTTAAGTTAAAACCGTGAATATACGGCAGCAACGTTTTAACTGTTTTTCTTGAGAACCAATGAATGTGAAACTGCAACTCTTGACATTGGCCTGCGCCTGCCCCTTATGCGCGTATGCATCAGGGGTAGACGAAGTCCTTACCGCATTACGCGGCGTTGAATGCTATCAGGCAACCGCCGACTACCAGGTGCTTATGTCACTTCAGAACGATGTTAACTACACCATCTCGCTACAATCACAGGCAGCCCCTGCCGACACTCTGGCACCATGTTCCTACATACTAAGCTGGCACACGGACAGCAGCACAGATTCAGTTGCCGGGTTCTGCGCCTATTCCAACGGCAACATGTTTGTTTTCAGGGGCGACCGGATGCAAGAATATCATTATGCCCAGAATCCGGCAATTTTCTTAAAATCAGGAACTGCTGCGGCACCACTGCCTGGAATACAAATGCGCGGACAATTTTCAAACCTGCTGCCACAATTCATTGCCAACGATATAGAAAACGCGGTAAACGACCACCGATATACATGGGAATTCACACCCGACACAGTTGTCAGCGGCCAGAATTGCAGCGTTTTCAAAGCAGAAATGACCGTAAACGGCAACATTTGCAGGGAGATAACATATGCATTCAACCGAGAATCGCACATGCCGCTATTCTCCGAAACCGAAAATAATCCGGGAGCACTGGCAGAGCAGACAATATTGTGCAAGTACACATACCCCCAGAAACAACCCGTATGCCGTCCCATAACAGAACAAATGCTTGGCAGCATTTTCCCACACATATTCGAACTATACCGCGAAAGTACTTTCACAATAACCAACCTGCCATCACAGCCGCTACCCACGTTCACGCTGCCTACAACAACCGGCGAACGCCATGAACACATACGCGGCCAGGGGTTTGCCCATCCCACAGTACTGGTAATATTAGACGCACTGTCGGAATTTGCCACGCCAACAATAAACGAAACAAGAAGGGCCATTGCATCCCTGCCGCAAAATGCCGACATTATATGGGCATTCACAAACAACAACACAGACGACATTGAAACCGAAATCCGGCGCCCACGGGTAGGAGAACACCTGCTTCAGAGCGCAAAGGCACTCGCACGCGACTGCGGCGCCACGGCATTGCCTGCAGTCATTTTCTGCGACACTGACGGAATTGTACAAAATGTAATGGTAGGATTCAACAATAACTTTGCCGCCGACGTTATACAAAAAGCCGTCAAACTGAAATAAACGACGGGTAATATCACTGAACAAACAAAATTTATATAAAAATGGAAACAATCTATTTTAAAGGCACACCGTGCCATACCTACGGCAACCTGCCGGCTGTAGGAGAAAAAGCCCCTTGCTTTACACTTGTAACTCCCGAGCTCAAAGAAATTCACTGCAACGACTTTCCAGGAAAATATATAGTACTCAACATTTTTCCATCGCTCGACACGGCAGTGTGCGCCATGTCGGTGCGCAAGTTCAACGAAAAAGCGGCAAAACACCCCGACACGGTTGTATTATGCGTGTCAATGGACCTACCGTTCGCCGCCCAACGCTTCTGCTCGGCAGAAGGCATAAAGGACGTTATTCCGGCATCGGCGTTCCGTTCACCTGTATTTGTACAAAAATACGGTGTACAGCTGGTTGACGGCCCTCTTTCCGGACTTCTGGCTCGCGCTGTATTGATTATTGACAAAGACATGAATATAATTTACCGAGAACTTGTTGACGAAATCACGCACGAACCCGACTATGATGCCGCATTAAAAATGCTGAAATAAACACAGAATCATACCTGTTTATATAATTTACCAAAACATACTTCTGGAGTGCTACAAAATACTATGACGCATTTGAGCGCGGCGACGTTCTTGACTATTTCCGCATAACAGGCACAGGCAAAAACGCGGTAGTAAGCTCAAGCATGCTTGGCGGACACGGCCTGCGCTTCGGCCATGCCATACGCTGCATACGCAAACAACATTCCCCACACAATATATAATGTTCCGGCAACAGGCAACCCAATCAGCCTTTTGCCGGAACATTTACATACAGTCACAAATATGGAAATATTTCCGTAAAATTCGTTTGCCGTTCAAAAACATTCATTAAATTTGCATAGAGGCTGCAATAAAATAAAACCGCGTGCCCCTATTTGTAAAAGCAAAATTTTGCAAACAAAACATACATAAAACTTCAACAACAATGAAGAAACACAATTTTTACGCAGGACCCTCTATCCTCAGCCAGTACACAATTAACAACACGGCCGAGGCCATCAGGAACTTTGCAGGAACCGGCCTTTCAATTCTGGAAGTCTCGCACCGCAGCAAAGAATTCACGGCAGTGATAGACGAAGCTCAGCAGCTGGTAAAAGAACTTCTTGAAATTCCGGAAGGATACCAGGTGCTTTTCCTGGGCGGAGGCGCGTCAATGCAGTTCTGCATGGTGCCGTTCAACCTGCTCAACAAAAAAGCCGCCTACATTGACACCGGAACATGGGCTTCAAACGCTATAAAAGAAGCCAAACTGTTCGGCGAGGTCGACGTAGTAGCATCGAGTGCCGACAAAAACTACACATACATACCAAAAAATTACACAGTTCCGGCTGATGCCGACTACTTCCATTTTACAACCAACAACACCATATACGGAACAGAAACACGTCACGACCCTGACCTAAATGTGCCATTGGTGGCCGACATGTCGTCCGATATTTTCTCGCGCCCGGTCGACGTTTCGAAATACGACGTAATATATGCCGGCGCACAGAAAAACCTGGCACCTTCCGGCGTTACAATAGTAATAGTAAAGGAATCGGCACTTGGCCACGTTGAACGCCCCATACCCACAATGCTCGACTACCGCACGCATGTAAAGAAAGGCTCGATGTTCAACACCCCCCCGGTACTGCCCATATATTCGGCACTACAGACATTGAAATATTACAAGGAACTTGGCGGTATACGCGCTATGGAGCGCCTTGACCTTGCCAAAGCCGAACTTTTATACGAAGCCATAGACTCCAGCAAAATGTTTGCCGGCACCGTAAACCCGGAAGACCGCTCTATAATGAACGTATGCTTCGTTATGAAACCCGAATATGCCGAACTTGAAAAAGAATTCCTCGAACTGGCCACCTCAAAAGGCATAGTAGGCATAAAGGGCCACCGTTCAGTTGGCGGTTTCCGCGCATCGCTTTATAACGCACTCCCCATAGAAAGCGTAAAAGTGCTAGTAGACGCAATGAACGAATTCGAAAAGAAACACTAACAAAACCTATTGAGCACTATGAAGGTACTTGTGGCAACAGAAAAACCGTTCGCAGCAGTAGCTGTTGACGGAATGCGCAAAGTTATAGAAGAAGCCGGACTGGAATTCGAACTTCTTGAAAAATACAAATCGGCCGACGAGCTGAAAGCCGCAGCAGCCAATGCCGAGGCAATAATAATACGCTCCGACATAATTAACGCCGACATACTTGAAGCTGCGCCAAAACTGAAAATAGTTGTCCGCGCCGGAGCAGGTTATGACAACGTCGACCTTGAGACTTCAAAAGCCCAAGGCGTGGTGGTACAAAACACACCCGGCCAGAACTCAAACGCAGTTGCCGAACTGGTGTTCGGCATGGCTGTTATGGCAGCACGCAACTCATACAACGGCACATCAGGCACCGAACTGCGAGGAAAACGCCTCGGATTGCAGGCCTACGGGCAAGTGGGCCGCAACGTGGCACGCATAGCCCAAGGTTTCAACATGAGCGTGTCGGCATTCGATCCCTATTGTCCCGACGAAGTTATGACAAACGACGGGGTTAAGCCCTTACATTCTGTTGACGACCTCTACTCAGGCAACGACATTGTGTCTGTACACATTCCGGCAACCCCCGAAACCCGCAAATCAATAGGTTATTTCACCATAACCAACATGCCTTTGGGCGGAGTGCTGATAAACACAGCTCGCAAAGAAGTTATTGACGAGGACGGATTGGCAAAGGCCCTCCGCGAACGCCCGGACATAAAGTACCTGGCCGACGTGAAGCCCGACAATGCCGATGCACTTAAAGCCGAATTCGGCGACCGCGTATTCTTCACCCCTAAAAAAATGGGAGCTCAGACTGCCGAAGCCAACATAAACGCCGGCATAGCTGCCGCACGCCAAGTTGTAGCCTATCTTAAAAACGGGGAAAACCGTTTCCAGGTAAACAAATAAATTTCAACAATAAGCATTCAGGCCCGTTTCCGGAATTCCGGAAACGGGCCTGAATGCTTATAACCAGTTGTAGGCTAGATTTTGTCAACCTCAAGGTCGCCGCCAACAACTTCGTGCCAGGGCAATCCTTGTGCCGCAATAACTTCCAAGAACGGGTCGGGATTAAATTCTTCAACGTTATGCACGCCAGGTTTAACCCACTTGCCTGTAAGGAACATCATAGCACCGGCCATTGCAGGCACACCGGTTGTATAGCTTACAGCCTGCATACCCGTTTCGCGATAAGCCGCCTCATGACTGCAATTATTATATATATAATAGGTAAGCGGTTTACCCTCTTTGTCTTTTCCCGAAATACGGCACCCTATCGATGTTTCACCATGATAGTTTTCGCCAAGATCCTGCGGATTCGGCAATACGGCCTTAAGGAATTGCAACGGAACAATCTTTGTACCATTATATTCAACCTCGTCTATACGGGCCATGCCTATATTCTGTATAACACGCAGGTGTGTAAGGTACTCCTGTCCGAAAGTCATCCAGAAACGGGCACGCTTAATGGTGGGGAAGTTCTGTACCAGGCTCTCAAGCTCCTCATGGTAGAGCAGGTATGACTCCCTGGGGCCTATATTGGGATAAGTAAGCGGTGCATGAATTTCCAATGGCTTTGTAACCACCCATTGGCCTTCCGAGAAGTAACGTCCGTTCTGAGTTATTTCGCGAATATTTATTTCCGGATTGAAATTGGTTGCAAACGCCTTACCGTGGTCGCCGGCATTACAGTCAACGATATCAAGGTATTCCATTTCCGAAAAATAGTGCTTCGCCGCATAAGCCGTAAATACGCCCGAAACACCCGGGTCAAAACCACAGCCCAGAATTGCCGTCAGTCCGGCCTTTTCAAAACGCTCGCGATAGGCCCACTGCCACGAATACTCAAAATGCGCAACATCCTTGGGCTCATAGTTTGCCGTGTCAAGATAGTTCACACCACATTCCAGACACGCATCCATAATAGTAAGGTCCTGATATGGAAGGGCTACATTAATAACCAGTTCGGGCTTGTGACGGCGGAACAAAGCCACCAGGTCGTCAACCGAATCGGCATCCACCCTGTCGGTTGTCACGTTTGGCGAGCCGATAGCCTTAGCCACTGCATCACATTTTGACTTTGTACGCGAAGCTATCACTATTTCGCTAAAAACTTCCGGATTCTGGGCACACTTGTGGGCAACAACAGTGCCTACGCCTCCGCAGCCTATAATTATTACTTTAGACATTTCTTAATCCAATACTCTGTTAGATAATATAATAAATTTATTTTGAATTCTGCTGTTTCAACAAATCGCGTATCTCGGCAAGAAGCTCTTCCTGTGTAGGTGCAGCAGGCGCAGGGTCGGCAGGCTTTGCCTCCTCTTTTTTCTTAAAGCGGTTCATTACGCGTATAGCCATAAAGATACAGAACGCAATTATAAGGAAATCTACAATATTCTGAACAAACATGCCCCATGTAAGCCAGACTTCAGGCTTCACAATTTCCTCACCGTTCATTTCAGCCGCCTTAAGCAGTACCTTGCTCTCTTTAAAGTCAATGCCCCCGGTAAGTATTCCGACAACAGGCATAATCACGTCGTTAACAAGCGAACTGACAATCTTGCCGAAAGCACCGCCTATAATTACGCCGACAGCCATGTCTATAACGTTGCCCCGCATTGCAAACTCCTTAAAATCAGTCAAAAGTTTTCCCATAAAGCCTCGATGTATTTTGGAAATTATTAAAATTATTATCAATCTAGTAAACACAGCAACTACAGCTATGGCTTACACGTAACGCAAAATTAAAGAATTTTTTCTATATTTTAAGGACGCCCCATACTATAATTAAAAAAAAAGTACTAATTTTGCGGTGCCTAACCTCAGGGTAAAGGCAAAATATGATTCATAAATATTATGTAGTCTGGAACGGCACTACTCATTCAAAATAAAGGCAGATTAGAATTTATTACCCAATATTTTAGAGAACAAAAAAATTATGACAAAAGTAGGTATTAACGGCTTCGGCCGTATCGGACGCTTTGTATTCCGCGCCTCAACAAAAAGAGAAGACATCGAGGTAGTTGCAATCAACGACCTTCTTCCAGTAGACTATATGGCTTACATGCTCAAGTACGACACTATGCACGGCCAGTTCGACGGCACAGTTGACTACGATTTGGAAAAAAGCCTTCTCATTGTAAACGGCAAAGCAATCCGTGTAACCGCTTGCAAAAACCCCGCAGAAATAGCCTGGGGCGAAGTTGGTGCAGAATATGTTGTTGAATCAACCGGCCTTTTCCTTTCTAAGGACAAAGCACAGGCACACATCGAAGCCGGCGCAAAATACGTTGTAATGTCTGCTCCTTCAAAAGACGACACCCCCATGTTCGTATGCGGTGTAAACCACGACAAATACGTTAAGGGCACACAGTTCGTTTCTAACGCGTCTTGCACAACAAACTGCCTTGCTCCTATCACCAAGGTACTCAATGACAAGTTCGGCGTTGTAGAAGGCCTTATGACAACAGTACACTCAACAACAGCTACACAGAAAACCGTTGACGGTCCTTCAATGAAAGACTGGCGCGGCGGCCGTGCAGCATCAGGCAACATCATCCCCTCGTCGACAGGTGCTGCCAAAGCCGTAGGCAAAGTTATCCCCGAACTCAACGGCAAACTTACAGGTATGTCGATGCGCGTTCCCACCCTCGACGTTTCTGTTGTTGACCTCACCGTTAACCTGGCCAAAGAAACAACTTACGAAGAAATCTGCCAGGCCATGAAAGAAGCATCGGAAGGCGAACTCAAAGGAGTGCTCGGCTACACCGAAGACGCAGTTGTATCAAGCGACTTCCTCGGCTGCACACTTACATCTATCTTCGATGCCAAGGCAGGTATCCAGCTAACACCTAAATTCGTTAAGGTTATCTCTTGGTATGACAATGAAATCGGCTACTCTAACAAAGTTCTCGACCTCATTGCCCACATGAAGAAAGTAAACGGCTAATATTACAACATGCTATATAGCCTGGTCCGGACCAAACAAACGGTCCGGACCTTTCTTTTTGCGCACATTCCAGGCCCGGTTTAACATTAAAGTTTTCAGGAAACTTTGTCATTACAATAAATTTACGTAAATTTGCCGCGCCATTACAGAACGAGCGTCTTACCAACGCGGAATTCTCATCACCAGTAAGAAACAGAAAAAAACAATAACAACGATGAAAAAAGACATCCATCCCTCCAACTACCGCGAAGTTGTGTTCAAAGACATGTCTAACGACGAAATCTTTATCACACGCTCCACAGTGGCTTCTAAAGAGACTATCGAAGTTGACGGTGTTACATACCCGTTGGTAAAACTTGAAATCACCAGCTCCTCACACCCGTTCTTCACCGGCAAGCAGAAGCTCGTCGATACAGCCGGCCGCGTAGACAAGTTCATGAGCCGCTACGGAAACCGCAAGAAAAAATAAATCTGCATGCTTTAACAAAGCACACACAGACAAAAAACAGAACCTCCGCCTGT
>SSTG01000106.1 GCA_004801635.1 Muribaculum caecicola | reverse complement strand
AGCACCGGCATCGACGAATCACGCATAAACAAAATATCGCACATTGTAGAGTCGTTTTCAGGAATACTTGTACCGCCTAACAAACCGATAATAGGCGACAGCGTTTTTACACAATGCGCAGGCGTGCATGCCGACGGCGACAACAAATGCCGTCTTTATTACAACGACCTTTTGCCTGAACGCTTCGGACGCGAGCGCGAATACGCCCTTGGAAAAACTTCGGGAAGGGCAAACATACGCAAAAACCTAGAAGCCCTAGGCATAGAACTTGCCGACGACAATATACGTAAAGTAACCGACCGCGTTATCCAGCTTGCCGACAAAAAGGAAATTGTAACGCAAAGCGACCTGCCGTTCATTGTTGCCGACGTACTTAAACACGCAGCTATTCCGCAACGTGTACATCTGGCCAACTATGCACTCAACCTGGCTCACGGCCTGCGCCCTACGGCAACCGTAAAACTTGTAATTGACGGCCGGGAATACCAGGAATCCGCTGCCGGCGACGGACAGTTCGACGCATTCATGCGAGCCGTACGCAGCATCTACGGCAACCGTCTGCACCGCGACATTCCCACTCTTACAAATTACTCGGTAAATATTCCGCCTGGAGGACGCACCGATGCCCTTGTACACACCATTATTACATGGAGCCACAACGGGCACACTTTTAAAACACGCGGACTTGATGCCGACCAGACCGAGGCGGCAATTCAGGCAACAGTTAAAATGCTGAATATCTGCGACGGGATTTCGCTTAACGAATCAGAAAACTAACAAATACAAAAAAAGAATTATGGAACTCAAAATAGCCGTACTGCCCGGCGACGGCATAGGGCCGGAAATATCAGCACAGGGCGTAAATGTATTAAAAGCCGTATGCAGCCGCTTCAACCACGAACTCCTGTTGGAATACGGCCTTGTAGGCGCGGCGGCCATTGATGCCACAGGCAACCCCTTCCCCGACGACACACTGCAAATGTGCCGGCGTAGCGATGCCGTATTATTCTCGGCAATCGGCCATCCGAAATACGACAACGACCCCACGGCCAAAGTACGTCCCGAACAGGGTCTGCTGGCCATGCGGAAAAGCCTTGGACTATATGCAAACGTGCGTCCGGTGGAGACATTCAAATGCCTGCTGCACAAATCGCCGCTCCGTGCCGAAATTGTAGAAGGGGCCGACTTTGTATGCATACGCGAGCTAACCGGAGGAATGTATTTCGGCAAAAAACACCAGGATGAAAACGAGGCATACGACACCTGCATATACTCTCGCCACGAAGTGGAACGCATTCTTCGCGTGGCATACGAATATGCATGCCGCCGTCGTCGGCACCTCACAGTGGTCGACAAGGCAAACGTGCTCGCAAGTTCGCGCCTGTGGCGTAAAGTTGCACAGGAAATGGCTCCCCAATATCCCGATGTGGAAACAGACTTCATGTATGTTGACAACGCGGCCATGCGCATCATACAGGATCCGCGCTTCTTCGACGTAATGGTAACGGAAAACACTTTCGGCGACATACTGACCGACGAAGCATCGGTAATTTCTGGCTCGATGGGGCTGCTCCCCTCCGCATCGATAGGCGAAGGCACACCCGTGTTTGAGCCTATACACGGTTCATGGCCCCAGGCTGCCGGACTTAATATAGCCAACCCTCTGGCACAGATACTGTCGGTAGCCATGCTGTTCGAGCACCTTGGGCTTGAAAAAGAAGGCGCACTGGTACGCAATGCAGTATCTGCATCGCTCGATGCCGGCATAGTCACGCCCGACATCGACCCCGAGTCGAAAGAAACCACCTCCTCGGTCGGCCAATGGATAACCGACTACGTATCCAACCCGTCAAATTGCTAACACTGCAAAACAGTAAAAAAATAAAAAATACCGGATTGAAAACCTCGCTGTGGTTAGTGCAAATGCACCGGACACAGCGAGGCTACTTATCACAAATGTATCAGGGTTACTTTCGTAAAGTTTCCAGGAACTCTATCTCCACAATGCGCAGTTCGTGGTTGGTCTTATCGCCGCCTTCGGCTTTGAACAGGTCAAGTTCGCCTGCCTTAGGCTCTACAACCTCTACAATCTGTCCGAATGCGTCACTGTCGGCAGCCGAACCTTTAAGCTTGATTGTAATGAACCGCGAACGTACCGGACGTGCATTCAGGTGCACATATCCTAGCGAACGGTCGGTATCGCCGCTCCATACAAGTTCGTCGCCGGCATATATTTCCAATGGATACGACCGCTGCCGCCAACCGGTTAGCTTGACACATATATCGTCAATTTCTGCCGGGCGTTCAAGTTCGTAAGTAATCCAGGCTGTTTCCAACCGGCCGTCGTTACGCCATTCGCTCAGCTCATTGTCGTCGTAGCTGTTTGCCACCTTGTCGTTAGCATAACCGGCTTTGGCCGATTTAACCTTCACGTCTACTTTTTTATAGTAATACGACGGTGTGAGCGGAGTTTCACCGCGGTCTAAACGTGGTTTTAAGGCTGCCGAAGGGTTAAACTTGGACAAACCGTGCTCAACTTCCACCGGTATTGTATTAAACTCTACCGTTTCTGGAGCATAACCTGTGGCTGTTGCCGTAAGTTTAACTTTACCAGGTTCAAAACCTGAACGGACAAGGACACGCGTTATTCCGCACTCTACAGGCAGTTCCTTTGCAAGCGCATAGTTGTCAGGACCTTGAGCCATTCCTCCGCGCCATTCTGCCGGTCCTTCAAGGGTAAAACTTACCATATCGTTAGCCAACGGACAGCGGTTGCCGTTTTCATCAACAACCTCAACCTGAACCATGGCAATGTCGGCACCGTCGGCATACGTACCTTTGGGGCCTTGCATAAGGGTGAGTTTCAGCGATTTCGGCTCGCCAACGGTTTTCTTGGACGTACGGCTGGTCTCTTTACCGTCTTTATCATAGCTTACAGCCTCTATTACACCTGGCTCCCATTTAACATTGCTGAAAGTATACAGGAATTCATAGTCGCGTTTCGGCATTTCCTGAGGCTTTCCGTTTACAAACAGCTGTACACTGTCGCCGGTCGACACCACATAAACGGGCTTCACAACCCCCGGTTTATAGTTCCAGTGTCCGATTATATAGGAAGAATGGTTCTCAACATCTACCCATCCGTCCCACATAACCTTATGTGCATAATATGCGTCTTTGGGTATTCGCAACGGGTCGACAACGCCACTCCGACGATAGTTCTCGGCACCACGCGAGTGTGTCTGCGTGTCAGAAAAAATAATCTTTGCGCCACCCGAGTTCACACGCCGGCCCATACCGGGACGCTCGCGGTAGAAATCATACCACCGGCGAACCATTTCAATGGCAAGCTGGTCCTGGTTCTGATTGTAGGCACTGGCATCGGCATTACGGTACAGAGGGCCGTCGCCATGCCTATGGTATGGATAGCTCCAGTCGTCCCAATACTTGCGCAGCCCCTCGTCGCGACAGTATTCGGTCTGAACCATAGGGTGATGCTCGCTCTTGTTAACATAAAGCATTTCACCGCCATACTCCGCCTCTCGTATGTCAAGCATTTCGCGCGAACCTATGGCGCGTCCGCCGTGGGGATCGTATTTGTCGCGAATGTCGCGCATTTCAATCATATGGTCGCGGCTGATTGACTCGTTGCCCGATTCGTAGAAAATAACGCTTGGATGGTTGCGGAAATATATTATCATGTCACGCATCAGCTCGGTGCGCTGTCCCCAGCGGCGGCCTTCCACATCGCGTTCCGCGTCGCCGGCCGGAAGCATCTGCATTACGCCTACACGGTCGCACGACTCGGCATCCTGTTTCCATGCCGTAACATGCATCCAACGGAAGAAATTGGCATTATGGTCAATGAGCATACCGTTCGAATAGTCGCTCATCCATGGGGGAACCGACAGGCCGACACCAGGCCACTCGTTACTTGTGCGTTGCGCATAGCCTTTCATTTGCAACACGCGGTCGTTAAGCCATATCATGCCGTTTCCGAAACGGGTTTTGCGGAAACCTGTACGTGTCACAACCTGGTCGGCAGCCTTTCCGTTCACCAGCAACGTTGTCTTCACGTCGTAAAGATAACCGTAACCCCAGCTCCAAAAATGAAGGTTGTCTACGGTGTCTGACGCTGTCAGGGTTACAGTAGCTCCAGGGGCAACAGAAACCGGCTCGCTGCCAAAAGTCCCCACCGTATTTCCATCAGCATCAACAACCTCTACGGAATATCCTATACTAACCGGACGTTTTGACTCATTACGCACCTCCGATTCGGCATTTATAACCGCTTTGCGGCTTGCCACGTCAATATCAGTGGCATATATATAAACGCCGGTCGTTCCCAGATTGCTGTACAGCGGCAAGGTCTGATAAACATTGTCGGCCACATGCAGCCATACATTTTTGGGAATACCGCCGTAATTTGCGTTGAAATTGCTGTCGTTCCACTGAAACCGTTGTCCAGTAGCCCGCTCACGGTAGGCCCAATTGTTGTCAACACGTACGGCTATAACGTTTTCCCCACCATAGTTTATATAAGGTGTCAAATCAAGACCCACAGCCATAACACCGTTTTCATGGTAGCCAAGGTGGTGCCCGTTCAGGTAAAAGTCAGCCCCCATACGAAGGCCCTCGAATTCAACAAACACCTTCTTCCCCTTTGCCTCGCGCGGCAGGCGGAAATGTTTGCGATACCAGGCAACCGTGTCGGTAAGCTGCTTTATGGGCACTTTGAAAGCCTCGTCCTCGTTAAAGGCGTGTGGCAATGTCACTCGCTGCCATCCGTTGTCTTTAAAGCCACGACTGTCGGCACCCTTTATGTCGCCGACCTGTAATTTCCAATCGCTGTTGAAATTATACCTATCGCGAGCCGATACACGAACGGCTGCCACAAGCATAAATAGCAACGAAAGCGTAAATAACAAATTAGTTCGTTTCATGAAATGTGATATTTGAATTAAGGACATATAATTTCCTGTTATTGCTGCAAAATTATGTTCCTAAAACGTAAATGCCGAAAACTATGGTTGTTAATAACGGGACAAAAATGTTGTAGACGCGATTTCCACCCCGTTTTGCATTATTTTTAAACCCATAAATTGTATATTTGTATAATGAACCGCAAGTTACGTAAAACATTAACCGTATTGTTTGTCCTAGCCAGCATTGCCGTTTCGGCATCTGTAAGGATAGGCATGCGCGATGGTCTGGCAGAAAGCCGTACCAGGGCCGTGCTGCCGTTGCCCGACGGACGCGTGGCCATAGCCACTACGGCCACTGTCGACATTTTCGACGGCACCCGGTTCACGATGTCGGTTGAACTGCCTCCGGCAAAATCCATCAATATCGAGGGCTACGAGGGAGGTCGCCGCCTATACATTGACAAATCAAACCGTCTGTGGCTCAAAAACGACAGGCATCAGCTATATATTCTCGATATTGACAGCGGCGTGCCGCTGTCTCCGGACAGCGTTATGAAATCCATCGGATTTCCTGAAAATGTCAGCAACGTATATCTGGCCGGCGATACAATTGCAGTCATAACGCCAGAGAACAAACTCTGTATAGGCACACACAGGCACTGCGGCACAGCAATAACAGTTACAGACATTCCTGACGACATTGTAACACATTCAGGCAAACTGCTGCTGGGATTCCGCTCCGGACGTATATGCACTATTAAACCTGACGGCACAATCGCCAGTGCAGTTCCCCCGTCTGCACAGCCGGCGAAATCGCCACTTATAATCAACGTTTCAGGCAACAGCCTCTACATTGGCTCAAGCCACACCGATTCGTCGGCAATAACCGCCTACTCCCTACCTTTATTCGAACAGGAATATTCATTCGGGACATCAGGAACCATATCCGGCATAAGTGCCGTCAACGACACTTTGTTAGTTGCATCAAACCGGGGCCTGTCAGCCTACAGCCATGGAGGCAGCAAAACCAAGACACTTCTCAACGAGCCACTTACAGCCATCGCTCTCGACAATCAGTGTGGAATTTGGACAACAACTTCGGGGAACGGCGCAATATTTACAGACAAACGCAGGGAATCACTGTTCAAAATCGACACCACTGCATATCGGAACCGCACATCCCCTACCTTCTGCAGCAAACTTGCACAACAACTGGCCGACACCATAGCGCCCGGCATAACAAACTGCTCGCTATATGGCAGCGACGGCACAATATGGCTCGGCACACGCAAGGGCCTGATAGCAACTGATTCCACTGGCCGCATAATAGCTGTAATTGACCGCACCAGCGGCCTGTCTACCGACAACGTACAGTCTGTGTGCCTTGACAAAAACGGAAGCATATGGATAACAACGGCAAACGGCATATCGCGTATCGTTACAACAGCTCCCGGCACGTTTTCCGTAACCAGTTTCGGCCAGCTTGACGGCATATTGCTGGATGGCCGCGAGTTCAGGCAGGCGCGCATGTATGCCGATACATCCGGAATTATCCATGCGGCATTTTCAGGAGGAGTTTGTTCATTTTCCCCCGACTCATTGCTAAACACAAGCCGCTATACGTACACCGTAACACCCCCCGGGCCGACAGAACCAACAAAACAAACCTCGCCATGGTGGGCTATTACAGGTTTTGCCGCAATGTTACTTTCAATAATGTTTGTTGTGTTAAAGAAGCGCATACGCAGCAAAAAACGCAAAGAATACAGCCGTCGTGAATTCCTTTTGTCGGCCGGTGCCAATGCTGCAGGCAAAATTATAGAAAAAAAGCGCCTGGACGATCCAGACGCAGAATTCCTTTACAAACTACAAAACGCGGTAGAAGAAAACCTGACAGAGAAGAAACTAAATGTGCAGATACTCAGCCGAATCATGGCTATGGACCGCACGGTACTATACCGGCGCATGATGGCATTAACCGGATTGACCCCGTCGGTATATATTAAAACAGCCCGAATGAACGCGGCCCGGCAACTGCTAACAGAAACCAACCTCGGAATTGCCGATATCGCCACCAAAGCCGGGTTCGCGTCTCCGAAATACTTTTCAAAAGTATTCCGCCAACATTTCGGAAAATCGCCTGCCGATTTCCGAAATGAAGCCGCAAACAATCACCTTAATACATAAGTCTGATAAGTATACCCCACACCTGAACGTGTATCGGTTTCAATTACAGACTCTTCTGCCAGACGCCATTTTTCAGCGTCTATTTCTGGGAAAAACACATCGGTTCCTTCCGGGGAAAGGCTATGAACGCGCGTAATTTCAAGCCGGTGGGCGTAAGGCATAAACTGATTGTAAATTTCGCCGCCGCCAATCACCATAGCCACACCTGCCCCGGCAGCTTCAAGAGCCTCGGCAACCGACCCGGCAACAACAATGTCCTTTCCTGCGCCATAGCCTTTCTGACGTGTTATAACAATATTCTTACGGCCGGGCAACGGACCGTTTGGAAACGACTCAAATGTTTTCCTTCCCATTATAATCGGGTGGCCCATTGTCAATTCCTTGAAACGTCGCATATCGGCACTAATACGGAAAAGCAGGTTCTGGCCGTGACCTATGCCGCCGTCGGCGGCAACTGCCGCAATTAAAACTATTTCAGTGTTCATACTGCCACTATTCCTTTAATATGTGGATGCGGATCATAACCCTCAAGCGTAAAATCGTCGAAATCGAAATCGAACACCGACTTCACATCCGGGTTTACTATCATGCGCGGAAGCGTTCTGGGCTCACGTGTCAGCTGCAGCCGCACCTGGTCGAAATGGTTATGGTAAATATGCGCGTCGCCAAGCGTATGTACAAAATGGCCTGGTTTCAAACCCGTTACCTGTGCAACCATCTGCAACAACAACGCATACGACGCTATGTTAAACGGCACACCAAGAAAAATATCGGCCGAGCGCTGGTAAAGCTGCATACTCAGCCTGTCCTGCGCCACATAAAACTGGAACATGGCATGACACGGAGCAAGATGCATTTCCGGCAATTCGGCAACATTCCAGGCATTCACAATTATACGTCGCGACGAAGGGTCGTTCTTTATCATGTCTACAGCCTGTTGAATCTGGTCGACAACACCGCCCTTGCCATCAGGCCACGAGCGCCACTGACGGCCGTAAACAGGACCCAGGTCGCCGTTTTCATCAGCCCATTCATTCCATATTCGCACACCGTGTTCCTGAAGATAGGCAACATTCGTATCGCCGCGCAAAAACCAAAGCAACTCATAAATAATACTTTTCAAATGCAGTTTTTTAGTGGTCAGCAACGGAAAACCGTCGGCCAGGTCAAAACGCATCTGGTGTCCGAACACACTGCGTGTTCCTGTGCCGGTCCGGTCAGGACGGTCAACACCTTCGGACATCACCCTGTCAAGAAGTTCTAGATATTGTTTCATTATCTGATATTTTTTTATTCGTTTCATGTAACGCAGCCGACATGCCTGCCGGTGCCGCCATACCGGTTTTCTGACCTGGAATGCGTTGCAACATCGGTATCGACAGCTGCTTACGCCAACGGCGGTAATGAATGGCATC
>SSTG01000105.1 GCA_004801635.1 Muribaculum caecicola | reverse complement strand
CATATACTCCGTGATAGGTGACGACATCGGCCAGGTTGCGGCAGTTTTCGATGTGTCCGAAATTATAGCCTACTATTGCCCCGCTGTAGCCGCCGAGCTCTATCTTGCAGTCGGCTGCCAGTGTTAGATTGCGAACTGTTCCTTCTGCAGCCAGTCGTCCTACAAAGCCTTGATAAGATTTTACGCTCTTGGTGTCGATTGTGCCCAACGATGTTTCGGTAGGCTCGGTTGTCCACACCGTGCGTATTAATTTCATGCGGTGAACCGCATGTCCGTTACCGTCGAAAATGCCGGCAAATGCTGCTGTTGATTTGTCGTTGCACATAATGCCAAGGAATTTGTCGGTGTACTCAAGGTCTATATCGTTGGTCATCATGAAGTATACGCCGGGAAATGTCTGTCCGCTGGCAGTGGTCATTTCTGAAAGTTTCACTAAATCCGATGCGGTGCTGATCAGGTATGGGTTGTCTTTTGTTCCCTCCCCGCTGAACGGAACCGGTGCAACTTTAAGGAAGTAGTGATACTGGGCACGGCCGTTTACAATGAAAATGGTGTCGGTTCCGATATTGAAATCGGAGTTGAGTATGATGCTGTTGCCGTCGATATTAGAGTAATAGCCTTGTTTTACTATCTGTCCGTTTTTAAGGTAGCCGAAATCTGTTTCGCCCAAAGCGTTGAAAGAAGCGTCTTGCGAAAGTTTGTTGAGCGAGCTGTTGTCGTGCATAATCAGTGCTGACGAACTATATAGGGCAGCCTGGTTCTGGTCGATACCTTTCAGCCGTGGATACTGTCCTTGCTGGAATATCCAGGTGTCGGGGCTGAATCCTTCGGGGCCGGACGCAGCCACTAGGTCGGAAGTCAATACGCCATATTGGGTTGAGCCAAAGTTTACGAGCTGCTTGTTGAAGTAGCAGTTTTCAAAGGTGTATTTGGCATCGGTATTTATTATTCCGAAAAGTTCGCGTCGTTCGGTTTCTGGGTTATACATGTAGGTTTCCGCCAGCATTGCAGCCGATGAGTAGCTGTTTTTGATGGTTCCGGGCACGGTTTCATTTTCGTATGTGCCATTTGTAAGAAATCCGGTAAGTCCGCCGGTCCTACGGCCGGTAGGATTGTCTACACGTCCGTTGGCATAACAGTCAATAATGTTAGCAGACATGGCATAGCCTATCAGTCCGCCGGTGTATGAGTCGGCAGAATATCCGCGTACGGTTCCAACGAAGAAACAACGCTCCATTGTTCCGCCCTGTGAAGATCCGGCCAGTCCTCCTGTGTAGCATACTGTGTAATTTGAAGCGGTATCGATAGTGCCTGAAAAATATGAATCGGTCATTTCCGACTGGAAGTTGGTCATACCGGCCAGTCCGCCAGTGGGCGAAGGGTTGTTTTTTGCGCTGGCACCTACGATTCGCATATTTGTAGCCGAACAAGCGCTCATTGATTCGTTTAACTGGCCTACAAGTCCGCCTACAAAACCTTGCATACCGGTAATGTTGCAAGAATCGGCATGGCAATTTGTTATTTTCCGCACAATATTTGCAACGGCACCGGTTCCGTTTGAAGAATTTGTTACGGTTGATTTGTGTATGTTAACGTTCGATACTTCGCCAGTAGACCAGGCCACGGCACATCCGGCAAAAGCCTGAGCCGAGATGCTTGCGTTTTTTATTGTCAGGTTTGTGATAAGGCTCTGTTCGCCGGTGCGTCCGAACAAACCGGCATAGGTGTTTGCCGGAGCCACTATTGTAAGCCCTTCTATTGTATGGCCGTCGCCGTCAAAAATGCCGTTGAAAATATGGTCATAGTCTTTGGATATGGCGGTGAACCGGTATTTGCTCATGTCTATGTCGGCTGTGAGCTTGAAATACTCGCCATCGCATATGTTTTTTGATGCCGGCTGGCTATTTACCATATCCGACAGATAGATAAGGTCGTCCTTTGACGAAATCAGCCATGGGTTCTCCTTGGTCCCGGCTCCTTTAAGCGAGGTTGTTGATACTGAAGGGTACTTGATGTCGTTGTCGAACGTAATCGTACCTTCTGTAAACATTCCCAGCCAGGCCGGTTTGCCTGCAGAAGTTATTCCGTAGCCGGTCCAGTTTGTCCAGCTGATTACTTTTGGGTTGGAAGCTACAGCTGTTGTTATGGGGTATGTGAATTTTATATCTTCACCCTCGATTGTAGCATTGCAGATATTGTAATCGGCATTGGTGTTTGTTATTACAGGCTGAAATCCTATGGTGGCGGTGAGATTGCGGTTCAGGGTCATTTCAACAGTAAGTCCGCCATTTAGCAAATTTGTTACTTCCAGCACGTTTTCTGCTGTCTGGACGGCATATACGGGTACTGTCGATGTCTGGTTGTGCTGTACAAAACTGAATTGTCCGTTGGGCCGTCTGAGCAATGTGTTGTAATATGCACCGAACATGCCTCCGTTTGGTTCGTTTTTATCAGCCAGATATACAGCCCACCAGGTTTCAATGGCGATAGAGCCGTCGGGGTTCACTTTGCCTTTTATGGGTTCGGAACGGAGCGGTATTCCGGTTGACGGATTTATGGCTGTTACATCAACCTTTGCTCCGTCGGTTGTAGTGGCAAATATCTGGTTTGGAATTGTCACTATTCCGGTGGATGGGTCAATTGTTGCAGATACCTCTAGCCCTGTAGACCAGAAATTCTGAATTATGTATGAGTTGCTGTTGTCGGCTTTCTTTAACACGGCTTCTCCGCCACCACTTTTGCCGTCTTGAAGCAGGGTTTCATACGACATTACCCATGAGCCGGTCAAGTCTGTGCCGGCAATGTCCTGTTGTGTGGCCGTTTGTGCCACCTGCATTGTCTGTGGACTGGATATTAACCGTGGATTATTGATAACTTGCGCGTTGCCAATTTCCGAAACTAGCTTGGATGCGCTTGCATTTGCCGGCATTCTCAGGGTTGCCGGTACTTGCTCCAACTCCATTCCGGTTCGGTCAATCGGGCATTGTGCCTGTGACCTTGCTCCGAAAGCAGTTGCTGTAACGAATATTGCCAAGGCAATATTTCGCCACGAAAACTGTGTTTGGTGCTGTAAATGTTGCATAATATTAAATTTGTTTATTGGTTAACACCGGCTAAAGCAGATGTTGGTTTTGCAAAGGTTCGACAGTGCTAAATTCAGGTGGCAATTTAATTATTTGGGCTGTCTTTATTCAAAGGAGGCCCATCTTCAAAAAAAATATATACCTGTTTAATCATAGCAAATTTATGTAAAAAAATGTAATTATAACTCGGTTTTTTTTAATATCTACATAAATTGTATGTAAAAAAGTATATATGCCGCGGTATTGGGTATTTTTGATGTTCAGAACAGGCCTTTTTTGTTTTACCATGATTGGGCATTTTGTTTCTGCAATCAATATTCAAACGACATGCCTTTTGATACCGAAGTGCTGTGGTTAGTTAAATATTAACTGCCGGTAGGTGCCGTACAAATAAATTGAAATTTTCATATATCGGTGAGTTTCACTAAATTTGCGGTAGTATTTTACTTTCGAATTTAAAATATACGCTAAATGGAAAAAGAATTTAAGCGAACACTTATAACAACGGCCCTGCCTTATGCCAACGGGCCTGTACATATAGGGCATCTTGCCGGGGTATATGTTCCGGCCGATATATATGCGCGTTATCTTCGTATGAATGGCCAGGATGTGGTAATGGTTGGCGGAAGCGACGAGCATGGAGTGCCCATTACAATAAAGGCACGTAAGGAAAATGTTACCCCTCAGGATATTGTTGACCGGTACCATAAAATAATAAAGGACTCGTTTGAAGAACTCGGCATTAGTTTCGATGTTTATTCACGTACAACATCCGGTGAGCATGCAAAAACAGCCTCGGAGTTCTTTAAGCATCTATACGACAAGGGCGAGTTTGTAGAACAGGCATCAATGCAGTTGTACGACCCGGAAGCCCGCCAGTTTCTGGCCGACCGCTATGTTACTGGAAAATGCCCCCATTGTGGCAACGAGCGTGCTTATGGCGACCAGTGCGAGTCGTGCGGAACATCGCTTAGCCCTGAGGAACTTATTGAGCCAAAGAGCGCGATAACCGGTGCCAAGCCTGAGCTGCGCGAGACAAAACACTGGTATCTGCCTCTTGACAAATGGGAGCCTGCTTTGCGCAAATGGATACTGGACGGGCACACCGAGTGGAAAACCAACGTGTACGGTCAGTGTAAATCGTGGCTCGATATGGGCCTAAAGCCGCGTGCGGTGAGCCGCGACCTAGACTGGGGTATTCCTGTGCCAGTTGAGGGAGCCGAAGGGAAAGTGCTATATGTGTGGTTCGATGCGCCGATAGGCTATATATCGAACACAAAGGAGATTCTGCCTGACACGTGGCAGACATACTGGAAAGACCCGGAAACACGTATAATAAACTTTATAGGCAAGGACAACATAGTGTTCCACTGCATAGTTTTCCCTGCAATGCTTATGGCTTATGGCGACGGCTACCAGCTTCCGGAAAATGTTCCGGCCAACGAGTTCCTGAATTTGGAGGGCGACAAAATTTCGACATCGCGCAACTGGGCCGTATGGCTTCACGAATATCTTAAGGATTTCCCCGGCAAGCAGGACGTGTTGCGCTATGTGCTCACAGCCAATGCCCCTGAAACAAAAGACAACGATTTTACCTGGCGCGATTTTCAGGCACGCAACAATAGCGAGCTTGTTGCCATACTGGGCAATTTCTTTAACCGGGCCGTAGTGCTGACACATAAGTATTACGACGGAATGGTGCCTGAGGCTGTGAAACTTGAGGCGGTCGATACGGAAGTTATGGCCGAGATAAGGGTGGTTAAGGAGCAGCTTTCGCATAATCTGGACACGTTCCATTTCCGTGACGCGCTTAAAGACATGATGAATATTGCCCGTATAGGTAATAAGTATCTTCAGGACACGGAACCGTGGAAAGTGGCAAAGACCGATAAGGAGCGTACGGCATCGATTTTAAATACGGCGTTGCAAATATGCGCCAACCTGGCTGTGGCTTCCGAGCCGTTTATTCCGTTTGCGGCGGCAAAGATGCGTTCAATGCTGGGCTTGGGCTGTATGACGTGGGCCAACCTTGGTGACGCGCAACTGATAAAGCCTGGAATGAAACTTTCGCAGCCAGAACTGTTGTTTGAAAAAATAGAAGATAGTGCTATAGAGGCCCAGGTGGCTCGCCTGGAAGAAAGCAGGAAACAGAACGAACTTGCACAGCATCAGGCTGCGCCACAGGCTCCTGACGTTGATTTTGACACTTTTATGAAAGCCGACCTGCGCATAGGTACCGTGCTGGAGTGCGAAAAAGTGCCTAAGGCCGACAAATTGCTGCGATTCCTTATTGACGATGGTTTGGGAAAACGTACGATAGTTTCAGGCATAGCGAAGTATTACAATCCAGAAGAACTTGTCGGCCAGCAGGTGTGCTTTATTGCCAACCTGCCTGAGCGCAAGCTTCGCGGAATTACTTCGCAGGGCATGATACTGTCGGCGGAGAATCCCGACGGATCGCTGGTTCTTGTAGGGCCTAAAGGCCCGGTTGTTCCCGGTTCGCAGGTACGATAACAAAAAATATAGCCATGGAAACTTCAAAACAGCCGCATATACTGATAATTTATACCGGCGGTACTATCGGAATGATTGAAAACGCGGTTACACATGCCTTGGAACCGTTCGATTTTACACATCTGATTGACAATGTGCCTAAGATAAAGATGCTGGAGTACAGAATTGACAACATTCAGTTCCAGCCGCCTATAGACTCGTCAGACATGAACCCGTCGTATTGGAGCCAGATAGCCCGGGCTATTGAAAAAAACTACAGCAGCTACGACGGCTTTGTGGTGCTGCATGGAACCGATACGATGTCGTATACGGCTTCGGCGTTGTCGTTTATGTGCGAGAACCTGCACAAACCTGTAATTATAACAGGCTCGCAATTGCCAATAGGCGAGGTGCGTACCGACGGGGAGGAAAACCTGATAACGGCTCTCCAGATAGCTGCGGCTGTGAATGCAAGCGGCGAACCGATGGTTCAGGAAGTAGCTATATTGTTTGAAAACTACCTTTGGCGCGGCAACCGTTCTACAAAGATGAGCGCAGACAATTTCAACGCGTTCAAGAGTAACAACTATCCGCCTTTGGCAAGGATAGGCCTTGGTATAAATTTTAACGAGGAGGCTTTAATGAGGGCCGGGATAAAGCGCCCGTTGAAGGTGCGCTACGAAATGGATACCAACGTGATGTTCCTCGACCTGCATCCGGGAATGACCGAAGGCATGCTTCGATACCATCTTGCCACGCCTGGAATAAAGGGAATAGTTATGCGTACCTTCGGAGCCGGCAACGGCCCTACTGCGCCATGGTTCCTGCAGGCGGTAAAAGATGCGGTAGACGGAGGAACGGTTATACTAAATGTTACGCAGTGCGTTAACGGCGGCGTTCATTCAAACCGTTATGTCAGCGGCGACAGGCTGGCTGCGGCAGGTGTTGTTTCGGGCCATGACATAACATCGGAAGCCGCCATAGCCAAGCTTATGTATCTTTTCGGCCTCGGTCTGGATGCTGCGGAAGTGCGCAAATATCTTGAATGCTCTATTTGCGGCGAAGTTACCCTATAGAACAGTTATGTTCATAAAATAGTGGAATTGTGCATCTTATTGGGAAAATATTTTGCCAGGCATAGCTGGTAATTGAAAAAAAAGTGCGATATTTGCACTTGCAATCGGGCAAGGGGTGCTAAAATTGGCGCAAATGCTTGTTTGACAGAGATATTATATTTTAAAATACATTCATATAAACAACTTAGACAATGACAAAAGCTGACATCGTAAACGAGATATCCAAGACTACGGGTATTGAAAAAGCCAGTGTTCTCGAAACTCTCGAGAAATTCATGGAGATTGTTAAGGACTCTCTGGCACACGACGAAAATGTGTACCTGCGTGGTTTTGGTAGCTTTATAGTGAAGACTCGTTCGCAAAAGACTGCCCGTAACATTTCAAAGAATACAACAATTATCATACCTGAGCACAAAATTCCGGCTTTCAAGCCTGCTAAAGTGTTCATGGAAGATGTAAAATAATTATTGACCGTTTTCCGGTTTAATTGCCGGACGGGTTGATTAACGAACAACAAATTAAAAACAAACAGCAATGCCAAACGGAAAAAAGAGAAAAGGCCACAAGATGGCAACTCACAAGCGTAAGAAACGCCTGAGAAAAAACCGTCATAAGAAGAAATAAGGTATAGGTGTAGAGGGGCGCACTCGAGAGAGTGCGCCGCACGCCATACTGTATTTCTGCCGACGAATTGCGGAGCGGTTCGCAGTAACGAACCGGGCAATACAGTAATCCGTTCGAAAAAAAACAGGAACAAACGAGACTTCCCCTTCTCCGGACAGGAGCGGCCACGAGAAGCCTGTCGTTTGTTCTTTGCGTTTTTTCAGATTCGGTTTCCAAACAGCAAATGCATTATCCGGAAAAAGGATATGAAAAGTGAATTATTTATTGACGTACAGCCTTCGGAGGTGTCAATAGCGCTTACCGAAGACACGCGGCTTGTTTCGTTACAGAAAGAGTCGCGCAACATAGCTTACGCTGTGGGCGACATATACTTGGCAAGGGTTAAAAAACTCATGCCTGGTTTGAATGCCGCCTTTGTTGACGTGGGCTACGATAAAGACGCTTTTCTTCACTATCTGGATCTTGGCTCACAATTTTCAACTTACAGTCAGTATCTTAAGCAGGCTATGGGGGATAAAAGGCACATTCCCCAGATGGCGAAGCTGAAACGGCTTCCGGATATTGACAAACACGGTTCTGTAACAGACCTGCTTCAGAAGGATTCGGAACTGCTTGTTCAGATTGTCAAAGAACCCATTTCCAGCAAGGGTCCGAGGTTGACAACTGAAATAACTTTTACCGGACGGTTCATGGTTTTGATACCTTTTGGCGATAAGATATCGATATCGCAAAAAATAAAAACCACGGAAGAAAAGCTGCGCTTGCGCCAGCTTGTTGAAAGTATCCGTCCGAAAAATTTTGGCGTCATTGTGCGCACCTCTGCCGAGGGCAAGCGTGTGGCAGAGCTTAACCATGAAATGAAGACCCTCATAAAGTGTTGGGAAGACACTGTTGCCAATGCGCAGAGGGCTACGGCACCGTCGTTGGTTTTTGAAGAAGAAAGCCGCATAGTGTCAATGCTTCGCGACGTATTCAGCCCGTCGTTTGAAAGTATCTATGTTAACGATGCCGAAACTTATTCGCAGGTTCATAAATACGTAAGCCTTATAGCCCCGGAGAGGCAGGATATTGTCAAGCTATATGCTGACGATGTGCCTATTTTCGACCATTTTAATATAACGAAACAAGTTAAATCGTCGTTCGGAAAAACGGTTTCGTTTAAACAGGGCGCATACATTATTATAGAGCATACCGAGGCCCTTCATGTTATTGACGTGAATTCCGGAAACCGTTCAAAGGCGGCTTCCGATCAAGAAAGCAATGCCCTGGAGGTGAATCTGCGTGCTGCCGATGAAATTGCCCGTCAGTTGCGCTTGCGC
>SSTG01000104.1 GCA_004801635.1 Muribaculum caecicola | reverse complement strand
GTAATAAGGATGCTCCTGTATAGCCATTATCTGTATGGCGTTATACCCGTCGGCCTCGACACGCGGAAGCACGTTTTCACGGAACTCGTTATAAGTACCCACGCCCTCTTTATCCTGAGCCATGCCTATGTGGCATTCATAAATCAGCAAAGGTTCGGTTTTTGGCACAAATTTTTTCACCATCCACCGGTATTTTTTTTCCGGTGCCCACACCTGGGCCGAAAAAATATGCGTCTGCTCGTCCTGCACAACGCGCGTGGCATAAGCCGGAATACGTTCGCCGCCGCCACCGTTCCAGGTCACCAGCATCTTATACAATTGTCCATGAATAAGTGACTTTTCAGGTAACTTCAGCTCCCAAACACCGTTACCAATGTTTTTAAGGGCATATTTACGCATTTCCTGCCATTTGGAAAAATCACCTATAAGGGTTATGGAAGTTGCATTCGGGGCCCATTCACGAAACACCCATCCGGTATCCGTGCGATGAAGTCCGAAATAATTGTAGGCATTGGCAAAGGCCTTGAGTGAGCCATCGGACGCCGTAAGTTCCTTTTCCTTATTCAAAAAATCCTCATGACGACCTTTAATAGCCTCGGAATAAGGCTCCAGCCAAGGGTCATTTTTAATGATTGCTAACTTTGCCATAACTTTAAATTTTTTGAGGGAGATATTGGTTTGAATTTTGATTAATTTTTCTGAAAGCGCAGTTAAAACTTGTATGTAACGCCCACAAGTCCGGTCAAGCCTGGATTCATAACGCCATAGCACAACTGCCAGCGGCGGTTAAGTATGTTTTCTGCATCTGCCCAAACGGTGAACCGTTCATTAATATTATAGTATGCGCCCAGGTCAAGGCTTGCGGCCGTTCCTAACGAAACCGACACATGTTCGTCTGTCTTGGTATAATTAGGTTCAGGCTGCATATACATACGCCGGCCGTTCCTTATGCCGTACTCCAGCTTAATGCCAAGGTTCTTTATCGGGTTCACGCTAACCGAGGCCTTGAACTGGCTCTTTGCCCTGTCGAGCCACTGCGAATACCCTTTGTCCTCGCCGTCGGGGGCACCCTCGTAACTTAATCGCACAGCCACAACCGAACCGTATTTATAGCCTACGGCAGCACCGTAATGTATACTGGTAAAGCGTCCGGAGCCATACAGGCCTGTATAGCCAAGGTCGAAATTAACACTATTGACGTCTGCATAAGTCATGGCAATAGGCCTTGTAGGCAATGCCAGACGGCCCCAGCGCGTGTAACCGCCCCAAAGCTCCACCGTCATACCTTCAAAGGGGCCTATGTTTATGCCCCCGTCGCCACGCCATTTCTCATACGACGGGCTAACCTGCTGAAAAGAACAGGCATATGGGTCGGCATCCCATAAACGGCCAAGTGTATTTAACCTTACATTGCCGCCCCCCGCGCGCACATAGGCAGAGAACTGCTGTGTAGGCATCCATGCAAGCCTCACTTCCGGATAAACCAACGTACCCTTGTCATCACCGCTACGCGAAGACAAATGCACGCCTAGCAACATTGAATATGTATCGGCATCCGTCCTGAAATATGCAGTGGCATCTACAACACCGTTTTTGCCTTTATTGAAACTTGTGTAAGAGAACCCGTACACATCATCGTTTATCCAAGGGGTTGCGGCCCTACTTAATTTCCGGTAGTTTACCAGCTCATACGACGCAACAACGCCTACCGACGACTTGTCGCCAAGTTTCAGTCTGAAGTCTGCATCAAAACCGAAATAAACATTACCGGCTCCTTTAAAGCCACCAAGGTTTGACGGTGACTTGCCATAACCGAAATAACCCGTGCGGAAATTTAGCCCATAGGAAAATGCATCCAACGCATGGTTCCAGTTTATGTTTCCGTCAATTCTGTCAGCTTTTTGCGTAAATGAATATTCGTCTGATGCAAGTTCGCCTGATATATTGTTGAATCCGCCATCCTGGTAATCTTGAACAACCTGTTGCGTGTACCATATCGGATTATTGTACGATAAATGCATATAACTCACACCTGCACCAAGAGTGCGGTTGTCGCCAAACTTATGCGATATGTCGGCACCGAGCCTGAAAGTCTGATAATTATACCTATACTCAGGCTTCATTCCGTTAAACAACCGTGGCGACCCTTTATAATTAGTCCCGTCATATTGCAGGGCCACGTTAGCCTGTGTCCGGCCGTTATCAACCAATCGGTATCCGGCCGAAACACCGAACTGCAATGCCGGCATATATCCGGCCGACACATACCCACGGTAAGGCTGGGGTGCAATCGCGTCGTTCCAGGCTGCCGGCGGAAGCACGCGCACCTCGCTTGCCGGCGACACTTCCACTGCCCGTGCACTCCAGTTTAATTTATACGTCTTTATATCGGGCCTTATGGTTTGCGGCAACAGCGGCAGCCGCTGTGCCTCGCGTTCCTGCGGCACAATCTCCTTGTCGACAGTTATTTCTTTGCTTAACGAGCCTTGTGCACTAACTGTTGCAACCACGCTACCGGCAGTCAGAACCGATGCAAAAATTATTCGTTTACTTATTTTCATTTCAGTCGTTGGTCTATCATTTGGAAAATATCGGCCTCGTCGCCCGGATAATTTTCTTTCAAACTTTTCAAATACTCGTCGGCTTCGAAATCGCTGCCCTGTTTACGCAGTATATCGCTCAACAATATATATCCGCGTGCCAGCCAGTACTGGTGGGGAGTGTTGGCATCGATAAATTTCTCTATGCGACGACGTGCCTTTTTAAGCTGGCCGTTGTCAAATTCGTACTGGGCAAGGTAATATGCCGACTGCGCGCCATACAGCTCGTCGGTGTTCTTTGCCAGCGATTCCCATGCGGCCACGGCTTTGTCGCTTTGCCCGGTCTGATGTTGTGCGTAAGCACGCAGATATGTAGCTTCTGTTTTCTGGGCAGGCGACACTAGTGTCGACCCGAGAATACGGTCGGCAGCCTCTATCATGGCCTTATAATTGCCCATGTCGCGCGACACGCGCATTATGCCAACCTGCGCGGCCAGTATGTTTCGTCCGGCCGATGCCCGTTTTTCCAACTGGCGGAATGTAGCCAATGCACTTTCGCCGTCGCCATGTTCCAATTCAATGTTTCCCTTTATTGCCAAAGCGTCTTCAGCCTCCTCCGAATCGGGATAATTGTCTACAAGCCGCCGTGAATACTGCATGGCCTTGTCCTTGTCTGCATTTTCCCATGCAGAAGCCGAAAGGTAGCCTAACGCCTGCGGCATGTATCGGCCATCGGGATAATTATCCACGTAACGCGCCAGACGGTCGGTATCGCCCTGCTGTATATACACCTTCTCCGCACTTTGGAATGTAAGTTCGTCGGCTTCCTCAACTTCCAGTTTCGGAGCCTGCGGAACCGAACCGATAAAACGCACATATTCGTCAAGACGGCCTTCATCGGCATAAATACGTTTCAAATCATCGGCTGCCACACGGGCTTCCTCGCTTGTCGGATAATTTGTTATCACTTTCTTATATGTGTCAACTGCTTTACGGCGGTTTCCCTCCGACATAAGCGTTATAGCCATCTGCAACCTGCCCTGACGGCCCTGCTGAGTGGCTCCGTAGCTGCCAACAAGGCGTTCATAGGTAGACAATGCACCGGCTGTCTGTCTGAGGGCAATCTGGCTGTCGGCCTTCTCCAACAACGCCGAAGGCATAAGGCCTGACCGCGGATAACGACGCATCATTTCGTCAAGAAGGCCTATTTTTCCGTTGTGATCGCGCTCAAGGCCTCGCATAAGCGACTTCTGGAACAAGGCATAATCGCCAGCCGACGGATTTTCCTGCAAAGCCTTGTCGTAATATTCTGCAGCGCTGTCAAAGTCGGAAGCATAATAATAACAGTCGGCTATACGGTTGTAGGCATCGGCACGCAGTTCTGCACCGGCTTCGCTGTCGGCTGCAACTTTCATAAAGTTGGCTCGCGCATCATTATAACGGCGTTCGCCGTAACGGCTGTAACCCAGGTCGTAATATGCCACCATCCGGTTATAGCCCGACGGATTACCGCGACGCAGATAGCTTTCCAGTGCTTTTGATGCTTTTGCATACTCGCCCAAACGGTAATTACAGTCGCCAATCCACAAATCGCATTCTGTTGCCAGACGGCTGTTGTAGCGGCCGAGTGATTGCGATTCTTCAAACCTTGCCAAGGCCTGTTTAACCCGTTTTGAAGCAAGATCGCGCGCCCCAAGTTCGTAAAGCACCTGCTGCTTGGCGGCAAGTATCGGTTCTGAAGGCCGCTTTATTCGGTTTATCGATTCGAGAGCCTTGTCATAGTTGTTGTCGGTCATATAGCCGGAAACAAGATACTCCTGTACTTTTGGAGCGTACTGCGATGCCGGGTACTGTCTTAAAAATGTTTCCAACAATGCTACCGAACTGCCAAACGGCGTACGGCCGCCATCCATACGTGCAACCGCATAATTATACATCGCCGTTTCACGGGCCTTATTGTCATAGTCCATTCGCGAGGCCTTTTCAAGAGCCAGCATTGCGGCGCTGTTGTCGCCCTGTGCCAGCAAACTCTGGCCTATATAAAGATAAGCCGACTGCCCCATGGCATTGTCACATTTTTTAGTTACCGGCGAAAGCAGCCTGACTGCCTCGGCATAATCATGCCGTCCGTATGCCATGGTTCCCAGAATATATGCTGCCGACGGCATCATGTCGGGCTCAAGCCGCATATATTCGTCCAAGTAACGGCGAGCCTCGTCCGTATTGCCAAGGTTAAATTCCGATTCGCCGGCAATACGGTTCATTTCTGCCATGTATTGGCCGCCGCCCGACAATATGTCACGTGCCTGTTGCAACGCCTGCTGATAATCTCCCTCTTTATAGGCAATCTGGGCCATATAATAACATGCGTCTCGGCCCGGAGGTGTTGAACGGTCTACGCTTTCAAACATCCGCTTTGCCTGTACATAATCACCGCGACGGTAAAATAGGTACCCCTGATAAAAACGGGCAGCACCGGCATACCGCGACGAAATGCCTGCCAGCCTTTCAAATCCGGATGCGGCCTCCGAATCGCGGCCGAGCATCATCTGGCAGTAAGCAATCTTATAACACATATCCTGGCGCAGGCCGTTATCAAGGGCGGCACTAAGAACCGCGTCGTAACCCACAAGGGCCTTTTCGTAAGCACCGTCATAAAAATCGCAGTCGGCTAATGCCACACGCACCTCCACACGCCGCACAGATGCCGGACAAACCTCCATATAGCGTTCGAAACAGTTACGCGCAGCAGATGTACGCCCCATGTTCAACTCGTCGTAAGCCTTAAGCAAAAGTTCTCCACCGGCCATCCAGCCGTCGTCGTCCAGACCTCCGATACGCAACTGGTCGAGCGAACCCTGATAGTTGTCTGTAACATTCATGCCCCTTGCACGTGCGGCATAGCCGTCGTACGCAGGCGAATTCACCTGGGCCGCTGCCGAAACCGACAAAACCGCCCAAAGGCCTATAATAGTTTTTTGCAATTTATTATACATAGTTATTCAAGTCACATTGCCAATTATGCAAATTTAATAAATTCTGCCATAACACAACCCTTAATAAAAAACTAAATTTACCCGAACCGCACTTTGCAACAACCCTCACGAAATTAATTTTGTATTTTTAAATATATTATGTTATTTTTGCATTGGCTATACACTGATAGCCAAAACCTAACTATGCCTTTAGCAAAAACCGAATTATTACCATTTAATAACACCAAGAACATGTTAAAACATTTCTTTTTTAGCGCTATGCTAATGACAGCCGGAGCATTGCCGTTGGCTGCCGGAACAGAAACATGGACTGTAGGCAAAGACACGTGGGATGTAGAAACCACTACTGCCGAACTATGTCCGGGTGTGAAATACACGCTTGTAAACTGGATTACAAACAGGTCTACGGCACGCCCAGGTTCAAGAATGCACGTTATCGAAGCAGACCTTACCAACCCCAAAATTTCGGTAGAAAACGTCAAAATAGACGCTATGACCGGAAACCGTACACTTACAAACCACGCCAAGGCAGTGCACAAGGCCGACCATCAGGTTGTGGCAGGTGCCAATGCCAATTTCTGGATAACATCGCCAGAAACCGGCAACTATGCCTGCATGGGCACACAGCCGCACGGAATATGCATATCGAACGGAATAATGTACACCGACCACACACCAGGTTATTGGGCACACTGTGGCGGCCCGGTTACAAACACCGGCATATTAGCCTTTGACCAAGACGGAAAATGCTACCTTGACTACACCAAGGTACAGAAAGCAAACAACGACGAAGGTTCCGGCGTGCAGTTCGCGGCAATAAACACCCGCATCGGTCACAGAATGAACCTCACAATGTGCAACCGGTTTGTGGATGCAGGACAGGCCTCGATATTCACACGCCAGTACGGTACTGACAAAAAATTCCGCGTAGGCGACCTTTCCGGGCCAGTAGGAACCTGGACACCTACAATGGGCAACCATGGCTACATTGAAATACTTCTGGACTACGCTGACGGCGTAACGGCAATGAACACAGGCGGAGTCACCGACTATGTTATAAAGGAAATGCGCTTCAACCCCGAGGAAGTCGGCTCGCTCGGCAACCACGACCTTGCCATTGTGGGCCGTAACACATACGCCACCGTGCCAAACGAAAACTGGAAAGTTGGCGACCTCATAAAAATTGACACAAAGCTCAACTTCGTGTCAATGGGTTCGCCTGAAAGAATAACCAACGCCACCTCCGGTAACGTACTGGCCATGAAAAACGGTGAAATCTTGCCTTTAACCACCCATGTATCCCAGTCGTACAACACAAGCCTTAATGCACGCACCGTTTACGGAACGAATGCCGAGGGCACAAAATTCTGGATTATCACATGCGAGCATAACGTAACCGACCAGACTACAAAGGCTAAAAAATACCAGGGCTTCTCGCTCGAACAACTGTGCATAATGGGCCGCGACAAATTCGGTGTTGAAAATGCAACACAGGTCGACTGCGGCGGTTCGGCACAAATGTACGCAAACGGCGGACAGGTTGCGGCATCGTACGACGCATCAGGCAAACGCGCTGTCTACAACGGCATGTTTGTTATGTATAACGACTCTGACGTAACCATTCCGGCCCCCGGTTCTAACGACAATGAGCCCGAGCCGGCACCAGATCCAGATAAAGACTGGACCGACAGCGGCGAACGCGCGCACTTTGCATACGACCTCGCCACCGTTGCCGATGCCAAGATTCCCACCGTTACCTACCGCCTGACCGGAAATGTAAAAGCCGTAGACATAATCTTGACAAACCGCACCATAGATACTGATGTAATAACCATAGAAGGCGGTGTTAACGAAGGCCTCAACTCTGTTTATGTAAACGACGAACGCCTCACCCCGGGTGCTACATACGACTGGACAGTAAAAGTTCACTCATTACCTGTAAGCGGAACATCGCACTTCTTCCACGACGCGCCTGAAAAACTCGACGCACGCGGCGGTGTAGGCGTTGTTACCAACCCCGAAAGCAAGGCATACGGCAAGGTAATAACATCAATGGGCTATGCACAAGGATTCGGACTATACAGCCCTAGCCTTGAAAAAGAAGGCACCTACCACAACGAAATGGCTCCGTGGCAGGCATCAAACCGCTCGTCAAACTACCGTCTGGCCATGCGCGACCACAGCATTGCCTATGCATGCGACTTCTCCGACAAGGGCGCAGGCTACTGGAAATTCGACCCGGAAAGCCCAGAAACAACACCCGACAACCTGGCCGGCGGTGTTAACGACGGAACCGGTTGCTTCAAGATGGAAGGCAGCGACGACTGCGTAGGTTCAGGCGCTTCCGGCATCGGATTCCAGGGAACAGGCGAAGACACCCGTCTTTGGGTATTTGCCGAAGACTGGCCAGCCGGAAACTCGGCATACAAAGGCATTCTCGCACGCTGGGACATCGGCACGGCCGACAAAGTTACCAGAGGCGTAAATGCAGCATATGGCGACCTTGCCGGAAACAAATTATTCGCTAACCAGAACGTATGCATAACCGGCACACCCGACGGCATATTTGCAGCACAGAATCGTGGAGCCGGTGCTAACACCACAGGTTGCCCCGGATTTATATACACCGACATAAACGGAAACATATTATTCAACTCTGGCAATTTCCCGGCGCTGTTCAACTCTTGCGGTGGTTCGGTAGCCATCAGCGACGACCTGTCTATGTTTGCCGTTGCCGGACGCTCGGAAAACATCAAGGTATTCAGTGTTAAATGGGAAGAAAACGTGCCCACATTCACATATGTTGCCGACGTTAACGACACAAAGCACGTAACGGAAGTGTCGCAGCTGGCATTCGACCCGGCAGGCAACCTATATGCATGGCAGCGCAGCACAAGCGCCGATCACGCCGGACTGTTCGGATATTCCTGGAAAAACGACAACCCCGTTGCAACAACGCCGGCCAAGTCCGAATACAGCATTGTAGCACAACAATTCTCAGGAATTGACGACATAGCAACCGACAACGCAAATGCTGCACCGGTATTCTACACCATACAGGGCGTACGTGTCGACGCATCGCAGCTCACACCGGGTCTCTACATCAAGGTAACCGGCAACAAGACCGAAAAAGTTGTAATCAAGTAACCCTGTTTCACAACTAAATAGCCCAAGGCGGTGTGCCAGAATCCGGCACACCGCCTTGTTTTATAATCCGACATCACATACCAAGCCATCCTGCCGGTTTATTTAATGTCTGGCTGGCATTAAAAACAATTGACACATGCACATAAGG
>SSTG01000103.1 GCA_004801635.1 Muribaculum caecicola | reverse complement strand
ATATAAAGATTTTTACCGAGCTTTCGCGTGAGGAGATTGAAACCCTTGTGGCCGAGCAGGCTAAAGACCCTGGTATGCGCCCGTTGCAGAAGCGCCTTGCAAAGGAGGTTACATGCATGGTTCATTCGCAGGAGGCATATGATGCTGCTGTTGAGGCATCGCAGATCCTGTTCAGCAAGAATGCGGCCGAGCAGCTTCATAAAATAGACGAGGCAACATTGCTTGATTTGTTCGAGGGTGTTGACATGTTTAAAATTTCGAAGTCAGACCTGGACGGTTCTGTTAAACTTGTCGACCTTCTTACCGAGCGCGCTACGGTGTTCCCCAGCAAGGGCGAGTTGCGCAAACTGGCACAACAGAACGGCTTGTCTGTGAACAAGGAAAAAGTGGCCGATATAAATGAGGCAGCTACTGATGCCTTGCTTTTGGCCGGCAAGTATATCCTTGTACAGAAAGGCAAGAAGCAGTATTATTTGATTATTGCCGAGTAATATCTGGCAATATCTTTTACACATCAAACGCCCGGTTCATGCTGCATGGACTGGGCGTTTAATGTGTTTTCGTTATTCTTCGTCAATGGAATAGTTTAAAAAGTCGACAAATGGCTTTATGTATTTGAATATTCCGGCCGCTTTTTCCGGCCATGAACTGTCTATAAAGAATGATGTTTCCACGTTGTGAACCATGCCGAAGTCTTTAAGTCGTAGTAGTTCTATTTGTGGATGATCCTTTGCCCAGCCTTTAGGGGCTGTTTTCAGTTTTTCGCTTTCCCACTGTTTGTAGTTCTTTTTTAGTAATGGCTCGTTTAATATTTCCTCAAATTCGTCAATGTTGTCAACTATGGCGTGACGTAGTTTTTTAAGAACGGGGGCTTCCGGCATCCATACTCCCCCGAACAAGCCTGACTCGTTTTTGTGCGGCGACATGTGCAGGTAGTATGAACCCCTGTGCGGCTGTTTGCCGTAGGGCGAGAATATGGCAGAAAAGTATGTCTTGTATGGTGTTTTGTCGGGTGAGAACCTGGTGTCTCGATATATCCGGTATGCGCATGTTTCCGTGCGGTATGCTTTAAGCCGCGGCTCCCATTGGCACATGGCTTCGTGCATGCGTGCCAAATCGTCCATCCACAGCTTTCTTAACGCCGTGTACGTGTCTTTGTGCGCTGCGAACCATTCGCGGTTGTTGTTTTGTTCTAGGTTTTCTAGAAAATTGAAAAGGTCGGAAGTGTAGTATGGCATTGCCGTTTGTTTTCTATGAGCCTTGCGCCGGCTTGTTTTCTATATATCGTGCCATTCGGCATCTGTTACCTGTTCTTCTTTTTTGTATGAGACGTTGGTTTGTCTTGTTTTTTCGTCAGATGAAATTTCGGTTTCTTCTATATCGGTGAATTCCACATATTCGCCGTCGGTTTTGTCGAAAACTTTTTTCTTTGGCTGTTTGTCTTTTGCTTTTTGCCCGTAGCGAGGCGGGTTGCCCCGTGGCGGCTGCTGGCCGAAAAAGTTGGTGTACATCCGTTCGGCATGACGACGTATAAACCAACGGCTGCCGATGGCAAAAAGCCATCGGAAAATTCGCCAGAATATATAAAATACACAGAGTAGGTATAATAATTTTAACATGATGACAGGGTGTTTTCTTTTGCGCGTTTATCCGGGCGGCTATTGTGCCGCTGCGGCGGTTGTTGTTGTAACGCGTTCAGACATTAAAATGTTGAAATAAGTTTTTATCAGCCCTTGCCTCCCTTTGTCGGTATTGCTGACAATATTACATATACCGCTATTGTCAGGGCCAGTCCGCTCAAACCGGCTAGGGCTACGGAGATTATTGCTGTGGCGATAATTATATATCGCATATAGTTGTCGGCGACAGATGCGTTTTTGAATTTTAGAGAAAACATTTTCAATACCGATGTAAGCATTAGCGAGGCTACGATAATAACCAGTGCCGCGCTTATCCAGGGGCTTATCTCGCCGTTTTTAATGGCAAAATCCGTGTAGCCTATCCAAAATATAGCGTTGGCAGGGATGGGCATGCCTAAAAACGATGTTGACTGCCGGTTGTCGATATTGAACCTGGCCAGCCGGAGTTCGCCGGCAACAGGTATGTAGAATGCTATGAATGGAAGCCATTGCGGACATCCGGCCGTGTGTGAAAGCATGCTGTAGACGAGCATTCCGGGCGCCACGCCGAAACTTACTAGGTCGGAAAGCGAATCGAGTTCTTTGCCCAATGCCGAATATGCGTGTAGCATACGTGCGGCTGCGCCGTCGCAGAAATCGCATATGGCCGCAAATGCTATAAGTATATAGGCCAGTTTGTAGCCTTCTATTCCGAATATTGTTTCATCGAAACCTAATGCGGCCACTATGGCCATGCAGCCCAAAAACAGGCTGGTGCATGTTATGGCGTTTGGAATATGTTGCGTTACAGATAGTTTCATTGCAGAACACGCCTTTGGCGCGGTTTTAATGATTATGCTTCGGTCTGGCTGTTGCTTTTAGGCAGTCGTGCCACTTCGGTAATGCCGCCGGTGGTGTGGTCGCCAAGCTTAACAAGTATTTCTGTTCCCAGGGGCAGGTAGAGGTCGACACGCGAGCCGAATTTTATGAATCCCATGTGGTTGTCTATGGCGGCTTCATCGCCTACGCAGGCGTAGGTTACTATTCGCCTGGCCAAAGCCCCGGCTATTTGCCGCATCAATATGGTTGAGCCGCATTTAGCCTTGATTGCCACTGTTGAGCGTTCGTTGTCTGTGCTTGCCTTGGGCAGGTAGGCCGACAGGAAGCGGCCGTTGTGATGTGTTACATAAAGAACTTCTCCGTCAACCGGATACCAGTTTGCGTGTACGTTTAGCACGCTCATGAATATCGACAGCTGTATGCAACGGCAATGTAGAAATTCGTCTTCAAAAGTTTCTTCAAGGGCAACAACTTTTCCGTCGGCGCTGGCTACAACGGTTTCCGGCGTGCGTTTGCCGGTGTATGTGCGTTTGGGCGATCTGAAAAAGTTAAGTACCAACAGGTATGTAATTCCCGAGAGTGTGGAAAATACCACGGGTATTTCCACCGGACGTATAAACAGCCATGCCGGTATGTTGAGTACCAAAAGCATCAGCAACAGTATAATAAGGATGTTTAGCCCTTCGCGGTGTATTTTTACTTTCATTATTCGGTCGTTCAGAAATCAGGCCTATGCGGTTGTTATGCCAGACTGTTTTTTGCTGCGACGTGGTTTTGTCGAATTTGTGTTGTCACGCATGGCTTAGACCCGACAGATTTATATAATCGCAAAGATAGCACTTAAGTTCGACAATAACAAAAAAATGTAAAAAACGCCCATTATGTATGCCTGTATAGGTGTGTTTTGGGCTGTGCGCTAATGTGTAAGGCCTAGACGGCTATTGGCGTTGCCATTTGGTGTTAATGTATTTTAATGAATTATTAACATACTTGATTCTTGATATTTCAATACTTATTAATATTTTTGTGAAAAATTGTCAAACAAAGGTATTTAATTGTAGTCCATGTTATTAGGATGTAATAGCTAATGATTTCAGACTGAAATTTAACGCCTGTTTAAAGTTAAGACATTTAAATTTTTATAAACCTATCATTACTGTTTATGATGAAGAGACTTCTTCTCTTAGCCAGCATGGTCTGGCTGACATGCGCTGCCTCGTTTGCTGTTTTTGCGGCAAATATAAAGTGCAGCGGTAACATTGTCGACGAGCAAGGTGAGCCGATTGTCGGTGCGACAGTTGCTGTTCCTGGAACTTCAATTGCCACGTCAACCGATATAGACGGACGGTTTACTCTAAGCGTGCCCGAAGGAAAGAGCATACGGGTTACGTACATAGGCTACAAGCCGCTCGAGGCAAAGGCTGCGCCTAACATGAAACTTGACATGGCCGTTGAGTCTACCATGCTTAAAGACGTGGTGGTTGAACAATCGGCCGCACGTACGCGCCTTACCCCTGTGGCCGTGTCGACCGTGGGGGCGCAGACTATCGACCTTAAACTGGGCAACCAGGATTTGCCTGAAGTGTTGAAGACAACACCGGGCGTATGGACAACAAAGCAGGGCGGCGGATTCGGCGACGCAAAGACAAATGTACGCGGATTTACAAGCGCCAACGTGGCCGTTATGATTAACGGTATTCCCATTAACGATATGGAATGGGGCGGTACTTATTGGAGTAACTGGGGCGGCCTTTCCGACGTAACCTCTAACATACAGGTTCAGCGCGGTCTTGGTGCCACAATTATTTCGTCGCCTTCTGTCGGCGGTACCATCAATATAACAACCCGTACTATCGATGCTGAAAAAGGAGGCTCGGTATGGTACGGAATGGGTAACGACGGCATGAACAATTATGGCGTGAAAATATCGACCGGGCTTATGAAGAACGGCTGGGCTGTAACGCTTCTCGGCTCACGCAAATGGGGCGACGGTTATATACAGGGAACCCCGTTCAATAACTACAACTATTTCCTTAACGTATCGAAACGTATAAACGAAAACCATCAGTTAAGCCTGACCGGCTTCGGAAGCTGGCAAAAACACGTGCGTCGTCCTAACCAGCGTTCCGGACTCAGCATTGAAGGCTATCAGGTTTACGGCAAGCGCTACATGGGCAGCAGCTCTATGTACCGTTATAACCCCACATTCGGTTATGATAAAACCGGACAGGTTAAGACACAGAACCTCAACGAGTCGCATAAACCGCAGATACAGCTTAACCATATCTGGAAAATTGACGATACGTCGTCGCTGTCGTCGGCTGTTTATATGTCGTACTGCGATGCCGGCGGATATTCCGGACAGGCTAACGGTATCGACTATAAGTATTCCGACTGGTACGGTGCCACCGACGGCGTGCTAAGCACGCGGTTCCGCCGTGCCGACGGAACCTTCGATTATGGCGCAATACAGACCATAAACGAAGAATCGGACAACGGTTCGAAACTTGTTATGTCGAATGGTATTAACCAGCATATATGGTACGGCCTTATTTCATCTTATAAGAAAGAATTTGCCATGCCCAACGACAACAAGCTGAACCTTACCGCCGGTATCGACCTGCGTTACTATGTGGGAACGCATAAGAATAAGATTGTAGACCTTTACAATGGCGAATACTTTATCGACTACTCGTCGCGTAATGGCGTTTCTGCCGAACTTAACTCGGCGGCTGCCGACCCGATGTGGAAGTTTGAACATCTGGGCATTGGTGATGTGGTTTACAAGAACTACAAAGGTTATGCTCGTCAGGGCGGCTTGTATGCACAAGGCGAATATACGGTTATGGACGGCAAACTGAATATAGTGCTGGCCGGATCTGCAAGTAACACCGCCTACTGGCGCCGCGAATTCATGTATGCCGACAAGGAACATGAGCGTTCGGCAACACGCGACTTCTGGGGTGGAACCGTAAAGGGTGGTGCCAACTACAACATTGACGATTATAACAACGTATTCGTAAACCTCGGCTATATTTCGCGTGCACCTTTCTTCCAGGGTGGCGCATTCCTGCAATACAGCACTTCTAATGCGTTGAACCGTGATGCCGTTAATGAAAAAGTGGCATCGTATGAAATTGGTTACGGATACAACTCCAGCAAATTTGCCGTTACCGTAAACGGCTACTACACCCAATGGTACGATAAAACAATGACAAAGGGTGGTACAATGGACGACGGGCTGCGTTATTCTATCAACCTTCAGGGTGTAAACGCCCTTCACATGGGTGTGGAAATGAACCTTAACTGGAAGCCGCTCAATTGGCTTGATGTAGAGGGTATGCTTTCGGTAGGAAAATGGGAATGGAACTCAAATGCTTCAGGCTACTTCTACAACGAACTCGGCCAGCCGCTTAAGAGCATAAAGGACGGTGCGATTGCATCCGGAATAGGTGCTCCCGACCATGCAAAGGCTACCGTTAACCAGAAAGGAGTAAAAGTTGGTGACTCGCCTCAGACACAGGCTTCTATTTCGCTTCAGTTCAAACCGTTCCGCGGATTCCGCATTGGTGCCGACTGGGTGGTTGAAGACAGAACTTTCTCTGACTACAGCCTGACAGGCTCAAGCCTGGGCGAAAACGCAACGATAAATGTGGCTGATCCGTGGCGTATTCCATGGGGACAGCAGGTTGACATGTTTGCCTCTTACCGTTTCAAAATAGGTAATGTAAATGCCACACTATATGGTAATGTATATAATGTGTTTAACAATTACTATATCACCGATGCTGTGACAGGCATCAATTCGCGCGGAACATGGGAGAATGCCTATGGCGTGTTCTACTCTTTCGGCCGTACATACTCGGTACGTATGCGTATTAATTTCTAACCATTAAATGCAGAAATTACAATTATGAAATTGAATATAATAAAAGGCCTGTTCGCATGCGGAGTACTTGTGTCGTTGTCGGCATGCGAGGAGAATACCTGGAACAAGGACAGTCTTGACGGTTTTGAGACTCCCGACCTTAACGGCGGAGGGTCGTCGCAAGTGGTTCAGTACACACTGACATCGAAGGACTACAGCGATATAGCAAAGAATGAGACAAACGTAGCAATGGCAACCGAAGCAGGTGTGCTTTCGCAGCTTACGGCAGTAGGTACACTCGGATATTTTTCAGAAACAATACAGCCTCGCGAATACGTTCCGGCATGGCTCAACAATGTTTCGGCCAATACGAAGTATCCGTTCTACATGCTTAACAACAAAGCCACAGTACAGGTGTACTATAAGGTTGCCGAAGATATGCCTGCCGAACTTACAGGTATAGAGTCGGCTCCAAAATACGAGGTCGGCGAGGCTGACTATAAGGCGGTTTACGGATCGGATGAGGATTACGCAATGTCTTTTTCTCCATCGTATCAGCCAGCCAAGTACGTGCCTGAATTCTTAAGCGCCGCTTATCCGCAGGCAAAGGCCGATGACTTTGTATATGTAGGTTATAACTACTCGGAACAGGATCCGGTGTTCGGCGGAGGCTCGGCACCTGAAATTCCGGAGGATCCGGAACCCGTTATCGGTGATATGACAATGGGTGAAACATATACGGTTCATGGCCAGCTTATGGCTATTTGCAACCAGGGTGCGGTGCTTACCACATCTACGGGTTCGACATTGGTGTATAACCCGGGTTTGAACTGGAGCGGCATGAATATAGGCGACAAGGCTACTGTTGAGGGTGAAGCCAACAACTATTTTGGTGCCCTGCAGCTTAAAAATGCCAGTGTGGAAATAACAGGCAATGCGGCTGCTACATATCCGGCTGCAGTAAAATGGGCAGGTGCCGATGTAGACAAGCACATGGCGGAAGTTGCCGCACATAAGACAACCGCACCTATGCAGCCGGTTTATGTAGAAGTGGAAGGTACACTTAAGATAAGTGGTGGCAAATATTATAATTTTGATGTTGACGGTGCTTCGAACCAGGTGGCATTCTACCAGCCTACCGATGCCCAGAAGGCTGCAGTTGCCGACGGTCAGAAATACACTATTACCGGTTATGCCGTAAGCACTGGTAAAACATATGTGAACATTATACCTACGGCAGTAAACGGTGTTTCGCTGGTTCCGTTCAATTCGGCTGTTGCAACTATGGCAAACGTTCCTTCGGTGGCAACTTATGCTGTTTACAAATTTAACGGCAGCAAGTGGGTTGTGCCCGACAATGTGGTTGTCCTTCAATCAGCCGATTATGCCTCTATGGGTGTTAAGGACCTAAACGCAACAACGGCTGCTGAAAACCTGCCTAAATATTTGTCGATTCAGTTCCCATATGCCGCTGCCGGCGACTATAAATATGTTGTATACAAATATTACGATGCAGCATCAAAAACAACCATTAACCAGCATTGCGACCGTATGACTTTTGACGGCACTACATGGGTTATGGATACGCAGGAAACGAAGATGGCCCAGTTTGTGCGTTCGAACGGCAAATGGGTATACGACCCTACCGTGTATCTTAACTTCCCGGATGATAAGACAAACCAGGAGTCATTGGCATTTTATAATGCTTGCGTAACATGGGTTTGGGATAACATAAACCTTAAAGTGCCCGGTATAACCGACCAGACTCTTAACGACTGGCCTCAGACAGGCAAGGTTGTTTCATTCGGTTGGTGCTGGGGTAGCAATAGCCCGACACAGGAAGGCTACGGAGGTGCGTCGGCATATTATTGCAACTACGACAACCGCGTTGCCCAGACACTTAAGAGATACCTTGGTGACGATTTCTTTAATGAGCATTACGGATCTATGAGCGACGAAGAAGTAGTTGCCCTTACACAGAAGCGTTTCTGCGAGGAAGTGGCTCTCGGCGCAATGGAAGCCCTTTATCCTGAAGCAATGCCTGGAACAACTGTCGACCAGTACTATCAGATTACATTTGTTCAATACAGTCCTAAACAGGAAGTGTCTGTACGCTATCTGGTAACGGAAAAAGGCAAATTTAAATTTGTTGACTGTCCGGTATGGGGCCTTAAGGCAGAATAAAACTGTTTTTAAATAAATTATCAGGAGGCAGCGATGAAACTCGCTGCCTCCTTTTTATATTGAGCATTCATAATGCTGATTTTTATGTTGTAATGTAATTTTATGGGTACAAAAAAAATCGTGATGTACCTTCACGATTGTAATTTGTAAATTTTGAATTATGGCATATACAGTGCCTTATAGCTGCGGCCATTTGTAAATTTCAGCCGATGTTTCAAAATACCATACAGCAGCTTTTTTAAGCATATTTTTAATTTTCATAATAATTTAGTGGGAAGCTCTTGGCCCTTCCAGTTAGGGGCTTGCTTCCGGGGCTCCTTTAAACCCCTTGGTTTGACGAATTTTTACTGAGGCGGTTTTCTGCGTCTATTTATTGTTGTTGTAATAGGG
>SSTG01000102.1 GCA_004801635.1 Muribaculum caecicola | reverse complement strand
GCGAGTTGCTTGGCAGCATGCTGCCGGCCATTATGTTCGTGGCAATGTTCTATATTCCGCCGTTGGTTATGTCGGTTTTTGCATGGAGGCATGACTGGCGCATAGGGCGGAATTTTGTGCGGAACGCCCGTCTGGCTGCGTGTGCATGCGGAGGCATAGGCTTGCTGCTGTTGTGCGTAGTGCTGGTTACTCAGCCGCGTGTGAAGGTGCGTAACGATATGTATCCGGTTAATGTTGTTTATAATGCATGCCTTGCCGTTGAACGTTTTGAACAGACGCGTAACTACAAGTTGACTTCGGCCGGGTTCAAGTTTGATGCACGGGCCTTGCGTGCCGACAGTATTGGCGAGACATACATACTGGTTATTGGCGAGACGGCCCGTTCCGACCACTTCCAGCTGTTTGGCTACGAAAAGGAAACGACACCGATGCTTATGGGCCGTCGCGGCCTTACCGGGTTTCGCAATACGCTCAGCGAGAGCAACACCACGCATAAGAGCGTGCCTATGCTGCTGTCGCATCTGGATGCCCGTACGTTTGGCGATTCGGTGTACCGTGTAAAGGGTGTGGCCGAGGCTTTTCGCGAAGCAGGTTTCAGAACCGCGTTTTTTTCAAACCAGCAGCGCAACGGGTCGTTTATTGATTTCTTTGGCGAGCAGGCCGATACCTGTGTGTTTTTGCGTGATAATTTCAGCGGTCCGGCTGTCCACGGGCCTAAGGACAAGGACCTTTTGGCGCTTGTCGATTCAGAACTTCACCATGTCAAGGCGCGAAAAAGGCTTGTGATATTGCATACCTACGGTTCGCATTTCCGTTATGACGACCGCTATCCGGCCAGCGAGGAAGTGTTCTGTGTTGACGGCGAGCTGGAAGTTTCGCCGCATTGCCGCGAACGTCTGGTGGCGGCATACGATAACACAATACACTATACGGCATCGTTTCTTGACATGCTGATTAACCGGCTTGAGGCCGATTCAACAAACTGTATATCCGGGCTTGTATATGCGAGCGACCATGGCGAGGATATATACGACGACGGTACCGGGCGCTTTCTGCATGCATCGCCATTGCCTACGGTGTACCAGGTGGGCGTGCCTATGCTGGTGTGGGTTTCTGACAGATTCCGGCATATGAATCCTGCCATGGCCGGGGCTGTTGCTGAAAATGCCGAAAAAGGTGTTTCGTCAACACGGTCGGTGTTTCACACGTTGCTTCATATGGCCGGGGTAGAAGCCCTGCCTCTCGACACAACACAGTCGCTTCTTAGCCGTGGTTACAAGGCTCCGCAGCCACAACTGTATGTAAACGACCATAACCGTGCCGTGCTGCTTGACGAAATTATGCGTTAGCATCAGGTTTGCGCCCATGGTTTAAATTGCATATCTTTGACTATGTTTTAGATGCAAAATTCAAATAAATTTGGCTTTGCTCCCGACTTATCCGTATCTTTGTATTATACAGGTGTTTTTTATACGAATTAAATAATAACAGACGAATATTATGAACCATACCATTATTGCAACAGCGGCCGCAGTGGCCGTTTCAACCGGCATGCAGGCCCTGGCGTGTACAAGCCTTATAGCTACTCCGGGAGCTACTACCGACGGAAGCGCCATGATTACGTATGCAGCCGATTCGCATACGCTTTACGGCGAACTGTACTCAACACCTGCTGCCAACCATGCTCCAGGCGAAATGAGAAAGGTTTACGACTGGGATTCGGGCCGTTATCTTGGCGAGATTCCACAGCCGCCTCACACCTATTCAACTGTGGGCAATATGAACGAGCACGGACTGGCCATAAGCGAGAGCACCTGGGGGGGCCGTGAGGAACTTTACGATTCAACCGGCGTGATTGACTATGGCTCTTTGATATATATAACGCTTGAACGTGCCAAAACGGCCCGTGAAGCCATAGCCGTTATGACACAGCTTGTAAAGGATTACGGTTATGCTTCGAGTGGAGAATCGTTTTCTATAGCCGACGGTAACGAGGCATGGATTATGGAAATGATAGGCAAGGGCGGTAAAAGCAAAGGGGCCGTATGGGTGGCGCGCCGTGTGCCCGACGGAATGATTTCGGGCCATGCCAACCATTCGCGGATACATACTTTTCCGTTAAATGATCCGGAAACAATTTATGCTCCCGACGTTATAAGCTTTGCTCGCGAACAGGGTTACTTTTCCGGCCCTGACTCGATTTTCGATTTCTCGAAAGCTTATGCCGTTACCGACTTCAGCGCCTTGCGCGGATGTGACGCACGCGTATGGAGCTTCTTTAACCGGCATTCGAAAGGCATGGACGTGTGGCTTCCGTGGATAAACGAAGCTGCCGGCAAGCCTATGCCCTTGTGGGTACGCCCCGAAAAGCCGTTGAGCGTAAGGGATATGCAGTGGGCAATGCGCGATCATTTTGAAAACACCCCGTTTGATATGACCTGTGATGCCGGTGCCGGCCCGTTTGAGGTGCCTTACCGTTGGCGCCCCATGACATTTACTGTCGACTCGGTGGAATATACCAACGAGCGCGCCATAGCAACACAGCAAACAGGATTCTCGTTTGTGGCACAGTTGCGTAAAGACGTTCCTCAGGAAATGAAAGGAGTTCTATGGTTTGGCGTTGACGATACCAATACATGTGTTTATGTGCCGGTTTTCTGCTGTGTAACGGAAGTGCCGCATTGCTATGCCCCAGGCAACGGCGACATGCTCACGCTTTCATGGGATGCTGCGTTCTGGGTTCACAACTATGTTGCCAACCAGGCATATAACCGTTATTCGCAAATGATACCCGACATACGCCGTGTGCAGAACGCGCTTGAGGACTCTATTGCCTCGTCGACTCAGGCAGTGGAAAGGCAGGTGCTTGCCCTTGACAAAAAAGCTCGTAAGGACGTTTTGCAGGCGCACACCCACCGACTGGCCGAGCATTCTACGCGCGAGTTCAAGAAACTGGGCGACTACCTGCTGGTTAAATTCCTTGACGGGAACATTAAGCGCGAAACAGAGCCTGGCAAGTTTGCCCGTACCGCTCAGGGACATTGCGCCTCGCCGCAGTTTGGTGGTTATTCCGACAGTTATTACCGTGCGGTGGCCAAGGACGCAGGCGAACGGTTGCGTGTTAAAGAAATAAATTTCAAATAGGAGGGAGCTATGTCGCGTGTAGAAAACGAACTTGCCGGGTTGAAACATCTGGGCAGTCAGGGAACGGAATACGTATATCAGTATAATCCAGGCCTGCTTGAAACTTTTCCGAACAAGCACACCGATGCCGACTATATGGTTACGCTGCTTTGTCCGGAATTTACGTCGCTTTGTCCTAAAACCGGCCAGCCTGACTATGCAAAGATTATAATTAATTATATTCCTGACAGGCTTATGGTAGAAAGCAAAAGTTTGAAACTGTATCTGTTTAGCTTCAGGAACCATGGCGATTTTCACGAAGACTGTGTAAATATAATTCTTCATGACCTGGTGCGGCTTATGCAGCCTCGCTATATAGAGGTTGTAGGGCTGTTTACCCCTAGGGGCGGCATTGCCATACACCCGTTTGCCAATTATGCCGATGCTGCCCATAAGGAACTTGCTGCGCAGCGTCTTTCATCGGCCATGCCGCTGCATATGCCAGACAGGATGTATTAAACTGATATTTTTATGGTAATTAATAAACTAGCCTGTTTTTGGGGGCTTGTTGCCGCATTGCTGCTTGTGTCGTGTGGCGACGACACTCAGTTCCGTGTAGAGGGGACTGTGGAAGGACTTGGCACACGCACAATTTCAATGACATATGTGTCGGCCGGGCGGCTCGAGCAGAAATCAATGGTGGCTATAGATGGTAAATTTTCACTTACCGGTAGCTCTAAAGACTATACAATTGCCGAGTTGTCGATGTCAGGCAACCGTGTTATAGCGCGGCTGCTGGTTCGTAATGGCGAATCGGTGAAATGTAAGCTGGACATTAAGAACCCGGCAGAGAACTCCGTTTCGGGCAACGGTGCTTCGGAGCGCTGGTTTAAGTTTTTACGGGAAAAGGCTGATACTCTTTCTATGCCTGGCGAGGCTAACAGGCTTATTGCCCGTTATGTTGGGCAGCATAAGGACGACGTGGTGTCGTCAGCGCTCATGCTTACGGCCTATGATGCCGGCAACAGCCAGCTTGAGGCCGATTCGTTGATTAGCGTTATAAAGCCTGATGCCCGTCCGGAATCGATGGTTGACGGCTACAGGCTGTTGCTGTCAATGGTCAATTCAGGGGCTGTCAACGCAACGGTGAAACCGTTTACACTTATTTCTGCCGGTGACAGCATGGAGCGTTATTACCCGATACGGCATACATGTACGCTGTTAGCCTTTACAGGTGCCGACAATGGGGGCCGTGACACGGTTATAAATCCGCTTCGCAGTTTGCGTAAGCAGCTTCCACGAGGCAGAATGCATATAGTTGAGGTTTCGTCGGTTGCCGATTCTGCCCGATGGCGTAGCATAACCGTACGTGATTCTGCAAACTGGACGCAGGTGTGGGTGCCTGCCGCTAATGCCTATCCTCCGTTTGACGGCCTCCAGATACCGTATGTACCGTTCTATGTCGTTTCTGATTCTACCGGTCGTGTACTATACCGTGGGGCATCTGTTGCTGATGCCGCCGGTGAGGCTGCCGCACTTATAAAAAAGCGAAACAATGCTGATTAAGATTTACGGTGCGGCTGTTCAGGGCATCGATGCCATAGTGGTTACTATAGAGGTGTCGGTTGAACCCGGCGTGGGTTTTAACCTTGTGGGGCTTCCCGATACGGCTGTTAAGGAAAGCTATCAGCGCACTATGACGGCAATAAGGCAGTCGGGCTACGATTATCCAAGGCGTTCGGTGGTAGTGAACATGGCACCGGCCGACGTGCGTAAGGAGGGGGCTGCCTACGACCTGCCTATAGCGCTTGGCATTCTGGCTGCATCTGAAAGTTTTGACGCTGCCAGGCTGGACGGTTTTATGATTATGGGCGAATTGTCGTTGGACGGTAGTGTGCTGCCCATACGCGGTGCCCTCCCTATGGCTATAAAGGCTAGGGAGCAGGGCTTCAAGGGCATGATTGTGCCTAAGGCCAATGTAACCGAGGCTGCCATTGTGGACGGTATAGAGGTTTATGGGGCCGGCTCGTTGAAGCAGGTGGTGGAGTTTTTTAATAACCAGGTTCAAATAGAGCCTACGGTTGTCGATACAAGGGCCCGGTTTGACCAGGCCTGCAATGTTTGGGATTTTGATTTTGCCGATGTTAAAGGACAGGAAAACGTTAAGCGTGCTTTCGAGGTGGCTTGTGCCGGTGGGCATAATATACTGCTTGTTGGCGCACCGGGGTCGGGAAAATCAATGATGGCCAAGAGGCTGCCGTCGATATTGCCACCGCTGACTTTGCATGAGGCACTGGAAACAACAAAGATACATTCTGTGGCCGGCAAGCTTAAGCGCGGTCAGACACTGATGACGGGTAGGCCCTTCCGGTCGCCGCATCACACCATATCGCCTGTGGCGCTTGTGGGAGGTGGAACAAACCCCATGCCCGGCGAAATATCGTTGGCGCACAACGGCGTGCTTTTCCTTGATGAATTTCCTGAATTTTCGCGGGCAGTGCTTGAGGTGATGCGTCAGCCGCTTGAGGACCGTACAATCAGTATATCGCGTGCGCGTTACTCAATTGACTATCCTGCCGGCTTTATGCTTGTGGCATCGATGAACCCGTGTCCGTGCGGCTATTATAACCATCCGGCTAAAGAGTGTACATGTGCCCCGGGTGCCGTACAGAAATATCTGGGACGTATTTCAGGCCCGTTGATGGACCGTATAGACCTGCAGGTGGAGATTATGCCGGTGCCGTTCGACGAGTTGTCGTCGATGCAGCCTGGCGAGCGCAGCGAGGATATACGCCGGCGTGTTATAGAGGCCCGGCATGTGCAGACCAGGCGTTTTGCCGGCGAGCCGGGAGTTTATTGCAACGCTCAAATGACACCCCGGCTTCAAGAGCGTTATTGCCGTCTTGATGATGCCGGAATGCAGGTGCTGCGAATGGCAATGAACAAGTTTAACATGAGTGCCCGTGCATATGACCGCATACTGAAAGTGGCCCGTACGATAGCCGACCTTGACGGGGCCGCCGATATAGGCCGCCATCATGTTCAGGAGGCTGTCGGTTACCGGAACCTTGACCGTGACACCTGGGGGTTGAGGTAGCCTGTGCTTATATGGCATGAAAATAATTGCTTGATATAGATATGAAGAAGAAAACTATATGGGATTTGCAGCGTATGTCGGCCGATGAGTTCAAACAAGCCGACAAGCTTCCGGTGGTTCTTGTGTTGGACAATGTGCGCTCGCTGTCGAACGTTGGTGCCATGTTGCGTACGGCCGACGCGTTTTCGGTAGAGAAGGTGCTGCTGTGCGGTGTCACTGGCACGCCGCCGTCGGTTGAGATACACAAGACGGCGCTTGGTGCGGAAGATTCGGTGGACTGGGTTCATTGCGATTCTACGCCTGAGGCTGTGGATGCCCTTAAACATGCCGGTTACAGGCTTTGTGTGCTGGAACAGGTAGAGGGCAGCGTGCTGTTGAACCGTTTTGAGGCGGAGTCCGGGCAAAAATATGCCATAGTGGTGGGCCATGAGGTGAACGGTGTCGACCAGGCGGTTGTTGACCGTGCTGATGTGTGTCTGGAAATTCCGCAGTTCGGCACTAAGCATTCGCTGAATGTTTCGGTTAGTGCCGGTATTGCCTTGTGGCAGATTGTATCGCGCCTTATATAGCGTTATTCTTTGGTTCCGTAGGCCAGGTCGCCGGCATCGCCTAGGCCTGGTACAATGTATGAGTGTGAGTTTATTTCCGGGTCGACTGCTCCAACCCATACGGTTGTGTTGTCGGGCATGTGCTTTTTTACATATTCAATTGCTGCCTGCGATGCTATTACGGATGCCACGTGTATTTTTGCCGGGGTGCCTTTGGTGAGCAGGGCGCGGTAGCTTAGTTCCATGGATGTGCCGGTGGCCAGCATGGGGTCGACCAGGACGAGTGTCTTGCCGTCGAGCCGTGGCGAGGCTATGTACTCTATGAACACGTCGAAGTTTTCTTTTTCACGATATTTGCGATAGGCCGAAACGAATGCGTTTTCGGCTTTGTCGAGGGTGTTCAGAAATCCCTGGTGGAATGGCAGCCCGGCACGGAATATGGTTCCGAGCACTACCTTGTCGGCTATTGTGCGGCAGTTGGCGGTGTCGAGGGGTGTTTGTAATGCTTCTGTTTTATAGTTTAGCGTTTTCGATATTTCGTAGGCCATTATTTCGCCTATCCGTTCCAGGTTCCGGCGAAAACGCATGCTGTCTGTCTGTATTGTTATGTCGCGTAGTTCGGCCATGTACTGGCTTATTATTGACGGTGTACTGTCGAAGTTTATAATTTCCATGGTGGTTTTAAATAAGGTTGAAGAACTCGTTTTCTGGCTTTACATGCCTCCAGTTGAATCCCAGCTGGGCTGACGCATGGCAATTTTGTATGGCATCGTCGAAAAATATGGTTTCTTCGGGCTTTATGCCGAATTTTTCAATTACTCTTTCGAAAATTACCGGTTCCGGTTTTGCGCAATGTTCTTCGAACGATGTTACTATGCCGTCGAAATAGTCCTCGCGCTTTTTCCCTGGAAGTTTTTCGAATTCTGAAGCTAAAACGGAGTTCCACATTATAGGGTTAGTGTTTGAGAGCATGTATATTTTGTATTTACGGCGCAGTAACTCGAGCTGTTGCAGGCGTGTTTCGGGAATTCCTACAATGAACCGGCAGAACGCGTTGTCTATGTCGCTGTCTGTTGCCGCCGGGTTGGCGATATGCTGCCGTACCTGGTTGCGGAATTCGGCAGGTGTTATCAGGCCTTTTTCAAGGTCCATGAAGAACCCTTTTTGGGCGGCATCGCCTAGGTATGAGGCTATGTCGTTCCATCCCATTGCCTCGAATGCGTCCACGCACCGTGTTCGCTGTATGTTGCAAATGACCCCTCCGAGGTCAAAAAGAAGATTCTTTATCATGATAAGTGGAAAAATTTGTATTACAAAATTAAGAAAAAATTGTGGTGTATTACAGGTGTTTAGCCATGATGATGAATTTTTTTTGAAAAAAAACCGGTTGCCTGCGAACCTTTTTTGCCGTGGCGTGTTTTAGTAGTACATAGCAAAATTACTTTTTCCATTGCAAGAAATGTGATAATGATTGGTTTATTAACAGGCAAGGAGATACCGTGAGGCATCTCCTTGTTTGGCTTTTTGTCAATTAGCATGCCTGTATGATGGCATACAGTCTCGGCATACGTTTTTCAATTAGTCCTACTTTGTATGCATTGTCCGGCTTTTGTGCATATACGGTGAACGCCACAGACTTTTTGAGGGGTCTGTGGCGCTCTTGTCGAAAGTTGAGGTAGCCCATAGGAGAATCGAACTCCTCTTTCAAGAATGAAAATCTTGCGTCCTAGCCGATAGACGAATGGGCCAAACAGGCTTTCAGCCTTTATTTGTTATGCGTTAGCTGCCAGTTTGTTTATGTGGCAAGCCATCGAGCTTTTGAGGTTCGCTGCCTTGTTTTTTGAAATAGTGCCTTTAGAGGCAAGACGGTCGAGCATTGACGTAACCTTTGGAAGGGCTTTTTCAGCTTCGGCTTTGTCAGTGAGGGCACGCAGACGGCGCACGGCGTTGCGGGCGGTTTTTGAGTAGTAGCGGTTGCGCAGGCGGCGTGATTCGGTCTGACGTATTCTCTTAATGGATGATTTATGATTTGCCATTATTAAATAACTCTTTTGTCTGTTTTTATTTATTTCTTTTTAGTAGCCCATAGGAGAATCGAACTCCTCTTTCAAGAATGAAAATCTTGCGTCCTAGCCGATAGACGAATGGGCCGGCTGC
>SSTG01000101.1 GCA_004801635.1 Muribaculum caecicola | reverse complement strand
TCGGCCACAAGGGTTTCAATCTCCTCACGCGAAAGCTCGGTAAAAATCTTTATATAGCGTTCGGCATCGGCATCGCTCACATTAAGCCAGAACTGATAGAACTTATAAGGAGAAGTATACTCCGGATTAAGCCATATGTTTCCTGATTCCGTTTTACCGAATTTCCCACCGTCGGCCTTGGTAATCAGCGGACAGGTAAGGGCATAAGCCTCGCCACCATTTGTGCGGCGTATCAGTTCGGTACCGGTGGTTATGTTTCCCCATTGGTCGGAACCGCCCATCTGGAGCTTGCACCCCTTTGTCTGGTTCAGATAAAGGAAGTCATATCCCTGCAGCAACTGGTATGTGAACTCCGTAAACGAAAGACCGTCGCGAGCCTCGCCGTTAAGGCGCTTCTTAACAGAATCTTTAGCCATCATGTAGTTCACAGTTATGTGCTTGCCTATCTCACGGGCAAAATCAAGGAAAGTAAAGTTCTTCATCCAGTCGTAATTGTTCACCAGTTCGGCACGGTTCGGCGCATCCGACTCAAAATTGAGGAACTTGGAAAGCTGGGCCTTCATACCCTCTATATTATGCTTAAGTGTTTCCTCAGTGAGCAGGTTTCGCTCAGCCGATTTGCCCGACGGGTCGCCAATCATACCTGTAGCACCTCCGATAAGCGCCATCGGCTTATGGCCGCAACGCTGGAAGTGACGGAGAATCATAACGGAACAAAGATGCCCTATGTGCAGCGAGTCGGCAGTAGGGTCGAAACCAACATAGGCTGTAACCGCTTCACGGTTAAGCAGGTCTTCTGTTCCGGGCATTATGTCGTGGAGCATGCCACGCCATTTCAGTTCTTCTACAAAATTGTTCATCGAATTGATGTTGCTTGAATTATATTATTTCTACTATAAAATTTACATGTCCATTGCCACGCGGAAACCCGTATCCATAGAGCCGTCTGCTGGCTTTTCGCGATAACGGCGCACAGGTTTGAAAAATTCCTCTATATCGTCAGAATTATGGGCACCGCGAACAACACGACCCTGATCATTGTCCGGGCCTGACGGGCCTTTAGGGTTATATGAGGGCGATTGCGCATAGTACGACTTGTCGTACCAGTCGTGGCACCATTCCTGGGCATTGCCGCTCATATCGTATATGCCAAGCTCGTTAGGCTTTTTCTGTCCTACAGGATGCGGTATCTCTCCAGAATTCTTTTCATGCCAGGCCACAGCGTCAAGGCTGTTCGACCCCGCATATGTAAAGTTCTGCGACTTGTTGCCGCCTCGTGCGGCAAATTCCCATTCGGCCTCCGTAGGCAAACGGAACTTGCGTCCGGTAAGGCCGCTCAGTTTACGGCAAAACTCCACGCATTCGGCATATTTCACACCTACAACAGGCAGGTTAGCACCCTTTTCATAACTCGGATTATTACCCATAACCGCCTGCCACAAAGCCTGTGTAACCTCGTATTTGCCTATACCGTAACTGCCGAGCGTTACAGAATGCGGTTTGTGCGACGAGCTATGATCGCTCGAACCCATCATGAACGTACCACCGGCAACTGGAACAATCTGAAAACTGACACCATTGGCATTAAACGTCATATCCGAGCCCGATGCCTGCGTATACGACTGCTGCACCGGTGCCTGATAAACTGACTGCTGTCCTCCGGAAGGCGTTCCGCCGCCGTTACCACTCAATGCAATACGGAAACCGTTGAAAAAATATGCCTGTGCCGGTTCTGAATTAAATCTTCGTCCACATTCATAAAATACATCAGAAGAGTTATAGTATCCACCTCGCTTAACTCGCTCCTTCCCTTTTGAGGGTCCTTGCGGATTTACACTTGGCGACGAACCGTAATATTTGTCACTATACCAGTCGGAGCACCATTCATACGCATTTCCGGCCATATCGTAAATACCCAGTTCGTTTGCCTTTTGCTGCCCTACAGGTTTTAGGCCGCTAGGTTTATTGTCTTTTTTCAAACCAATTTCAGCCAACGAGTTCGTACCGGGATATGTATATCCTTGCGACAAACGTCCGCCACGGGCCGCATATTCCCACTCCGCCTCTGTAGGCAGACGGAAATCATGGCCGGTCAATCGCGAAAGACGCTGGCAGAACTGCACAGCCTTGTTGTACGAAACATTTCCCGCAGGATAGTTGTCTCCTTTATTTGAAGTCGGGGAACCCATAACGGCATTCCATAACCCCTCGGTTACTTCAAACTTCCCTAACATATAATCGGAGAGTGTCACCTGGTGGAAACGATGCTCGTCAGTATTGCTCCACCCCATGGTAAACGTACCGCCTTCAACCGGTATCATTTCGAAACTATAACCGTTTGCCGTAAATGTACGTGTGGCAGAACCGGCATTATTTCCAACCTGGACATAATCCGGCCTAGTGGCTGTAGCAGCTTGCCCTCCGCCCTTGCGCGGCAACACTATACGGAAACCGGTAGACCATGAACCGGTAGATAAATCTTCATAAAACCGGCGCGTTGGTTCGTGGAATACAATAAGCGTCTCATCTTGCGAGAACCTGCCGCCACGGTTCACATGCCTGTTATCCGAATCCTTCACCGTGTTCAGAGGATTGTATTGCGGAGACTTCTGATAATAATCATCATCATAGTAATCCGCACAAATTTCCTCAAGATTACCGCTCATGTCGTAAAGTCCCAGCTCATTAGGCTTTTTAGACCTCACTTCATGCGAATTATTGCCGCTGTTTCCGCCATACCAGGCCACCTCGTCCAGATTATTCGAACCTGAATATCTGTAGTTGCGCGATTTACGGCCACCACGGGCAGCATATTCCCATTCTGCTTCTGTAGGCAGACGGAAATCAAGCCCAGACGCAGCGTTTAGTTTCCGCAAAAATTCCTGAATTTCGCCAAACGAGACATTTTCAACCGGATAACCTCCCCCCTTGTTGTTCGACGACGGGTTGCTACCCATAAATTTCTGCCACATAAACTGCGTCATTTCAGAACGGAACATATAAAAATCGTCCAAAGTAACAGTATGCGGTTTGTGCGACGAGCTATGATCGCTCGAACCCATTGTAAATGTTCCGCCTTCAACCAATATCATTGGGAACGTAATACCGTCTACCGTAATTTTTAAATCGCCGTTAGACTCTGTGCTTATAGAAGCACTTCCATTAGACGAAACAGGCTGTGACGAAGCGGCAACCTGAGCGGTTGTCTTTGCCGGCTGCTGACGGGTTTCGGCCGTTAGCGTGCCGCTTATGCGTGTTTCTTCGCCCTCACGCACGGTAACTGTCTCGGTATGCGTCTGATACCCAGGTTTTGATATGGTTACTACATGCTGTCCTATAAGCACGTTATTGAACATATCGGGCGTGGTTCCCAACTCACGTCCGTCAATCGACACGCTGGCACCTATCGGCTTATAGTCAACATTTACCAATCCGTAGATAGGTGTAAGGGCCGGAATAGTCACAGTTTTGTTGTCACGTTGGAAAAGTTCCACATTTTCAATACGCGAACGGTATCCTTCCTTTTTTGCCTCTACACGGTAAAGCCCCGGATTGAGCTGGCCGCTCCACGTTCCGGTTCCCTTCATGGCATCGTTTATAAAAATAGAACTTTCCGGTGTTTCAGGCTTAACCAGTAACATGGCCATAACCGACTCCAGATGTATCTGCTTTGTGGTCTTTCCTGCCGACGAAATGGCAACCTGCCCCTCGGCCGGCGCATAGCCGTCGGCCTCTACGCGGTAGGTATGGTTACCGTACTTCAGGTAAACGCGTACCATGCCGTCCTCAACAGGCTGCGTCTGTCCGTCGACACGCACAGACAAACCCGTTTTAGGCGTAATGTCAAGCACCAGGTAGTTGGCACCCGGATCGGACTGCTGCGGCCCCATGGCAACATTGGCAGCCTTAAGCCTGAGCGTATATATGTGTTTTCCAACCAGGCCCTCTATGCCCAGGTTCCGGAAATCAATCTGCAAAGGGTAATGTCCCGGGCACTTCACTTGCAGGAACTTTGTCCCGTTTGTAAGGTATACCCAATATTCATTTGTCTTGAACGGCGTGTCGCCAATTATATTTCCCTCAAATGTAACACCGGAAACAGGCAACTGCACCTTTACCAAGGCACATATATCATCGTTAAAGTCGCGGCGCTGCATTTCAACCGTCATGGGATTCATCGTCGACTGAAAATCGACAACGGTCAAATCCTGCGCCTGCAGGCCGAATATGCCGCATAGAAGCAACACCGGCAAAAAGGCGATATTTCGTAGCATTATGATTTATTATTGATTGGTTTATATTAATAAACTACAAAATTACGCAATTCGGCCGTCCCTACCAAAGCTAATTAAATGTTTTTCAAACCAAACGCATATACAATTATAAAAACCGAACAAACAGTTAAAAAATGTATAATTACATAACGGACACGGCATGATATAAAAACATTTTGCTGTCTTTTTTGTAATTTTACGGAGATATGTCAATACAATTCAAATATATGCAGACCATAGTGGTTGCGGCATTGGCAATTACTGCCTGCTCGGGAAATTCAGACAAAGCCGTCTCCCGGCCTGACAACACAACCATAGCACATGAAAGCAGAAACATATCCGCACTGGAATTTAACGCCGACAGCGCCTATTCATATGTAGGCCGTCAAGTTGCAATGGGGCCGCGTATACCGGGAAGCGATGCCCACAAAGAATGCGAACAATTCATATCGCGCTTCATGCTTGAATCCGGAGCCGACACCGTAAGCACGCAACGCGGAACAATGCTTGCTGCCGACGGCAAAAGAATACCGGTAGCAAACATTTTTGCACAATATAATCCCGTTGCAGAAAAAAGAGTGCTTCTGATTGCCCATTACGACACCAGGCCGTGGGCCGATGCCGACACCGACAAGTTGAACCACAACAAACCAGTGCCTGGAGCCAACGACGGGGCCAGCGGCGTGGGCGTACTTCTCGAAATAGCACGTCAGATTGGGCAAAAACGCCCCGAGATAGGTGTCGACTTCCTGTTTACCGATGCCGAAGACATGGGCGTGTCCGGCGAATCGGGAGCAGAGGACTCATGGTGCCTGGGGACACAGATGTGGGTGGCCCAAATGCCATATACGGCGGCAAACCGCCCGGCATACGGAATACTGCTCGACATGGTAGGCCACAGCGACGCGGTTTTCAAGCGCGAATACGTATCCGACATATTTGCCCCGGCTGTCAACAACCGCGTATGGGCCGTTGCCAAAGCATCGGGATTCGCGAGCAGGTTCGCCGACGGCCAAGGCGGTGCCGTTACCGACGACCACACATTCATAAACCGGGCAGGAATCCCGTGCATAGACATTGTTGACTGCGTAAATCCGCAAACAGGCTCTTTCCCTGCAAACTGGCACACAATAAACGACAACATGGAGCACATATCCGTACATACGCTAAAAGCCGTAGGACAGACAGTGCTAAACACAATAACAACAGAAAAGAAATGACCATAAACGAACTGCAAGACGAAATAGTTGACGAATTCGCCGAAATAGACGACTGGATGGACCGGTATGCCTGCATAATAGACATGGGCAACCAGCTAGACGAAATGCCGCAAGAATTCAAGACACCCGAATTTCTAATAGAAGGCTGCCAAAGCCGCGCATGGCTACACGCCGAACTAGACAACAACGGACGCATAGTATACAAGGCCGACAGCGACGCCCTCATTGTGAAAGGCATCATAAGCATGCTGCTGAAAGTACTGTCGGGACACACTCCGCAAGAAATAATGAACGCCGACCTGTATTTTATAGACAAGATAGGGCTTGCCGAAAACCTGTCGCCAACACGGTCAAACGGACTTGCGGCACTACTCAAACAGATGCGGCTTTATGCCATTGCCTACAATGCAAAAGAAAATTCCAGATAAAACAAACTTCCACATAATAACCCATAATCATTAATCATGTTTAAAAACCAACCAAAAGGGCTCTATGTGCTAGCCCTTGCCAACACAGGCGAACGCTTTGGCTACTACACCATGCTGGCAATCCTGCTGCTGTTCCTACAGGCTAAATTTGCCTTCACCACAGCTACAGCCGGATTCATTTATTCAACATTCCTTGCATTGGTTTATTTTATGCCCATGCTAGGCGGTATGATAGCCGACAAATGGAATTTCCAGAAAACAGTCACCCTGGGCATAATTGTCATGTTCCTGGGCTATCTGATAATGGCCATCCCCACACCCACCGGCGCTACATCGTCAATGGTTATAATGTTCGCAGCACTGCTGCTTATATCGTGCGGAACAGGGCTTTTCAAAGGAAACCTGCAAGTGATGGTAGGCGACCTTTACAACAACCCCAGATATTCAGAAAAGCGCGACGTGGCCTTTTCGCTGTTCTACATGGCCATAAACATCGGCGCCATGTTTGCCCCGTCGGTAACAGAAGCCCTGTGCAACCATGCGCTTCAGTCAAACGGGCTATTCTACAATCCGGCACTGCCAGGACTTTGCAACGCCCTTATAGCCGGCGAAATCGACCCGGCAAAACTGGCAACGCTCAGTGAACTTGCCGGCGGTCTACAAGGCGATACCTTGTTAGAATGGTGCCGTAACTACATGGACACAATTTCAACAGGCTATTCGTATGCATTTGCCGTAGCCTGCGGCTCCATGATACTTTCGTTCCTGATATACAAACTCGGGGCATCAACCTATACCGGCATAAGCGACAGCAAGGCAGACACTCAGAACGGCAGCACCTCTGTTGCAGCGCCTGAACTGACAAAGGAACAGACACGCTCAAGAATCGTGGCCCTGCTGCTTGTGTTCACCGTAGTAATATTCTTCTGGATGGTATTCCACCAAAACGGAGCCACACTCACCAAGTTTGCCCAGCAGTTCACTGAAACATCGGCATCCGGGTGGACCCGCATCGGATTTAACGTATGGGCCCTTGCCACAATAGTAGTAGGTGTTTATTCGGCATTTTCATTGTTCCAGAGCAAAACCACAAAAGCCCGTGCGGTTTCAGGCGCGGTGCTGGTTGCCTCATGCATAGGCTTATACCTGTTCTACAATGCCACAGGTACAGTAGAAGGCATACAGCCTCAGATATACCAACAATTCAACCCGTTCTACGTAGTAGCACTTACCCCATTCTCCGTAGCATTGTTCACATGGCTTGGCAACCGTAAAAAAGAACCGTCGGCACCTCGCAAAATAGGCTACGGCATGATTGTGGCAGGTGTAGCCTTCGGCATAATGGCCCTTGTTTCTGCAACCGCCGGACTAGGCACCGCCCCAGAAGACGGCGTAAGCGCAACATTAGTCTCGCCCAACCTGCTAATTGGCGTATACCTTATACTTACATTCGCCGAACTGCTATTGTCGCCCATGGGAATATCGTTTGTTTCAAAAGTAGCACCCCCAAAATACAAAGGGGCTATGATGGGATGCTGGTTCGGGGCAACAGCCATAGGTAACTACCTGGTTGTTATTCCCACACTGCTCTGGGTTCACATTCCGGTATGGACACTGTGGCTGATACTTCTGGTAGTATGCCTGATTTCAGCAGCATTTATTTTCTCAATAATGAAGAAACTAGAAGCTGCCACAGCCGACGTTCCTGCCGCCGACCCTGTTGACAGCATTGAAGAAGAAGCAATTTAAAGCTATATAAAAACCACAGCATACACCTTGGCTCCATAAAGAGCCAAGGTGTATGCAATTTAAAATCACCCCAATGTCCCAGGACGTTTACAACATAAAAATTGAGGATTTCGATTATCCCCTGCCAGAAGAACGCATAGCCAGCCACCCGTTGCAACAACGCGATTCGTGCAAGCTTCTTGTAAGGCACCGGGACGGTACGCTTGAAGACACCTTTTTTGGCAAACTACCGCAAATACTGCCGCAAAACACAATGCTGGTATGCAACAATACGCGTGTCATAAACGCGCGCCTGCGTTTTCGTAAAGATGGCGAAAACGGGGCCACAATAGAAATTTTCTGCCTTGAACCGGATTTTCCTTCTGACTACGCGCAAAATTTCGCAACAACAGGCTCCTGCCGATGGACTTGTTTTGTGGGCAACTCAAAACGATGGAAACAAGGCGCACTGTCAATGCAGCTCTACACGGCAGGAATCAGCACAACGCTCATGGCACAACGCGTGGCACGACACGGAAACGCCTCGGTTGTACAATTCGAATGGGACAACAACAGCATAACCTTCTCTCAAATAATAGAAGCCGTAGGCGAAATACCCATACCCCCTTATCTTAACCGCGCCACAGAATCGGCCGACAGCACGGACTATCAAACCGTATACTCCCGTATTGAAGGCTCTGTTGCCGCCCCGACTGCCGGGTTGCATTTCACGCCGCAATTATTCGACAACATTGCCAAAGCCGGCATTACATGCCGCGAGCTGACATTGCACGTCGGTGCCGGCACATTCCAGCCTGTCAAAACCGACCTTATAGGCGAGCACCCCATGCACAGCGAGTTCATAAGTGTCAGCCGGGAATTAATAAAGGAGCTAGCTTCAACCAACAGAACCATAATAGCCGTAGGAACCACTTCTGTCAGGACATTGGAAAGCCTGTACCACGCCGGATGCCTTATTGCAACCGGACAATGGAAAGGCGAGGTGCCGCAATGGTACCCTTATTCAGCCGGCCACCCAAGTCTGTCCACAACCGATTCCCTGAATGCGCTGCTCTCATACATGAGCACAACAGGCATAACAACATTTGTTGCTTCTACACGCATCATCATAGCCCCGGGCTACAAATTCCACATAGTGTCGGGAATGGTTACCAACTTCCATCAGCCTCAATCAACACTCTTACTACTTGTTTCTGCATTTATAGGCAAAAAAGACGACTGGAAAACCATGTACGGGCACGCACTGGAAAACGGCTAC
>SSTG01000100.1 GCA_004801635.1 Muribaculum caecicola | reverse complement strand
CAGAGGAACTTTGGCAGCATCTATCCCCACGGAAAAACGGAGAGTCGGTTATGTATGCCCAAATACCGGAAATATCCGCACCCGACACCGAAGTTCTAAAGCAAATGGACATGACAAAAGAAATAGTAAATGGAATTCGTGGTGTAAGGGCTTCTAAAAATATATCTCCAAGAGAAAAGGTTACACTTAATATCGTTGGCAAAAAAGAAAGCTCGTTTGACGAAATTATTATAAAACTGGGAAATCTTGAGTCAATTTGTCCAGATGCTGAAAAAGACGCAACAGCAGCAACATTCATGGTCGACACAACAGAATTTAATATTCCATTATCAGCATGTATCGACATCGAATCCGAACTGGAAAATTTGCGTAAGGCATTGGCATATCAAGAAGAATTTCTTCAAATCACTCTTAAGAAACTGTCTAACGAACGCTTTGTTAACAAGGCTCCGGCAGCCGTAGTAGATGCTGAGCGAAGAAAACAAAGTGATGCCGAGGCAAAAATAGCCGCTTTAAAAGCTTCAATTGCCGCTATGGAAAAATAAGCGGCAGTTCCCCTGTTAGCTATCTTTAATAAATAGATTTTGATAAATACATATTTATCCATTATCTTTGTAATCACTTATATCAACTTATATACATACACAGATGAAAAAACTAGAAAGCCTTGTGGCAGAAAAACTTCTGAAAATTAGTGCTATAAAACTCCAGCCAAACAATCCGTTTGTATGGGCATCAGGTTGGAATTCGCCTATTTATACAGACAACCGCAAGACACTTTCGTATCCTGAACTCAGAAATTTCATCAAAATAGAATTATGCCGTGTTATAATGGAGAATTTTACGGCACCTGATGCGGTTGCCGGTGTGGCCACCGGTGCTATTGCCCAGGGCGCACTGGTAGCAGACGAATTAGGACTTCCATATGTATATGTCCGCTCGACACCTAAAGATCACGGTTTGGAAAATCTCATTGAAGGCACCCTGAAACCAGGGCAGAAAGTTGTAGTAATCGAAGACCTTGTTTCAACCGGAGGCTCAAGTCTTAAAGCGGTAGAGGCTATACGCAATGCAGGTTGCGAAGTTGTAGGAATGGTTGCCATATTTACATACGGATTTCCTGTGGCCGTTAAACGCTTCAATGATGCCGGTGTAAAACTTATAACACTTAGCAACTATAATTCTATGCTGGAAGCAGCTATCGATATTGACTATATCAAGAATGAAGATCTTGAAACGTTAAAAGAATGGCGTAAAGATCCGGCCAACTGGGTTCATAAATCGCAGGCCGATTAACTAACTTTATAGCGACAACTAATAAAAAGAGCCTGTCATTACTTTCACTAAGAAACAGGCTCTTTTTATGCATATTTAAATATACTCTACAATAAATAAAAAGTAACTATGGCTACATATTCAAGCAAACCTATTGAAATACCCATGCAGGCTGAATCTGTTTATGAAAAAGTTAGCAATCTTTCGGGTTTTCAAGAGCGCATTGACAACTTACCTCAAGACGTTAAAGACAAAATAGGTGCGGTTCGTTTTACCGAGGATTCTATAATAATTAATGCCGCAACCGTAGGTGACATGGTGTTGTCTATTTCAGAAAAGGTTCCTGGGAAACGAGTGGCTTTTACTGCAAACGGTGCCCCTGTACCCATAGTAATGTCAATAAATCTTGAAAATATAGATAATGAAAAAACATTGGTAACAACTTGTATCGATGTTGAAATTCCGGCAATGCTCAAACCGTTAGTCGGCCCTAAGCTGCAGGAAGCTGCGGAAAAATTTGGCGACATGATTGGCAATATTGCAAAATATTAGTTTAACATTAACCATTTTCAAATTACGTAATGTCTTCAAAACTTTGGGAGAAAAACATAAGCGTTAATTCTGACGTAGAAACCTATACTGTCGGACTAGACAGAGAAATGGACTTATATCTGGCCCCTTACGATGTGCTAGGGTCAATGGCACATATTACCATGCTTGAATCCATCGGGCTTTTGGATAAGACAGAGTTAGATGCGCTTATTGCAGAATTGCAGAATATATATGAAGAAATACAGAACGGTAAATTCATTATTGAACCAGATGTTGAAGACGTACACTCACAAGTCGAGTTGATGCTTACACGCCGGTTGGGTGACATTGGCAAAAAAATTCACTCCGGCCGGTCAAGAAACGACCAGGTACTGCTCGATTTAAAACTATTCATGCGCTCCAAAATTGAAGAAGTGGCAATAGCAGTTAAGCGGCTTTTTGACGCATTGATACGTCAAAGCAACCGGTATGCCGACGTACTGCTGCCGGGGTATACGCACCTGCAAGTAGCAATGCCGTCTTCTTTCGGACTATGGTTTGGAGCTTATGCGGAATCTCTTTCCGATGATCTTACAGTGTTGCGCAGCGCCTATACAGTGGTTGACAGGAATCCATTGGGTTCTGCCGCCGGATATGGGTCGTCATTTCCTTTAAACAGGGCTATGACAACAACATTGCTAGGATTTTCAACCATGGCTTATAACGTTGTTTATGCGCAAATGGGTAGGGGAAAAACAGAGCGTATAGTTGCCCAGGCACTGGCATCAGTGGCTGCAACTGTTGGCAAACTGGCTTTTGATGCATGTATGTTCTCATCTCAAAACTTCGGGTTTATAAAACTGGCACCAGAATACACAACAGGTTCTTCAATAATGCCACATAAAAAAAATCCTGACGTATTTGAACTTACAAGGGCAAAAGCAAACAAATTGCAGGCGCTTCCATACGAAATAACCCTTATCACAAACAATCTGCCGTCAGGATATTTCCGTGATTTGCAACTGATAAAAGAAAGCTTCCTACCAGCATTCGACATGCTTATCGACATACTTGTAATGACTGAAAGAATGATTTCTGAAATAGAAGTTAACAAGAACATTCTTGAAGACAGCCGTTACGACTATATGTTCTCGGTAGAAGAAGTAAACAGACTGGCCGTTAACGGTATGCCATTCCGTGATGCATACAAGAAGGTTGGGCTGGATATTGAGTCGGGAAACTTCTCGCCCAATAAAGATATTTGCCACACACATGCCGGCTCTATCGGTAACCTGTGTAATGAGGATATTGAAAATTTGTTTAATTCAATTTTAGATTCTTTCAATTTCAGCAACTATCACGCGGCGTTCAACAATCTTCTCTCTCGTTAATTATGAAAGCAAAATTTATTGGAACCGCAATTGCCTTAGCTATTTGTGGCATGCTTAATTCTTGCGAAACAGTAGACGACGACCGTATTCCATACAACGGTGTGTACATAGATCTCGGAAACCTGTCATACTGGCAGATTTACGGAGTCCATTATCTAGGAGATTATAACCGTTTTATAAAAGAGGACCGCATTCCCAGTAATTTTCATTACAACGTTACTGCAGAAACTGGATTTGGAGGGGTTTTGCTTGTTACCGGCATTGACAATACACCTTTGGCTTACGATTTATCGTGCCCTGTAGAAATAAAGCGTAACATAAGGGTGCAGTTTAACCCTGACACCAGAATTGCAACATGCCCCGTGTGTCACTCGGAATATGACGTGTGCGAGTTTGGCGGTTCGCCTATTTCCGGCGACGCAAAGCGACACAGATGGGGCTTGCGTCCGTACGTTGTAGTTCCAGCCATTGACGGTGGATATAAAATACGCCAAAGATAAACCCTATCTTATTCCCAGCAACTTATGTGATTGTATTGACAAATTCCAATTTGGATTTGCCTTTATAAAATCAATACATTCGGCCATCAATTCAACATTTTTCTGCTGTATTCCAACATCACACGGCTGAAGATTATAGCATTTTGCCTTTACAGTCTCGAAATGTCGTATGAATTGATGGTTGGTATTAGTACCGGTATAAATAATTTTAATTTCGTCAACTTCGTCATAGGCAATCTTCTCTGTTTTTGGAGAGCACGTAATCCAGTCAATAGCATCTGGAAGGCGAACGGTACCATTAGTTTCCGCCTGTACATAATACCCTTTGTCGTGCAATTTTGAAATTAGCTCCGATGTAACTTGAAGCGATGGTTCACCCCCTGTCAGTACAACATGCCGTGACGGCCATTCGGCTATAACCGACAATATATCTTCATCGGACAATTCCATGTTAGCCGTATTGTGGTCCGTATCGCAAAAGGAACAATTTAGATTACAGCCACAAAACCTGATAAACACACTCGGAGTTCCCGAAAAATAGCCCTCACCCTGAAGTGAATAAAAAATCTCGTTAATCTTCATAGCGTTTCAATCCACAATAAAAGAGGCCACATTGTCCTCACTCTCCTCTACATCAACACGGAAACACTCCGGAATCTGTTCGCAAATCCAACGGGCTATATTTTCGGCCGTCGGATTAAATGGTAATAGTTCGTTAAAATTACCATGATCCAGATAGTCGTGAATTTGTTCTTTTATATGCGTAAAGTCAACCACCATGCCGTCGGCATTCAACTTCTCAGCCTTGCAATGCACAGTGACAATCCAGTTATGCCCATGCAATTTACTGCATTTACTATCGTAGGAAAGTGACAGGCTATGGCAACCGGCAATTTCCATCTTTTTTCTTACAATGTACATACTATTAAATTTGAATACAAAAATACAACATCATAAGTAAAACTCAAAACCGCGTCCATTCGCAATCCAATAATTTTGTTTGTATCAATACAATAATATGATTGGTTGCCGGAGCACAAAAATACGCAAATTTGTATTTTGAAATATAAGAAAAGTTAACTAACTTTGTTGTGATGTATGAATTGATTGAACACATAGAATATCTTGTTTGCCAACATGACTGTGTGGTAATACCGGGTGTGGGGGCCATAATAGCCTATCACGCACCTGCATATATCGATTCGGAACATAGCTGTATTTATCCGCCCAAAAGAGTATTGTCGTTTAACACACAGATAAATCATTTTGACGGGCTGTTGGCCGCATCTGTTTCACGACGCGAAAAAGTATCTTTTGAAAAAGCCTCAGACATGGTTTCCAAATCAGTATCGGATATCATGAACTGTCTTGACTCGCAAAATGAAGTTTCGTTAGGACGGGTAGGGGCTTTACGTAAAAATGCAGAAAACGTTATTGAGTATATACCCGGAGCAAATACTGATTTTTCCGGGCTATTGTGTAAATATACACCTGTCAAATTTGAAAAAGAACCAATTGACAGTCCAATAGCTAAAAGCGAGATAATAAAGCCAAGGAAATCTGTAATACACAGATTTATAAACGCCGCAGCATCAGTAATAATACTTATTATGCTCGGATTTATGCTTTCAACGCCTATAATTGACAACGAAGCTGTTTTTGCATCCATGTCGGCATTTAAACCGGCTAATACCAATGCCGTTGAACAATGGAATTTTAATGCATCGGAAATAGAACTTAATATAGCTATTCCCGACCATAATACAGCAACCGGCATGGCAGAAGAACGGAACAATACAACTGCCGTAGAAGCGGAAAATATGTACTATGTTATTGTTGCATCGCTGCCAAATGAAGAAATTGCACAAAAATTTATTGCAGAAAATAATAATATCAGCGAGAATTTCCAGATACTTAAATCAAACAAGCGATGCCGGGTTTACATTGACAAAGCTAATTCTATTGACAGCGCTTTAAAAGCATTGTCGCAAAGCAATAGGAAACAGCAGTTCCCCGATGCATGGATATTCCGCAAATAAAAGGGTATTCTCACCCCATCTTTCAACATACATATGGGTAATTTTCAGGAACTAATAACTAACAGAAGGAGTATTCGCCGCTATACTACAGAGGAAATACCGGCAGATAGCGTAAAAATTATTTTACAGGCGGCATTAATGGCTCCAACGTCAAAAAACAGTCGCCCATGGCAGTTTGTGCTTGTTGAAGATTCCGCTAAATTAGAGGCTTTAGCAAAGTGCAAAGAAGGTGGGGCAACACCTATAGCCCATTGCTCGTTGGCAATAGTAGTAGCTGTTGATGTTGAAGCTTCTGATCCATGGATTGAAGATGCGGCCATTGCTGCAACGTATATTCAGCTTCAAGCACAGGATTTAGGCCTTGGCAGTTGCTGGATTCAGGTACGTGGACGATACACGGAATCTGACCTGGAATCAGAAACTTATGTACAGAACCTATTAGGAATGCCCGACACAATACTACCAGTATGTATAATAACACTTGGGCATCCTGACGAAAAACGAAACCCACAAAATCTGGAAAAATTAATGTGGGAAAAAGTACACATCGGTGAATGGCAAGAACGATGACTTGCTCCGGAACAGATAATTTACGGCATAAAACTGCGGTAATAATAGGCTCTGGCAATGTTGCAACCCAACTTGGAAAGGCTATATGTGACAAATTAAACATATTGCAAGTATTCAGTCCCAACCTTGACAATGCATATGAGCTATCAAAAGTTATAGGTTCTGAAGCAATAAATAGCATTTCACAAATAAAATGTGATGCCGATATATATATATTAGCCATATCCGACGACGCTATTGAACCATTTTTAAAACAAGTGAAATGTAAGAATGGCTTATGGATACATACATCAGGAAGCACCAATATAAATGTGCTGTATGGGATAGGCGAATCACAAGGCGTATTATATCCCTTACAAACATTTTCCAAACATGCCGAACTGGATTTTGCCAATATTAATTTTTTAACGGAAGCAACTTCTGATTACGCTTTAAATATAATTGATTCGTTGGCCAAGGCCACAGGCAGTACAAATATCAGCCATGTATCATCGCTTCATCGCGAAAAATTGCATGTAGCAGCAGTTTTTGCATGCAATTTTGCAAACTTTATGTGGACTCAGGCCGACAAAATACTTTCAGACATCGGTATAGAATTCAATGCTTTACAATCATTAATAGAAGCTACTCTTAAAAAAGCATTAACAAATGGTCCGGAATACGGCCAAACCGGCCCGGCACGTAGAGGCGATATGAAAATTATTACACACCACATCGAATCGTTAGATCCGTATCAGGCTGAAATATACAAATTTATATCACAAAAAATATCAGAATACTATACATCAAATTCCTGAGATTATAACTTTATATAAAAATATGAGCAAAATTGCCTATAATCTAAGTATTATCAAAGGTATCGTATTCGATGTTGACGGCGTTTTATCTCCGTCAACCATACCATTAGGTACAGACGGTGTGCCCGTGCGAATGGTCAATATAAAAGACGGATATGCCCTTCAACTGGCTGTCAAATTAAACTATAGAATAGCCATTATAACAGGTGCCGTATCTGATGCCGTATATAAACGATTCTCCGCATTAGGCATACAAGATATATACATGGGGGCATCAAATAAGATTGAACTCCTAAAAGAATGGCACGCCAAATATAGCCTGCAAAGTCAGGAGATTGCTTACGTCGGCGACGATATTCCAGACATTCCACCAATGCGTTATGCTGGGCTGTCTGTAGCGCCAAATGATGCCTGTACAGACGTATTAAACATATCTCGTTATATTTCTCCTGTTAACGGAGGATATGGCGTAGCACGAGACTTACTGGAAGAAATTTTGCGAGCCAACGGACAATGGTTAAGTGACACAAAAGCATTTGGCTGGTAAAAAATGGAATTACGTACAGATATATTTAGCGGTTTCGAAATTCTATTGGCAAGCAAGTCTCCAAGAAGGAGGCAGCTGCTTGAAATGGCAGAAATACCATTTCGAATTATAGATTTAATTTCTGTTGACGAAACATTTCCCAATAATATTTCCGCATCAGAGGTGCCAATGTTTCTTTCTCAGAAAAAAGCAAACGCTTACAGCGACATACTTCGCCAAAATCAAATTATTATAGCTGCAGATACCGTAGTTATTATCGACAACCAGATTCTAGGCAAGCCCCAAAATGCAGAAGAAGCCATAGAAATGCTCACTCGTTTGTCAGGACGAAGTCATGTAGTTGTTACCGGGGTAACAATTATGTCATTAAAAAAACAAGTATCATTTTCAGTTACTACAACTGTTGAATTTTCACAGTTAAAAGAATCTGCTATACTCTATTATGTAAATACATACAAACCTTTTGACAAGGCAGGAGCGTACGGCATACAGGAATGGATTGGGGCAGTAGGTATCAAGGGCATAAGTGGCAGCTACTACAATGTTGTAGGAATGCCGATACACCGCTTATACGACGAATTACACCGTTTTATAGCGGACAACTACTGAATACCTGCTACAAGGATAGTTCCGCTTTTAGATACTTGGCTGTAGGTGAATCGGTTTCAGATATCTGGACGGGGGTGCCTTCTGAAATAATATGTCCTCCGTTTTTTCCTCCGTCAGGCCCCATATCAATAATATAATCGGCACATTTCAATACATCAAGGTTATGTTCTATAACCAAAACAGTATTGCCTTTGTCAACCAGCCGGTTTAACACGCCAAGCAGTACATTTACGTCCTCAAAATGTAGTCCGGTCGTCGGCTCGTCTAGAATAAACAATGTCTTACCTGTATCGCGTTTTGCAAGTTCCGTAGCTAGTTTCACACGCTGGTTCTCACCACCCGACAATGTGCTGGACGGCTGGCCAAGTTTTATATATCCCAAACCTATCTGTTGAAGAACCTGTAGTTTCTTAAGTATATTAGGTATTCCAGAAAAAAATTCCACAGCCTGGTTTATTGTCATATCCAAAACATCAGCAATGGATTTTCCTTTGAAACGAACCTCCAGTGTTTCCCTATTGTATCTCTTGCCGCCGCACAATTCGCAAGGCACCAGTACATCCGGCAAAAAATTCATTTCAATGGTCTTATAGCCGTTTCCAGAGCAAGCCTCGCACCTGCCACCTGATACGTTAAAAGAAAAACGACCGGGCTTATATCCCCTTATTTTAGCCTCTGGCAAACTTACAAACAAATTT